>NZ_JBVVOS010000002.1:0-445083 GCF_055807515.1 Bradyrhizobium sp. Kon69 | reverse complement strand
TCCATGTTGCTTTGTCCGCCCTGCGAAGGATGCGTGCCGTCAGGGTATAAAGCTTGGTTTGCGGCAGCGGAGTCAGGGCCCCAGGTCGGATCGGCAGCCCAATCGACAACAAAGTCGCACTTTCCTTCACCCGGAAAACGTCGCAGACCCGCATCGGCGGTGGCCCGATTAACATTGAAGAGACCTTCGTTACGAGGATTGTGAGTGCTGATTCCGAGCTGCACGATTTTGCGTGAGGATTTAATTGCATCCTGGAAAGTGGCCAAACACCCGGCAAATGCAGCAAGCCACGCTGAAGTGTCAGTCGAACGAAGATCGTTTTGTCCGGCCTGAACGAACAGGATGTTCGGGACATCTTTGAATGCGGCGATCACAGACGGTTGTCGGCCGAGCATATCTGCAAGAAGAGCACCATCCCTCGCAAAGCATTGCTGACTAGTCTCATGGACAGCGTTTGGTAGGTAGAGGGTGTGGTACGATATCGTCCTAGCCCCGCCATTATCGACACTGGAGCTTGAACCTTCGACGATGAGGTGACGCATCAGAGGCATTCACGTCGTCTCCCAGTTGCAGATCATCAGCGCAGCTGTACCAAGAGCATTTCGTCCCTACCTAGCTGCTCGGCGGAAGTGCATGGCGCCCTGCGCTGGTTGCAGAATCCGATCATGCTCCCCCCAAGTAATCTGATTCAGCGCCTTATTGTCCTGGTGCGACTTCCATTTGGAACGGGATCGAGCCGGGGCGTTTGTTCCTTGCAGCATAGGAGTTCAGAATGAGATCTTCCAGATTTCTCTTGGTAGCGGCGCTCGTTTTGACCAGCACCTCGGCTTTGGCACAAGCTGGCGGAGGTGGTTCAGGTGGAGCTTCGGGAGGAGGAACAGGCTCAGGCAGCACAGCGGGCGGCTCGATGTCGAGCAGTGGCACCGTGAACGGTACGGGTGGTTCGCCCGGACCTAACACGAGCAACGCTCTCAACCGTCAAACCACGGGAAATCGGCTGGGCGATCCGGCTAGGAATGAGAACAATGGCTCTTCGACCCCCGCCAGCGGCTACGTCAACGATCCTACGATGAACAAGGCTGTGCAGGATTTGGGTAATACGAATACGGGTATTGTAGCGCCTACGCGCTAGGCCTCCGCCACCGGCGGGCGACCCACAGTGAGCGCCCTGGGTGGAATTAGAGCGGCTACCGCACGCCACGACGTGAAGACTATGCGGCGCGGCCCGAACGGGTTTAGCCAGACGGGCTCTTGGACTGATAAGCTTTAGCGTGCGATCATGTCTGATGTGTTGCCGATCTGTGTGGCACACCGGGCGGTAGGATTTAGGCGCCACGTGTAGCGCGACGCTCCTCGCCGACCGTTCCAGTCTCATTTTCGCCGGTTGTTTATTCTAGAGGATCGTTTCCCTTCGGCTCTTGCAAGAATTTAGGCACGCGGTCTCGCGGGGCGGGGCGTTCGGATGGGTCGCGGCCGAGCTTGGACTGCAGCTCGACGAGGTCGGTGAAGACGTCGGCCTGGCGGCGCAACTCGTCGGCGATCATCGGCGGGTGGCTTGCAATCGTGGAAATCACGGTGACCCGCACGCCCAGGCGCTGAACGGCCTCGACCAGGGAGCGGAAGTCGCCGTCTCCCGAGAATAGGACCATCTGGTCGATGTGCTCGGCGAGCTCCATGGCGTTCACGGCGAGCTCGATGTCCATGTTGCCCTTGACCTTGCGGCGGCCGGAGGCGTCGATGAACTCCTTGGTCGCCTTGGTGACGACGGTGTAGCCGTTGTAGTCGAGCCAGTCGATCAGCGGCCGGATCGAGGAGTACTCCTGATCCTCGATGATGGCGGTGTAGTAGAACGCCCTAAGCAGGGTCCCGCGGCTCTGAAACTCCTTCAGCAGGCGCTTGTAATCGACGTCGAAGCCCAGAGTTTTTGCCGTCGCGTAGAGATTGGCGCCATCGATGAAGAGCGCGATCTTGTCGGTAGGTGAGTGGGACATCTGTCCAGGCTTTCGGTGGAGCAACTCGAGATTGAAGCATGCCGTAAATTTGCGACGCGGATGTTTGGTCGCATTCTATATGGATGGCTACCGGAGATCGTCGAGTAGCGTCATACATTTAAGCTTCAAATAATATCAGACCTATGCAGGCGTGGAACTCTACCACCGCCCGAAGGTTCTCCTGTCAAATTTGTAATGTATTCTCGATTTCCAAGTGCGTATTGAAGGTTTGCCTAATGAACGCCGGCGATTTTGCTCTCTTTGATCTGACCGTACAAAGACGCGGTCGTGGCTGGCGGTGGTCCGTCATTGACCGGTCAGGCACCCCTCTGTTGACTGGCACCGAGTGCAGCAGGACTGCAGCTCATTACAAGGCCACCAGGGCAATCTTCCAAATGTTATTGATGGCTCCGTATCGCGTTCGAATTTCTCCAGCAGCCTGGTCGCTCGCCTCGAAGATTGAGGCGCCACGCACCTCCCTAGACCCAGGAAGGCGCGGGTTGAGATCGAGGGGCTAAAAGGCTACGCCGGTCTAACGAGCTGCGTGCCGGCAGAAGATTGTCAATGAGGTCAAAGTTGATCAGAGGCGCGCGGTAAGAGCGGCGGAAACGGCGCATCTGATCACTGCATTTTTCGCCCGAGGTCTCTCAGGAGCGAGTGGAGAAAATCACTCGCATGGTCGTACCGCGCGCCGCCGCTGGCGATTTCACGGGCCCGCGGCTCCACTACACTACCGACGGTTTCTGGACCGAGTAGATCAGCTTTTTCAGACCATTGCTGCAGCAGGCGATCGGGAATGTATTCCGCAGACCCGAACAACGTCAAAAGGCAATCCTCGGCTTCGGCTTTGTGATCGTGATGAGCCTTCGCCCAGTACAAAGCGAATAGTCCACGAAAAGCATCACGGGAAACGGCTGGTTTTGCCATTGCAATGTCCCCGCAGAATTGAACTCTCAACGAAGAGGCCACCTAAAGGCGGCCTCAGGAGTTCATGAGTTGATCTAAATAACACGTACTGAAACGCCTGCCGCAGCGTTGCCGTTGCTTCAGAACCCGGGTGTAAATAGATGCGAGATGAACGTGCCAGCCCCGGTCACAGGAGCATGCCAATATGATTCGCTTCTGCCAACTAAAATCTGACGAATGCCGGGAAGTTTTGGCAATCCCAAACCTATGTTAATTTATGTGACGTACGCGTCGAGCCGTTCGGCGAGCCAAGCATGATGATCTATCAGGTTACGTGCTCGACGAACTCGACAACGCTGTGAGTTTGGTGCGCGACGAAGGTCGAAGCAAGGAAGGCCGCAGCGATGGTGGACGAACACCCCGTGGAACTTTGGTGCGATGGTCGTCGCCTCGCCTGTTTGCAGCCGCAGCTGGACTAGTCCGAGGCGCCGTCGAGGACGTCACGCACCTTCGCCGCCAGATCGCTGAAGCTGAATGGCTTCACGAGCAACTGCACGCCCTTGTCTAACCGGCCGTGGTGGATGATTGCGTTCCTCGCGTAACCGGTCGTGAACAGCACCTTCAAGGTTGGACGGACCGTCTTCGCCTGGGCGGCGACCTGTGCTCCTGTCAGGCCGCCTGGCAAAACAACGTCGGTGAAAAGGAGGTCGACCCGGGGCTGCCGCTCCAGGAGCCTTAAGGCCGAGGGTCCGTCGTGAGCCTCGATGACGCGGTAGCCGAGTTCGCGAAGAGTCTCGACCGAATATGCTCTCACCTCGTCATCATCCTCGAGGACGAGGACGGTCTCTTCCTGTGCGGCTTCGGGACTTGGATTGGACTCGACTTGCTCGGCACCCGCCGCCTGCGTCGCGAGCCGCGGCAAGTACAGCTTCACCGTCGTTCCCTGCCCCACTTCCGAGTAGATCTTGACGTGACCGCCGGACTGCTTGACGAAGCCATACACTTGGCTGAGCCCCAGTCCGGTGCCCTTGCCGACAGCTTTGGTCGTGAAAAAGGGCTCGAAAGCCTGAGCGACCGTTTTCGAATCCATGCCGACGCCCATGTCCGTGACCGCGATGGCAACGTACTGGCCCGGCACGACTTCGGTGTGCGCGGCGACGTACGCCTCGTCGATGTGCGCATTGCTGGTCTCGATCGTCAGTCGACCGCCATTCGTCATCGCGTCGCGGGCGTTCACGGCTAGATTGATGACAGCCGCCTCCAATTCGGCTGGGTCGGCTTCGACGCGCCACACGCCTGCACCAAGGACAGTTTCCACGTCGATCGTTTCGCCGAGCGTACGATGGATCATGTCAGACAGTCCGTTGACAAGTGCGTTCACATCGAGCGGCTTGGGATCGAGCGGTTGCCGACGCGAAAATGCCAGGAGCCGTTGGGTTAGGGTGGCTGCCCGCTGCGCGCCCGTCATCGCGTTTCGCGCCGCCCGCTGCAACCGACCCGATTCAGCCGGAAGATTACGTTGCAGGGTGTCCAGATTTCCCAGAATGATCTGCAGCAGATTGTTGAAGTCGTGCGCCACGCCGCCTGTCAGTTGGCCTACGGCCTCCATCTTCTGGGACTGGCGCAAGGCTTCCTCGTTCTTGCGCAACTGCTCGGTCCGCTCCGTCACCTGTCGCTCCAGAGTGGCATTGAGCTCGACCATCGCCTCTTGCGCCCGCTTCCGCTCCTCGATCTCTCGGTGCATGGCTTGGGACAGGCGGACGTTGTCGATCGCGACCGCGGCTTCGGCCGCAAGCCCGGACAGGCCCCGCTCCGACCGCTCGTTGAACACGCCAGTCCGCGCATGCCCGAAGAAAAGACCGCCGAGCACTTCACCCGTTCGGGATATGACGGATACGGCGAGATAACTCCGGACCGGCAGGTGGCCTTCAGGCATCCCTTTGCGGGGCGAGTTCTTCCCGTAGCGCGGATCTTTGGTGATATCGTCCGAACGAACGATCCCTTGGCCCAGAAAGGTGGGCGCGAACACCTCCGTGTTGCGCGGCATGGGGAATTTCGAGAATGCCTCGATCGGCGCTCCGGAGAGCGTATAGAGCATGTAGCTCTCGCTCGCATTGTTGATGACGTTGTAGAAGAAGGCGCCGAACTCGGCCCCCGTAAGCGCCACACCCGCATCCGTAACGATCTGAACGAGGCGCTCGAGGTCTGTCTCCGCTGCGAGCGCCGAGCCGGCACGGTTGAGCACTTCGAGCGCGTGCCGCTCTTCTCGGATAGCTTCCTCGGCTTCGCGCTGCGCCGTGCGATCCCTCAGGATCTTGATGAAACCTACGACATTCGATTTATCCCGGATCGGGCTGAGCTCTCCGACCGCCCAAAAACGTGAGGCATCCTTGCGAAGACGCCAACCTTCTTCGCCGCCGCCCTTGCCCTTTGTCATCGCGTCGGCGATTTCGCGGCTAAGCTGGGCCTGTTGGTCCTCCTCCGCAAAGACCCGGCTCAAGGAGCGGCCGATCATCTCCTCTTCTGTCCACCCGAGAATGTTGCAAGCGCCAACGTTCCAACTCGTCAGCCGGCCACGCAGGTCGGTGGTGACGATGGCGGTATCGGTCGCGCCGTTGACGATTTGCCTCCATTGCCATGCGGCAATTTCCGGCTTTTGATCTTCGCTATTTCGCGTCATGAGCCTCCCAGCGGGCCGCGCTCTTCTGGCGCCGACACGTCGGACACGCCGACCGTCACTTGCTTGATTGATGGATTGCCCCCATTGGCATGGGGCAACGATCAACGAAGGTTCCAGTTCCCGACAGCTTTACAATGATACCTGCGGCCGATTGAGCCGGTCGCACCTGAAATCGCTCCATGAGGGGTTTGCATAAAGCTCCAGAGCGAGATCAGTCGATCTATCTGTGCCTTGCCCCTGATAGCTCCTCGCGTCGAGGAGGCGCGCGACAACAGGACGACCGCCCAGAATCTGGTTCTTAAGCCGCAGCGGCTAAGACCACGGAGTTGCACACCGCATTCGGCGTGCGTTGCGCGCTGCGTGCCCGCGAGCATGGGAAGCCGCAGCCGCTCGCCATGGGCAAGCGAGAGGCCGTTGAAAGTCTAAGGCTTCGAAGCTGGCCCGGTACAGTGGTCGATTACTTCGTCTTTGCTGCCGATCGGAGCCCCTGGAAGCGTGTCGTTTTCCGTGCTCGCTGGGCTCGCTTCGCTGAATGGACTGCTGCTCCTGGTGTCGGCTTTACTCAAGCCACCACTGTTCCCATCTTTGACGGGCGCGGCCTCATCGTTGAGCTCGAAAAAGAACGTCGGCATGTCCGCAAATGCCGAGTGCCATTGGCGGTTCCTAGTTCTTATTGGCGCCTGGAAAAATACCCAGGACCTCGCCGTCTGCATTCCGAACGGTGACAGTTCGCCCAGTCGTCTCGGCCATCCGCTTCCCCACCGCGCAGGCCTCCTCCGCATTTTCCAGATCGAGAGCGACCACCGACAGCTTTGTTGCGCCAGCTCCTATGACGGCGATATCGAAGGGTTTGCTATAAGCCATATGGCGCAACTCCTGCTGTTGGCGGGTAGCGCGATCCTTGCTTGCTGCAACCGAGATTTAAGGATGAGACACTTTGTACACAAGTGAACACGGAACCTGGTCGCTCACGAATTGACGATACGCGAGCGGACGGAGGCCCTTAGACTTCCGACATCACCATCCGTAGAAGTTCTTGGCGATGGCCAGTGTCTCAAGTTCGCTCGTCTCCAAGGCTATCTTTTGCACCAGCATCACATCCCCTTCGACCAGCTCACCATCCGGAACAAAGCACCATCCCATTCCCAGTCGACGGGATGCATCGACCTCGCGGACATTGGCCGACGTGCCCCGACGGATGCGGTACCGCGTTCCCGTATCGGACCCGACCACTTCGAAATAGCCTTTCCGATCAAACTGCAATCGCTGCTGTGGGGTGAGCCAGCCCTGGAGCAGGCGCAGCCCTTTTTTTCGTCTCTCCTCCTGGCAGCTTCGGTATAAAGCCCCGCACGCCCGACGCCGAAAGAGGCTGAGGTAATGAAAACCAGTCACGACAATCACTCGTTCATTTGAAAGGCAGCATACGAATTCCAGAGTAGGATGCCGAGAAGCCAGCACACGTTCCTAACGCTCGATGCACGCGGATTTTCGTGCGAGGACTCGCCGTCACGCCTTGATCATATATATGGGCAATATCCGCCGCGCGCTGCTTGCTCTATGGAGCGGAATGCGGCCGAAGCGACCCGTCGCCTTCCAGGGGCATTCGCATCGTGAACCTAGTCTCTGTCTCGGACGACGCGACCTCAATCGAGCCCCCATGCGCCTTGGCAATTTCCGCCGCGATGTACAAGCCAAGTCCCAGTCCTTGCGAAGGACCGTGCGTCTTTCCTCGGTAGAACGGCTGAAACAGGCGCGTCCGCGCCTCTTCCGGAATAGCCGCACCTCCATTCGCCACCGAGAGGTCAAACATTTCTGCTTTGGCGGCAGCTTGGACCCGCACTGGCTGATCCGGCGCGCCGTGGCTGATTGCGTTGCCGAGCAGGTTCGAGAACAACTGGGCGATACGGGCCGGATCGCAGAAGACCGGGGTCTCGACCTCGAAGCTGGTTTCGATGCGGCGCTCCGGATGGGCCGCCGTCAATTCGGCGACGACCTGGTCGAGCACGGGTTCAATCGCCGTAATTGACTTGGACAGCGAGATGCCTCCGCCAAGGCGGCCTCGTGCCAAATCCATGACGCTCTCGATCATCTTGGCCATTCGGCCGACGCTGCTCTGCATCATGGCCTCGAGCCGCAGCGCGTCCTCCGGCGTCTTGGCCTTCAGCATCAGCCGTGCACCGGCCGCAATGGATGCGAGAGGGTTGCGCAGGTCGTGGCCGAGCACGGCGATGAACTGCTCGCGCAGTTCAGCATTTTCGCGCTCCTGTTGAAGGCGCTCCTCTAGAGCGGTCTTGAGCTCGTCGCTTTCCTTGCGGGCGTCGATCAGCCCGCGCTCATAGCGGCGCCGGTCCGCGGCACGCATGATCGTCAGACGAGTGAACAGCAGTGCGTCGCTATCATTTCGACGCTCGCGAGCGTTCGCGATTGCCGGCAGCCGTGCCCCGCTCTTGGTGAGGAGATCGAGTGCGAACTCGTCGAAGAAACCCTGCATGCGCAGCAGCGGCGAGACGTGGGTCTCCAGGAATATGCGTCCCGCCATGTTGAGCAGTTCGCTCACCCGCATCCCGGGAAGGTCGTCGGGCTGGTAGCCCATCCAGCCCGCCAGCGTTCGATTGGCACGATCGATGCGGCCGTCCGGACGAACGGAGAGGTACCCGCATGGCGCGTTTTCGTAGAGGTCTTCGAAATCGCTATCGGCGGGGTAATTATTGTTCACTCAGACGAAATCTCGGATTGCGGCAACGACTTCGTCAGGCGCGCTCAGGTTGGGACAATGGCCGGTTGCCTTCAGAACCACCATTTTGCTGTTCGGGATGTTGCGCTGCACGTACGCACCCACCTGCTGCCCGGCGATGATGTCTTCGCTGCACTGGAGGATCAGCGTGCGAGCGTTGACCTTGGCCAGGTCCGCGCGATTGTCGGAGAGGAACGTGACCCGGGCGAACTCCTTGGCGATCGCGGGATCGGTCCGGCAGAAGCTGTTGGTCAGTTCCTCGCCGAGTTCGGGACGGTCGGGATTGCCCATGATGGCAGGCGCCATCTGGGCCGACCACCCCATGTGGTTCTCTTCCAGGAAAGAAAGAAGCTCCTCGATCTGCTGGGAGCTGAAGCCGCCGACGTAGTCGCCATCGTCGATGTAGCGCGCCGAAGGGCCGACAAGGATAAGGCTCTCGAACAATGTCGGATCCTTGATCGCAGCGAGCACTCCGATCATCGCGCTGACGGAATGGCCCACGAAGACCGCGCCCTTCAGCCCGAGCGCGTGGCCAATCTCGACGACATCGTCGGCATAGCCGGACAATTTGGAATACTTCTGGCGATCGTAAGCGGCGAGGTCCGAGCGGCCCGCTCCGACGTGGTCGAACAGCACCGTGCTGAAATTTGCCTCGAACGCGGGCGCCACGAACCGCCACATGTTCTGATCGCACCCGAACCCATGAGCGAACATCATCGCACGCTCGCCGCGGCCGCGGACTTGCACGTTGTTGCGGAACTCGATCGACACTTGGTACCCCTGAGCGTGAGACAGTTCTTGTGGTTTCAACCAGCCTAGGGGGAACTGAATCCGTACGCATCCCCTTCGCGCGCCGGGCAGCTATGACGTTCGGATGAGGAGTTCGGACAGAGCCTCGACCAACTGCGCCGGCGCGAAGGGCTTGGGCAGGATCACGCTACGCGGCACACCGTTCGACACCCAGCGATGGGCGCTATCGCCGGAGACGTAGACGATTGCGCAGCTTGGATCGTGCTCCCGTACGCGACGGGCCAGCGCCCATCCGTCCATTCGGGCGCGGCCCAGATTGATGTCGGTGACCAGGGCTCGGGGCAGAGAACTCCCGCTGAGCAGGTCGGCAGCCTCCTCGCCGGACGCGGCGCTGAGGACGCCGAAACCGGCCTCCAGCAATGTCTCCTCGAGCATTTCGCGAAGAAGATCTTCATCCTCGACCAAGAGAACGATCGATCTCCCTCCGATGTCTTGGGAGTTCAGGTGCATCCTCTCGCATCTCTCATTTTCAGAGCCCCCTCAGACACGACGCAGGGGCTGCCAGCCACAACGTAACCAGAGGCAAACCGTTCACTTGCCGAGAGTGGGCGCTGCTGGTCGCGGAACCGCAAGCGAGAAATACTGATGACCCTATCCTGATTTTTTTGACGATAGTCAATCCACCATTGGTAAGGTGCTTCGGGTGCCGTCGCCACGCGTGCAGGGCGATCCGATGACTTGCCTGCACATCGGCGCCACGTGTGAAAGACCACGCGCCGACCCTCACAGCAGTCGTGCTCGTTCTAGCACGCGCGGCTAGGTCTACGCGAGCGAAAGTAGTTCGATTTTTGCGAGCCAGTGCTTACAGTTCGGTCGAACTGAACGCTGAATCGAGAGAACTGGTAATGCAATATCGAGCCTGCATCGTTGATGCGAATGGTCACGAGAACTCCCGCACATTCGTCTGCGCCAACGACGAAGACGCCGTCGTCTGGGCGAGGCAGATGCTGCACGGTAATTTCGTCGAACTCTGGTGCGGTGAGCGACTGGTGAAGCGTTTGCTTGCTTCAGAGGACAGCCGGGCCATAACGCATGAGGTGCATGAAGGTCGAATGGTGCCAAAAGGAAAAGAATGAGCTACCTGCAACGCGGGCTTATGGAGCCGCGATGCTGACCGTCTCTTCAATGATCCTCGTTTCGTCGCCCTCGCCCGCCAGTATTGCGCTGTAGTAGCCATGGAAGGGCTGATCGCCCACTTTGGCCTGCCACTCTCCGACGTTGAGTATGAACGAACCTTCGCGTCGAGATATGACACGCCTGACGGAGTAGTCGTGCAGTCCTATCTTTAGGGCTTGTTGGAAACTTCGTCGTATGGCATCGCGGCCCTGGAAGATTCCGCTAGGAGTGACTCTGATTGCGTTCTCGTCAAACGCTGCCCCCATTGCCTCAAGGTCGCCCCGATTGTACGCGGATGCAAAATTCTTCTGGAGATTGGCGCTCGCACTCTCGGCCGATAGCTTCTCTTGCCCGAGTGCCAGCGAGATCGAGATAAAGAGCAGGAACGCGACCGCGACTGTGGTTCTCACCATGAATGGCTCCGTTGTTGGTAGTTTCAGATCAGGCTGACTTACCGTGGCGCTGGCTGGTTTCTGTCGGCGTGCACCTTGCCCACCTGATGAAGTCGCGGTCTACGGCGCACCACCTTCTTTTCAATTTTCCGAGTCCGACGGGCGTTTGAAGCTGCGATTGTGCGCCCCAATACGAGGCCAAAGTCGGGCAGTCGCTAAGATCGAAACGCCGGCGAAGAAAGCCAGCGCAGTCGTCCCAATGCTCACGAATTATTGTCCCATTGCTCCAGCTTCCTCGCTGGCGGAGGGCCTATTCAGGCAGCCCTGCTGCAACCAGCTCGACACCGAGCTTCGATGCGAGAGCCGCCTCGCAACCGACGCCGGCAAACTGTCGGCTAATCCGGAAATTCGGCTGCAGCTCAAGCACCCGGGCCGCAGCGGCCCTCGCCTCGTCGAGCCGGCCGAGGGCGACCAGAGGTCCAATCAGAATAACGTAGTTGATGCTGTGGGCCGGGTTCGACTGAACCGCGTGGTAGGCGGCCTTGGCCGCTTGCTCCCACCGACTTTGCAGGAAATGCCCGATCGACTGCGAACCGAACGCCGCGAAGGCCCAAGGATCGAAAGGGCTAAGCCTTAGGCCGCGCTGCCCCCACGCGATCGCCGGCTCGGCTGCCCCTGCCCAGCTATGTACGACGCTGCCGAGGATGAAGCCGAGCGCAGTCGATGGACTCAGCGTAAGCGCGGTTTCGAAGGCGGCGAAGGCTGCGGCGCGATCGTGGGCGTCCATTCCGAGCGAGAAGCCGGCGAAGGTGAGCGCCAGTGCATCGTCGCGCCCGTGCTCCAGTGCGAGGCGGGCGTGGCGCACGGATTCCAGGCGATGTTCCTCCTTGAGACCGGCCCGCAGGAATAGATTATGGTGCGCCATGGCCGCGAGGCCGTGCGCCAGCGCGTAAGCGGGTTCGAGAGTGAGCGCGCGCATCAGCAGCGGCAATGCCGTCTCGGCACGGTCCGGCATTCCGGAATCGACATCAGGTTGCGCACGAAGAACGAGCTCGTACGCATCAAGGCTTTCGGGGCGCTTGCGGCGGACACGCTCGACCTCGGCCTTGCGGAGGCTTGGCTCGATGGCGCCGACCACTGCGAGCGCTATCTCATCCTGCAGTGCGAAGACGTCTTCGAGCGTGCGATCGTAGCGCTCCGCCCAGATCTGCACTCCAGTGCCGCTGTCGGCGAGCTGCACGTTAATGCGTACGCGATTGTGGTTCCGCCGGGCGCTGCCTTGCAGGACATAGCGAACGCCAAGATCGCGCCCGACCTGCTTTACGTCCACTGCAACGGCGCGATACACAAGGCTCGAACTGCGAGCGATCACGACGAGCCACTTGATGCGCGACAGCCCAGTGATGATGTCATCGACCATCCCGTCGGCGAACCAGGAGCTGTCCCCCGAATGCTCGAACGGCAGCAACGCGATTGAGGGCCTTTCCGGGATGGGCAGCTCTGGAGAGTTCATCTCCCTCACCCCAGACTCGCTCCGCATAACCGGCGGGCCCACATAGCGGTAACCACGACGCGGGAGGGTCTCGATCCAGCCGGCACCGCCCTCGTGCTCCAGCGCGCGCCTAAGGGCGGCGATCTGGACAGTGAGGTTGCTGTCCTCGACGGCAAGGGCCGGCCAGGCCGCCTCGATCAGCGCGTCCTTTGAGACAGGAGATCCGGCACACTCCAGAAGCACGCGCAGCAGAGCTACAGCACGACGGCCAAGGAGAGCCGGCTCACCCGCCCGCAACAACATGGCAGCCTCCCCATCGAGCGCAAAGGGGCCGAACTTGTAGAGAGCCGATGGGGTATGGCGGTCCATTTGAGGGAGATTTTGCAACAATTTCGGAGTTCTTTCACGACCTTTCGTCGACGCGAGCGCAGTCTCAGGCCACGTGTCCGAACACCAAAACTGCGGAGGAACCCGATGTCAGCAAAGGCGATCATCCGCCGGCCCGGCCAGGGCAACAGCGTGACCTTGGCGGGCCAACCGATGGCTTTCCTCGTGACGGGTGAGGACACCAAGCACACCTCGATGTTCGAGTGGACGATTCCTCCAGGCTTCGCCACCGGGCTGCACGTTCATCGGGTGCAGGAGGAGACGTTCTATGTACTGGAGGGAGAATGCGACTGGCAGGTCGGAGAGGAACGCGTGCGTGCCGCGGCGGGCACCTACCTGTTTCTGCCTCCCGGCGTCCGGCACAACATCGCTAACTCTACCGACAAGCCGGCGCGCGTGTTGATGACGGTATCGCCGCCGGGGCACGAACATTATTTCGCGGAGTTGGCGGAGATGGTGGCTGAGGGTGGTGCGGCGGACCCGGACCAGATCGCGAGTTTGAGGGCCCGGTACGATACGGACCAGATATCGGCGCTGAGAGACTACGCCATGAAGCCATGATTTAGGGGTGGCGGAGTCCTTGTGGTCAAAAGGCCTCACCTGCGCTGGTCCGCGGTGCTGCGCTCATGAACTCTACCGGATCTCCGGGACGAGATCGTGCGTATGCGTGGGCAGATCCGCGCCTAGGAGCGCGAAATCCACAGGGCTGCGGCAGGGGTCGCGACGTCTCCGCCGGACCTCTGCTCTCGACGATGCGGGCCAAGTTCAACGACCTCTGCCGGAGGTCGAAGGGCTGAGATCTTCGTGATCTTTTGCAGCGGGCTGCGGCCATGCTCGGAACGAGGTGGCGCAGCGGGTATTGCTGTCTTCATGGAGGACAGGAAGTGGATTGCCATCATGATCGCCTCGATGCTGCTGTTGGTCGGGGTCGCTGCCTTGCTGGTGCAGCAACCGGAGCTAGTAGTGACCGGACATTCGGTCGTGAGCGGCCGCCCCTCGGCCTTCTGAGAAGATGGGCTGGTCAGTGCAGTTCCATCATGCACCCAGAAGTATGCAAGTACACCGCCGGATCTGGTCGCTTCACATAAAGCCGGGATTCCGAGGCAGGTACTGGGCCCAACTGCCGAAATCGCGAGATGACATCAGCAGCATCGGGAATTTGATCCGCATGCCGTGCTCCAGCGCCGTCGCCAGGGTGGCTTCGCTGGCGCCTGGCAGAAATGCCGATACTTGCGGTGCTCCACTCTCGACAGCCAACCCTAGCGCCGTCCTGAAGGCTGTGGCTACGGCGCCGGACCGCAGGACCGCGAGCGGACCGATATGGCCGCCGTCGTCGATGTAAACGTAGCCGGCCCAATCATGTCCGTCGTACAGGCTGAAGCCCCGCGTCGAGCTGTCGTTGATGAGATAGCGATGGTGCTTTTCACGGGATACACCAAGCACCAGTTCGTCCGCCTGCGCGAGGCGAGCCATGGAGGAAGCGGTTTCGTCGAGCGGAGCGCATTTGAATCGCGGGCCGTTCAGGCTGTCGATCAAATGCTCTCGGGGCACCCTGACGGTGTAGATCAGAAACCCGGAAACTATCGGGGCCAGGACGCGGGCGAAATCTCGAAGCATCATCAAAACAGAACAAGCTTGGGAGACTTAGGACCAACCTGTTCGCGTGCGTGCCCGAGTCACACGGGCCAAGCGGCTGCCCCACGGGGATGATCGATTCGTCAGCGAAGCCAGTCCCACAATGCACTCAGCATACTTCGAAGTGTACGTATCCTTTCAACGCCGAAGGCAGTCCAATCTGATTTGGACCTGCTGCCGCCGATGCGCCCCCCGTTGGTGACTTGAACGGCGGGCTCGGCTTGAGGTCCGTTTTGTGTCTTGAGCAAGTTGGGTTCGGCCGAACGGCAGACGTCACGACAGGAACCGCGCGATGCCTTCACGGATACAAGCCAATATTTCGTCCTGCCGCTCCTCGAGACGGGACACCGGGCCGCCGACACCGAGGACCAGGTCGCGGCCGAAATCGCGCTTCGGCAGCAGGACCGCGATCACGCCAGCGTCCTGGACGATGATGTGTCTTGAGAACATGTAGCCGTCGCGCCGGATGCCGTTGACGATCTTCATCAGCGCATTCAGCTCGAAGTGCTCTTCCCGGGGGCAGACAGCGTTGATGCGGCGCAGGAGCCGCTCAATCTCGACATCGGTATGGCCGCTGAGCAGCGTGCGTCCGATGCCGCTGATCGCAAGCGGCCGGACGTCGCCGGATTTCACTTCGAACCGCAGGCGCTTGCTGGTTTGTAACGCGTGAATGTACTGCGCATGCAGATCGGACTGCGTGCTGATGCTGACGAGCTCGTCGAGTTTCCCATGGACGAAATCGACCAGCGCAAGGATTGCGCTGTCGCCGAACAACCCGCTGTCCAGCCAGCGGCCCATCTGGGCGATGCGCATGGTCGGCATGTAGGTGCGATTGTAGCTGTCGTAAAACAGGTACCCCAGCATCGCCATGCTCTTGAGCAAGGCCGCGGCACTCGAAGTCGGATAGTCGCACTTCGTCGCCACTTCCTTCAACGAAATTGGACGCTTCACTTCCTCGAAGTACTCGAGGACTTCAAAGATCCGCTTGGCTGATTTGATGCTGGAGCTCATCATTTACACATATCTGGAATGTAATTGGCTGATAGGTACCTTGACGAGTCGAGCCGATTGCGGAATTCGGCCGCAGTCTAGCCCCTCCCTTCTATGACAACAAGCATCTTACACATATATAGAAATAGAACCATGTATATGTAACATGATGGACTCAGAAGAGCCCTGCCTCTAGTCTTGCAGCGGCCGGAAAGGCCGCGGCGTAGCAACCGTTCAAGAATGAAAAGCGCCCGCCAAGGTGGCGCACGCTTGCAGGGAGGGCGTGATGAAGCCGGGAATGAATTTGTCCATCGCTATCGACTGATGTCGTCGGTTCGACCTGTCTTCGCTTGGGCTCCCGCCGCTGAACCCAACCCCTTCGCGACCATGCTTCCAGAGATCAACCATCGCGCTCGGCGACGGCTCGCAAGCCATCGTGTGCAGCGGCGGCAACACCTAGACCGAACAGGGATTTGCTTCCATGGACTACCGATTGCCTGAAGGCAGCTGCGATTGTCATTTTCACATCTACGGCCCCTTCGATCGCTTTCCGCCTGGAAATGAGGGCCGCTTCACCGCCGCAAAGCCATTCACAATCGAAGACGCCTTTGCCATCTGGGACAAGCTCGGCATCACGCGCGGTGTCATCGTCCATGCGGTCGGATCAGGAGACGACAACGCCGTCACTTACGATGCGCTGCGCCGCTACCCCGACAGGCTTCGTGCCGTCGCAATCCTGCGGCCCGATGTCTCGGATCGGCGGCTCGATGAACTCACCAACATCGGCTTCAAGGCGGTGCGCGTCACCATGATCCGGCAGGACGGCAAGCCGGTCTCAACGCTCGGCACCAGCTACGACGATCTGGTCAAGCTCGCCCCCCGCATCGCGGAGCGGGGTTGGCATGCGCAGCTCTGGATCGAGAGCTCGGATCTTGCCGCCACCGCGGCCGAGCTCGAGAAACTGCCACTGAACTACGTGATCGACCACATGTCACGGACCATGGCCGACAAGGGACACGATCATCCGGATTTCCGCGCCTTCACCGACCGGCTGAAGACCGGGCGCTACTGGACCAAGATCTCCGGTGCCGACCGCAACACGCGCGTCGGCCGCCCCTATGCGGACACGGCGCCCTTCATGCGCGCCATCGTCCAAACAGCGCCCGACCAGGTCGTGTGGGGCAGCGATTGGCCCCATGTCGGCCACAGCGCCGAGACGATGCCCGATCTCCAGGACCTGCTTCGTCTGCTGCACGACTGCGTCCCCGACGAAGCCACCCGCCGCAAGATCCTGATCGCCAACCCGGCGCGGCTCTACAATTTCTGACAGGATCGAGGACACCTTGGACAACAACAAGAAGCTGCCGCTCGACGGCGTGATCGTCATCGACCTCGGCCAGGTCTATCAGGGCCCGTATGCCGGTTTCCTGATGGCGCAGGCCGGCGCGACCGTCATCAAGGTGGAGCCGCCGAACGGCGAGCCGGTGCGTCATCGCGCCCGCATCAGCAAGGGCAACGCCGTCCCGTTCGCAATGCTGAACGCCAACAAGCGCAACATCAGCCTGAACCTGAAGTCGCCCGACGGCGTCAGGGTCCTGAAGGAGCTCGCGTCGAAGGCCGACGTGCTGATCGAGAACTACGCCCCCGGCGTGCTCGATCGACTGGGCGTCGGCTATGCTGCACTCAGCGCCGTTAATCCGCGGCTGATCTACGGCTCGGCCACCGGTTACGGCCTGTCCGGGCCCAGCCGGGACAATCTGGCGATGGACCTCACCATCCAGGCCGTGTCAGGCATCATGAGCGTAACGGGATTTGCCGAAGGTCCTCCGGTCAAGGCTGGTCCAGCCATCACCGACTTCATCAGCGGCGTGCATCTCTACGCCGGCATCCTCACGGCCCTTTACGATCGGGAGAAAAGTGGCCGCGGCCGACTGGTCGAGATCGCGATGGTCGAGACCGTCTATCCGGCGATGGCCTCGAACCTGGCCGATGTCTTCAACCGTAAGGCGGCGGCCCCCCGCACCGGCAATCGTCACGGCGGGCTCGCCGAAGCGCCCTACAATGTCTATCCGGCATCCGACGGCTATGTCGCCATCATCAGCGTCAACGAATCCCACTGGACCCGACTAACGCGCGCGATGGGACGGCCGGAGCTGGCCGACGATATCAGGTTCAAGACCGTGCTAGACCGCTTGAAGCACATCGATCTGACGGACCAGATCGTGTCCGACTGGTCCTCGCAGCTCGCGCGCGACGAGATCACCGAGCTTTGCCGCGTCAACAGGGTGCCCTGCGCCGCCGTTCGCGACCTGCGCGAAGTAACCGAGGACAAACACCTCCACGCCCGCGGCATGTTGCGCGAGATCTCGCATCCGGAATACGGCGACATCCTCGTTCATCGCAGCCCGCTGGTGCTGCACGATACGGCGACGCCCGAGTACGTTCCGTCCGCGCGTCTCGGTCAGCACAATGGAGAGGTCTTGTCGGAATATCTCGGCCTGTCCAGCAGCGAGATTGATGAGCTACGCCGCTCCGGCGCCATTGCACAACAATGACGAACGTCGAGGGGCGAATGCCCCGGTCCGCCAATTCAGGGGAAGATCACAATGGTCAAGCTGTTTGAAAGCATTGCATTCCGCGGCGTCGAGCTGAGCAACCGCATCGTCGTTTCGCCGATGGGGATGTATTCGGCCGTGAACGGCTACGTCACGCCGTTCCACTTGGTTCACTATGGCAAATTTGCCCAGGGCGGGGCCGGGCTCGTCTTCGTCGAGCAGACGTCGGTCTCCCGGAGGGGGCGCATTACCAATGGCGATCCCGGACTATGGGAGGACGGCCAGATCGACGGCATGCGTCAGATCGTTCATGTCATCAAGTCGCACGGCTCAAAGGCAGCGATCCAGATCAATCACGGCGGACGCAAATCGAGCCAGCAGCGCGCGTTCCGGGGCAATAGCCATTTGACGGACCGCGATATCGAAATGGGAGAGGAAACCTGGGTGCCCACGGGGCCGTCGGATGTGGCATTCTCTGATGGCTTCCAGACTCCCATCCCTCTCAGCAAGGACGGACTCGTCGGCGTACGCGATGCCTTCGTCGCCACGGCGCGTCGGGCTGTGCTTGCGGGCTTCGACATCATCGAGCTTCACATGGCTCACGGCTATCTCCTGCAATCGTTCCTGTCGCCGCTCGCCAATTTCCGCACCGACGAATACGGCGGCGACCTCGAAAACCGGATGCGGTTTCCGCTCGAAGTGACGCGTGCCGTGAGGGCCGCACTTCCCTCGTCTACGCCTCTCTTCGTGCGCATCTCCGCGACCGACTGGATCGACGGCGGCTGGGAAATCGAAGACAGCATCATTTTCTCCCACAAATTAAAGGAGCTCGGTGTCGATCTGGTCGATTGTTCGACGGGCGGCAATCTTCGCGCGGGATCGACCAACGCCAATCTCGGTCGCGGTCCAGGCTATCAGGTGCCGTTTGCCGAACGCATTCGCCGCGAGGCCGACATTGCGACGGGCGCGGTTGGCATGATCCGGACCCCGGACTTTGCAGAGAAGGTTCTGCAGGACGGCAGGGCCGACCTCATCTTCATGGCACGCCAGATGCTCTACGATCCGTTCTGGGCGCTTCACGCCGCGGAGCATTTCGGGCTGACCGGTCATTTCGAGCAATGGCCTGAGCAATATAGCTGGTGGCTTGCCAAATGGGGCGGAGCCCTTCGTGCCGCCGGAGAAAGTCTGGACGGGGTCGAGCGATAGATACCGCGAGGCGGCCGAATAGATCGGTCGCCAACGCGGCTGGTGTCGCAAGATCAATCCTGATCTCGAAAGTCAAAAAAAATTCAAAGGGGAGTGAAAAATGAGAAATGTACTGGCTGCGTCGATGGTTTTCCTCAGTCTTGCTTCGGCTCACGCGCAGACGCCTGCGTCGAAGCCGGTCAAGCTCGGCGTGCTCAACGATCAGTCGGGCCAATATGCGGATGCCGCGGGGCCCGCAGCCGTTGAAGTCGCCAAGATGGCGATCGCCGATTTCGGCGGAAAATTGCTGGGACGGCCGATCGAGCTCGTGTTCGCTGATCACCAGAACAAGACGGATATCGCCTCGGGCATCGCCAGGCGATGGATCGACACGGAGAACGTCGATGTCATTCTCGATATCGGAAACTCCGCGGTCGCGCTGGCTCTGGCTGATCTGGTCCGGGACAAGAACAAGATGATGATCGTGTCGTCGGCCGGCGCATCCGCCATCACGAACGAGAAATGCTCTCCCAACACCTTCCAGTGGACCTACAACACCTACACCCTGGCGCGCAGCACCGCGAAGGCGCTTTTGGGACAGGGTGGCAACGAATGGTACTTCCTGACGGCCGACTATGCTTTCGGACAAGCTTTCGAGAACGACGCGTCCGCCGTGCTCAAGGAGTCCGGCGGCAAGGTGGTCGGCTCGGTGCGGCACCCCTTCAACACCAGCGACTTCTCGTCGTTCCTGCTGCAGGCGCAGAACTCGAGCGCCAACGTGCTGGCTCTCGCCAATGCCGGCGGCGACACAACCAATTCGCTGATGCAGGCGCACGAGTTCGGCCTGCTCGGACAGAAGAGCAAGATGAGGGTCGCGGCTCTGCTGTTCCAGATCACGGATGCCAAGTCGGTGGGTCTTCCCAATCTGCAGGGTCTGTACACCTCGGAAGCCTTCTATTGGAATCGGAATGACGGTTCGCGCGCGTTCGGGAAGCGCTTCTTCGACAAGGTCGGCCGCATGCCGACCATGGTCCAGGCCGGGATGTACTCGGCCACCTTGCACTATCTGAAGGCCGTCGAAGCTGCTGGAACCCTCGACACCGCAGCCGTGCTCGCAAAATTCCGTTCGATGCCCGTGAGCGACTTCTTCTCGGAGAAGGGTTACGTTCGGGAGGACGGCATGCACATCCACGACTACTACCTGCTGCGGGCAAAGACGGTGGAGCAGTCCAAGGAGCCGTGGGACTTCTACGACGTCGTCGCAACGGTCCCGGCCGAAGACGCCAACATTCCCCGCGAACAGAGCAAGTGTTCGCTGATGAAGAAGTTCTGATCTCCAGGCTTCGTGAAGGATCTTTGAGCGGCAGCCCGGTGCTGCCGCTCAGGGCGCAGCTTCCAGCGCTCGATCGGGATGAAGTGGCCGGCTTGGCTTCCGGTCCCGCAGAGTTTATGCTTATCTCGCAACGAACCCGAATTGAGGATCTCGACGACACGCTTCGGAAAATGGTGGTCCATGACCGATCAGGCGCGAGAAGCTGTCGAGCTGCTGCTCAAGAATCGTCAATCGGACAATCGGCAATCCTATCTCGTACGCGGCCGCCGGTACGAACAACTCTCCGCCAACGATCTTTGCAAGCTCTGGGCGGAGCAGATGAACCGCTGGGCCGACGACTCGATCGCGTTCGACCAGAGAGCCCTCAACGATCTTGGGGTCGAGATGGGATTGCGGGAGATCGCACCGCCCCTGGAGCAGATCGCGGAAGCAAGGCAGAAGATTCTCGCGAAATCGGGAAAAGCGTTGGCGACAATTCTTGCAGACCATCCCGACACAGAATAGCGGAGGTCAACGGTCGCGTGAACGACGCCGTCCAGCCAACAAGGTATCGTCAGCCCCTCTTTTCACATCCATAGAAATGCGATGCCGTCCCTGACGTGCATTGGCATATGTGGGCCAGCTCCCTAATCTGAAATCAACAAGGGAGGCCGGATGAACGAGACGCTGCTGTTCTCACCACTACGTATCCGTGGTGTCGAGATCAAGAACCGGATCGTGGTCCCGCCGATGCTGCAATACGTTGCAGAGCGCGGCTTTCCGACCCCCTGGCACATCACCAATGCGGGCAAGTTCGCCGCAGGCGGCGCGGGCCTTGTCATCGTCGAGTCGACCAAGGTCGAGCGCCGCGGCTGCGGGACGGTCGGGGACCTCGGCATCTGGGACGACAAGTTCATCGCGCCGCTTCGCGACATCGCGAGCTTCATCAAGTCGAACGGCGCTGCAGCCGGCATCCAGCTTGGACACACCGGCCGGAAGGGAAAGGCCCGGCGTCCCTGGGAGGGAGATGGAACCCTCTCCGCCCAAGAGCTTGCAGCCGTCGACGACGTCGACGGCTGGGGCCTGATCGGTCCGAGCGCGCTTGCGTTCGGCAATGGCTATTTCACGCCGCGCGCACTGGAGCGTCACGAGATTCCTGATGCGATCGACGCCTGGGGCAAGGCGGCGGCGCGCGCCGACCAGGCCGGCTTCGACGTCGTCGAGCTGCATGCCGCCCATGGCTATCTGATCCATTCGTTCCTGTCGCCTGAGGCGAACGAGCGAACAGACGACTATGGCGGCAGCGAAGCCAACCGGATGAGATTTGCCATCGAGGTCGCCGAGTCCGTGCGCGCCAACTGGCCGGCGCCAAAGCCGCTGTTCGTCCGTCTTTCGATCGAAGACGAGGCGGGCTGGGGTCCGGCTGAGAACGCCAGGCTGGTCCGCATCTTCAAGACGAAGGGCGTCGACGTCATCGACTGCAGCACCGGCGGCCTCAACAGTAAGGTCCCCAACTTCTTCCGCCTCAACGAGTACGGCTATCAGGTCCAGTTTGCGGACTATATCCGCCGCGAGGCAGACATCATGACCATGGCGGTCGGCCTCATCATTCACGGCGATCAGGCCGAAGCGATCCTTCAGGACAAGAAAGCCGACCTCGTCGCTGTCGGCCGAGAGTTCATCCACAACCCGAACTGGGCGATGGACGCGGCGCAGAAGCTCGGCGTCGATCCGACCTTCAGCGCGGTCCCGCCGCAAATGGGCTACTGGCTCGAAAAACGGGCCCGCCGCGGCTTTGGCGGAAATCCCTCCACGTGGCAAAAGGGCATCGCGTCGGAAAGCTGATCTCCGCCGGGCGCTGTTGTGTAGCGACATTGCCTGTGCTGATTGTTTGCGAGGCGTGCTGCGGCTCGCCTCGTGAACATCCAGCAATTACGGGCTATGACCAGACATGTCGTACGAAGACTTGATCAAGCAGACCGAGGCGCGACGGCCGGCGGCGTGGGAGTTGCTAGGCGTCGGCGCCGTTTCCTATGATCAGACACGCGATCGTGTCGTGATCGAATGGCATGCCGAGCCTCGGCATTGCCATTCCACCGAAGGGCATCCCAGGGGCGGCATCGTACAGGGTGGAATCGTGACGGGCTGGCTCGATGCGGCCATGGCGACCGCGAGCCTGCTGCGCGGCGAGTACCTGATTACAGTCGCGAGCCTCGAGATCAAGGTCGCATTCCTGCTGCCCGCACACCCGGGCCTGTATCGGGCTTACGGCAAGGTCGTCCGGCAGGGACGCAGCGTCGGCTTCCTGGAAGCCGAGCTGCGGGATTCAAACGACGTGCTCATCGCAACGGCGAGTTCGACAGCGGCTCTACGGCCCAAGAACCCCGCCGGGACCAGCCCCGCGTAATCCTTTCGCAGCTCTCGGCTCTCAGAAGCCGTAGAGTCTGGCCGGATTGTCGATCAGGATCTTCCTGCGGACGGCCTGGTCGGGCACGCAGCGCCTGAACAGATCCATCAGCACGGACTCCTTCGGGACGGCGTCGTCGGCGTGGCCGACGTGCGGCCAGTCGCTGCCCCAGACCAGCCGGTCGGGGTTGGCCGCGACCAGCGCCTTCATGAAGTCCTCAGTGTCCTTGTACGGGCTGCCGACTCGCGTGTTGCGATCCGCACCGGACAGCTTGCACCAATAGCGGCCGCTCTTGAGGCCGCGGTCGCAAAACCACTGGTAGCCACTGTAATTGACGGTCTTGTCTGCCATGGTGCGACCCTGATGGTCGATGACGAAGTCGAGCGGGAGCTTCTCGATTTCGGGCGCCAGTTGCTGCAGATCGCCGGTCTCGATCCAGAGCTGCGCGTGCCAACCGCGCTCGGCGATGCGCGGCGCCAAGGCCTTCAGGTCGTCCAGATTCATGCCGCCGCCCGACAACACGGGCTTGCCGTCCTGATACAGGAGATTGATGCGCACGCCCTTGAAGCCGGCATCGGTCAACTCGTCCAGCCGCTTGTCTGTGACATCCTGATTGAGGATCGCGACGGCGCGCAGTTTGTCCGGAAAGCCCTTCAAGGCCTCGAGCGTCACCTCGTTGTCCGAGCCGGCATTGCCGGCATGGACGATCACGCCGCGCGAAATGCCGATCGTCTTCCAGACGTCGAACAGCATATCGACTGGGAACTCCTGCTTCGGAGCGAATTTTCCGGAATAGTCGACGGGGAAGCGATCGAACGGCCCATAGATGTGGACGTGGCAATCGCAACTTCCCTCCGGAAATTTTTCGAGCTTTTCCGTCATGGTGACCTCACTTGCCGGTGAAATTGGCGGACCGGCGCTCCGCCGTGGATTTGACCCCTTCGCGGAAATCGGCGGTCACGCGCAGGCGATTCTGCTCGGTGAGTTCGTGATCTGTCGCATGCTTGACGCGGTCCGCGAGTCCCACGCGCATGGTGGCGCGGGTCGACAGAAGGCCGAGCGGCGAGCATTCGGCAATTTCCTGCGCGAGCGACATCGCGGCCGCGCGAACTTGGTCCTGAGGGACCAAAACGCTCGCCAATCCCATCGCCAGTGCCTGCTCACCACTGACGCGCCGGCTGGTGTAGAACATCAACTCGGCGTTCGGCTTGCCGATCGCCTCGGGCAGCGTGACGGTCAGTCCGAAGCCGGGATGGAAACCCAGGCGCGTGAAGTTCGCGGCAAAGCGGGCCTCGGGACACGTCACGCGGAAATCCGCCGACATCGCCAGACCAAAGCCGCCGCCGATTGCCGCGCCCTGCACCGCTGCGACGATCGGCTTCTTGTTCCGGAAGATGCGCACGGCCTCTATATAGAGGTGACCGCCGTCTCGCTGGTCGCCACTGGCCGGCGCGTCCCGGGCCGGCGTATTGAAATCCGCGCCGGCGCAAAACGCCTTGCCCTGCGCGGCAAGGACGACGGCGCGGATCTCGCCGTTCGCATCGATCTTGTCGAGTGCGTCGGCGATGTCCCGAATGAGCTGGAGATCGAAATAATTCAGCGGTGGCCGCTGGATCTCGATCGTTGCGACGTGGCCTTGCGTGGTAACCGCGATATCAGTGCTCATGTGGAGTCAGATTCCTTTTGTCTTGATCAGCGAAGTCCAAGCCCGCGCGCGATGATGCCGCGCAGGACCTCCGTGGTGCCGCCCTGGATTGTGAGCTTCGGCGCGATCTTGAGCTCGAAATCCAGCTTGTTGCGGAAGGCGTCCTCTTCGTCGTCCTCGAGGTCGAGCAGCGAAGCGAGCTCGCGGACCCGATGCGGCAGACCCTGCTCCCAGACCGTGCCGAGATCCTTGACGATCGCGGCCTCGACGACGGGTTCGCGGCCCGCCTCGAGCATCCCCGCCACCGAAACGGACATGCGGCGCAGCGTGTGCAATTGCGCGACCAGCCGCCCGATGCCGACGGTCACCCTCACGTCCGGCTTGGCGCCCGCTGCGTTGGTAAGCGCAAGCAACGCATCGTAGGTTTCGAGAAACCGCTCAGGCCCCGAGCGCTCGTAAGCCAGCTCGCTCGTGGCCTGCTTCCAGGCGCCATCGACCTCCCCGATGACATGATCGTCCGGAATGAACGCGTCCTGGAACACGACCTCGTTGAAGTCGCGCTGGCCGCTCATCTGCCCGATCGGCCGGCAGGTGATGCCAGGCGTCTTCATGTCGACCAGGAACGACGTGAGGCCGTGCCGCCGGTTTTCCTTGGTCGAGCCGGAGGTCCGGAACAGGCCGATCATGTAGTCCGCGATGTGCGCGCTGCTGGTCCAGACTTTCGTTCCGTTGATCAGCCAGCCTCCGTCCGTTCTGGTCGCCTTCGCGCTCGCCGCGAACAAATCCGAGCCGGAATTCGGCTCGCTCATGCCGATGCAGAAAAACAGCTCGCCGCGGATGATGCGGGGAAGCACGTCCTGCTTGATCTTCTCGTCCGCGTAGCGAATGAGGGTTGGGCCGCTCTGCCGATCCGCCACAAAAAAGCGGCGCACGGGTGCATTGGCAATCCGCATCTCCTCGGTGACGACATAGCGCTCGAGGAAGCTGCGCTCTTGCCCGCCATACTTCTTCGGCCAAGTCATGCCGATCCAGCCTTTCGCGCCGACGCGGCGGGAGAATTCATCGGCATTCTTCGCGCCGACTTCGGGCCTATCGGGATCGAACGTGCCCGCTGCGATCTCGCTCTCAAGGAACGCCCGGACCTCCTTGCGCAACTCCTGGCAATGATCCGGCAGGCGCATGGCGTCGAAATGAATGAGAGACATCGCGGCTCCTTTCAGCGAGAGGCAAGCAGGGGCCAGAGTTCCCTGGCACCTCTGGCGGTGATTAACTCGCCGAGCTTGAGGCTCCAGAACGTTTCGTCGCCGAACTCATCGCGCCATGAAAGAAGGCGCAGCGTGAACCGATGCAAAATATGTTCATCGGTGAATCCGATCGCGCCGTGCACCTGATGGGCGATGCCGGTTCCGACCTCGGCGGCCTCGCTGCAGCGAATCTTAGCCGCTGCGATCTCAAGCAGCGCGGCGTCGTCATCAAAGCCGGTGTTGGCGATGGTATCGGCCGCCGACGCCGCCGCGGACGCAGCCGCAGCAACCTCACCGCCGAGCCGCGCAAGGCTGTGCTGGATCGCCTGGAATTTCGAGATCGGCTTCTCGAACGCGACACGCTGCTGCGAATAAAGAACCGAAAGTTCGAGGATCCTGTCCAGAGCGCCCGCAATCTGCTGCGCTCGCACGGCTGCGCCCATCAGCAGGAGGACGTCCTTCTCGCGCGCTCCCGATTCCTTCAGGCGCGCACGATGAACCGGCAGAACGTTCGCAAAACCCACGGTGTCGCGCGCGTCGCTCGCGAGGCTTTTGCCGGGCTTCAGCTTGCAATCGGCCGTTCGGACCAGAGCGATCGACGGCCCCTCGTTGCCATTGGCCAGCACGACGAGATGCTCGACATCGCTCGCGAAGGGCACCATGCGGGCTTGGCCGTTGACGCGTCCGGTCTTGTCGAGTGTGAGGTGATCTTTCGGGCGAACCGGCGCCACCGTCATCGGCCCGCCCGGCGCGGTCAGACCCGCGCGGTCTAGCAGCCACCCGGCCAAAAGCGTTTCAGCGAGCGGCACTCCCAATGCCGCGCGGCCGGCCTCGCGAATGATGCCGAAGCCATCGCCGAGCGACGCCCCTGCCCCGCCGGCGGTCTCGGAAGCCCAGGCGAGGTCCAGTCCTATCTCCTGAAGAAACGACCAAAGCGGCGCCTTCCAGGCATCGTCGCGCTTCTGGACAATGGTCTGCGGATCGGCCAGATCCGCAAGGACACGCGCGGCTGTTTCGACGACGAGGGTTTCGGAAGCTGACATCGTCATTCTCTCACTATGTGGATGGGGGGCGCGGGCCGATCACGCCCTCGCCCCGCAGCGTAGCGATCTCGGGCTCCGACATGTCGAGCATCGACGACAGCACCTCATCGGTGTTCGCGCCCAATCTGGAGGAGACCGCGGCCGGCAGCCTGTCCGCGCCGTGAATGCGGATCGGGCTGTCCGGAATGACGATCCGCCCGAACTGCGGATGCTCGATCCATTCCAGCATGCCGCGTGAATGCATGTGTCGATCGTTGCACACCTCTTCTAGGTCGCGGACCGGTGCGGACGGCACCTTGAATTTCGCCAGTGCAGCGCAGGCCTCCTCGCGGGTGATCTTCGAACTCCAGTCCACGATCAACTGGTCGGTTTCGTCCATGTTGCGAACGCGCGCGACCTTGTCGCGGAATCGCGGATCGTCCGCGAGTTCGGTCCGTCCGATCGCTTGCAGCAGATTGCCCCAATGCTTGTCGTTGGTCGCAATGATCGCGATGTAGCCGTCACTCGCCGGATAGACATTGTATGGCGCCGCGGAGAGCCCGCCGTGTCTATTGCCGGTGCGCGGGGGTGCCCTGCCGATGTCGTACATGTAGGCCAGGTTCGAGGCGAGCGCGGGAAACACGGCCTCCTGCATCGCCACCTCCACCAGCCGGCCGACGCCCGTGATCTGCCGCTCGTACAACGCCGTCATCACCCCGGCATAGAGGTGAATTCCGCTCATGAAGTCGACCAGCGCCGGACCGGCCTTGACGGGCGGGCTATCCGGAAAGCCGGTAACGCTCATGAGTCCCGACACGGCCTGCACAGTCACGTCCATGGCCAGATTGTCCTTATCCGGGCCCGACAGTCCGTAACCGGATCCCGACGCATAGACTAGCCGGGAATTGAGCTCGTGCAGCACGGACCAGCCGATCCCGAGCCGATCCATCACGCCCGGCGCGTAGTTTTCCAGCAGGACATCGGCGTCCTTGACCAGGCGCTTGAGGATCTCCTTGCCCTTCGCGGATTTCAGATCCAGCGTGATGCACTTCTTGTGACCGTTCAGCATCGCGAACGGTGCGCCCGACCCGCGACTGACGCTGTCGCGCTGACGAACCGGTTCTCCGGCAAGCGGCTCGATCTTTATTACCTGGGCCCCGGCCTTGGCCATCAGATAAGTCGCGTAAGGGCCCTGATAGACCTGACCAAGATCGATGACCGTAAGGCCATCGAGCGGAAGATTGCGTCGACCCTGCATGTGTCTGTCTCAAATCCCTTGCAAAGAGCTATGTCCGCTAAGCGCCGAGATAGGCTTCCTGGATGTCGGGGGCATCAGCGATTTCGCCGGCCATTCCTTCGCGCACGATCGAGCCCACTCTGAGCACATAGGCCCGGTCGGCAATCTTGAGCGCCGCGCGCATATTCTGCTCGACTAGAAGCGCCGAGAGGCCCTTGGCCCGCAGCGCTCCGATCGCGCCGAGCACGAATTTGGAGAAGAACGGCGACAGACCGAGTGACGGCTCATCGAACAGGATGAGCCGCGGACGCGCCATCAAGCCGCGGCCGATCGCCAGCATCTGCTGCTCGCCGCCGCTGAGATTTCCGGCGGCCTGCCGGAAACGCTCGCGCAGGCGCGGAAACATGTTGAGCACGTCATCGACCGTAAACACGGGACCGTTGCCGAATGCGTCGACGATCTTCAAATTCGCCTCGACCGTCATCGACGGAAAGATCTCGCGCCCTTCGGGGACGTGGCTGATGCCGGCCCGGCTGAGCGTCCAGGGCTTGCGCCCGTCGATGCGCTGATCCGCGAACTCGATGCGGCCCGCAGTGATCGGCAGGACGCCGGAGATCGCGTTCAACAACGTGGTTTTACCCGCGCCGTTGGCGCCGAGGATGGCGACGATCTCGCCGCGGTTGACGGAGAGCGAGACGCCGCGGAGCGCGACGACCTTGCCGTAAGCCGCCGAGACGTCCTTGACGGTCAGCAGCGTGCCATCACTCGTCATCGTCAGCCCCCAAATAGGCGGTCACGACTTCCGGATGACTGAGAACGTGATGCGGCGCGTCGACCACGACAGGCTTGCCGTCGACAACGACGAGCGCGCGGCCGCAGAGCTGCCGGATGACCGCCATGTCGTGCTCGACGATCAGGATGGTCCGCCCCGGTGCGATCGCACGGATCAGGGCGATGAAGTCGGCGGTCTCGCGCCCGTTCATGCCGGCGGCGGGCTCGTCGAGGAACATGATCTTCGGATCGGACATCAGTGCGATTCCGACGGCCAGCCGGCGCTGCACGCCATAGGCTAGCACGCCGGCCTTCCGGTGCCGCTCTCCGTCGAGGCCGATCAGCGCAAGAACCTCCTCGACGCGGGCCTGGAAGGCCTGCTGATCCCGGACATAGGACTTGCTGCCGACGATCCGGCCAAGGACGCCGTGGTGAAAGCTCGCATGGCGCCCGAACAGGAGATTTTTCAGCACCGTGCTTTCGGCGAACACCGCAGTTCTCTGAAAGGTTCGGGCGACGCCTGAGCGCGCGATGAGATGCGGCGGCATCCCCGAGATCTCGCTTCCCATGATGCGGATGGATCCGCTCGTCGGCACGGTGATGCCGCAGAGGATGTCGAACAGCGTCGACTTGCCCGCACCATTCGGGCCGATAATGCCAAAGATTTCGCCTTCCTCGACATCGAGGCTGACGCCGTTCAGGGCCGTCACGCCGCCATATCGCTTGACGATGTCCCGGGCCGAGACGATGGGACGCTCAGCGGCTGCGATCGTCATCTGTCCTCCTTCCGAGCCGGTCACGCAGAGCAACGCCCAGTTGATGCAGTCCGCCGGGGGCAAACATCATGATCAGGATGATGATCGACGAGAACACCAGGATCCTCACGTTCGGATCGAGGTTCATAGCCTGCGGTATCAGCGTGAACATCGCCGCGCCGATCACCGGTCCGACCACCAGCTGCGCGCCGCCCAGCAGAACCATCAGGAGCCCGTCCACCGTGTTCGCGACGCTGAAGACCTCGGGCGTGACAATCTGCGTGTAGGGAACGGCGAGCGCACCAGCCAGCGCGGCAAACGGCGCGCTCAGCATGAAAGCCTTAAGCCGGACGCGCGCCACATCGACGCCGACCGAGCGCGCGAGATGAGGATTCTGGCGGACACTGTCCATGGCGGCGCCGAAAGGAGACCGGCGCAGGGCCACCAGGAAGACGATCGCAAGCAGAAGAATGGTGGCGGTGACCGCGAAGTAGGTCTGCGGATCCGACAGCTGGAGCGAACCGATCTCGATCGGCGGAAAGCCGAACAGGCCGAGCGGTCCCCCGGTGATCTCCTCGAGATTCGTTGCTGCGACCATGGCGACGCCGGTCAGGCCCCAGGACACGATCGAGAAATAGGCGCCGGTCAGACGCAGCGTGATGACGCCAATGATGGCGGCCAGCACCACGGAAAGCACGAGCGCGATCAGTACCGCGACCTCGAACGGCAGCCCGAGCTTGCCCATTCCGATCGCCGCGCCGTAAGCGCCGACGCCGAAAAACAGGCATTGGCCGAGCGGCACCTCGCCGACGCCGCCGAGGATGATGTTGATGCTCAGAGCAAACAGGGCGAACGCACAGGTGTACCCGGCGAGGGTCACCACGAACGGGTCGGTGAACGCGAAGGCGAACGCCGCGATGGCCGCGACTGCGCATGCGACGTAAATGGCCTCTCGCGCGGCGCGCCCGGCCCTTTCGCCGTTCATGGCGCCGGCCCGCTTCCTGTCCATCGTCATGCCGAAATCCTGGATTGCCATCTCAGTGCCGATGCTGCTGGACTTGGCCAAGCAGTCCTTGCGGTCGGAACAGCAGCGTGGCGATGACGAGGCCCCAGCCCAGCGCGGGCGTCCACGAGACAGAGACGTAAGTTTCGAACAGCGCGTTGGCGACACCGATCAGAAGCGCACCCAGCATCGCGCCCGGAATACTGCCCATCCCGCCCAGGATGACGACCGTGAAGCCGACGATCAAGGCGCTGTATCCCATGGTCGGATAGATCGTCGAGATCGGCGCCAACAGCGCGCCTGCAAGACCAGCGGCGGCGACGCCTAGCACGAAGGCCAGCGCGCGGATCCAGGGAACATCGATGCCGGAATAGAGCGCGCCACGCGCGTTCTGGGCGACGGCCACGACCTGCTGGCCCTTTATGCTCAGACGGAGCCACAGACCGAGCGCGCCGAGCACGAGAACTGAACAGACAAAGATGAACGCGCGTTGCGACGTCACGAAGATTCCGAGAAATCGCATCGTGCTTTGTCCGAGCGGCGATGTCACCGGGAGCGGGTCCGGCCCGAAGATCAGGATCAATCCGGCCACCGCCGCCTGACCGAGCGCGAACGTGACGATCAGTGAGCCGTGATGTGAATCGCCATACAGGCTGCGACGAATGACGACCCATTCAGTGATGGCGCCAATGGCCACAACGATCAGCACCGACAACGGAACAGCGATGAAATAGTTCATGCCTCGCGACGTCAGCAGGTAGCAGGCATAGCCGCCCATGGCGAAGAACGCACCATGGGCGAAGTTTGCAATGCCCACGATTCCGAAGATCAGCGTCAGGCCTACGGCGATGACGGCATAGCCGGCGCCAAGCACCAATCCGTTGACGAGGGTTTGAACCAGAAGTTCCAAAGCCGTACGTGCCTTCTAAATTTGATCCGCGCGATCGTCAGTTCGAGGCGACGCGCTCGACCTGGACGACAGCCCCGTTTTCGACTCGTTGAATGTAGAAGTACGGCGCCCGCGCCCTGCCCTTCTCGTCGAACTTGAGCAGTCCCCTCGGGCTCGGCCAGGAGTTTTCGCGGATGACTTTCGAGATCTTGTCGTAGTCGCTGTCGGTACCGGCTTTGTCCATCGCGGCGGCGATGAGATTAATCGCCTCGAAGATCACAAGCTCACCTTTTCCCGGAGAGGAGTTGAACTTCTTCTGATAGTTCTCGACGAACTCCTTGCCTTCGGCGCCGGGATCTGATGCCATGAATATCTCTCCCGTAATGACGCCGTTCATGGCGCCCTCCGATGGCTTGATCATGCCCGGCGTCACCACGCCCGGCGACATCACCTCGATCTTGAAGCCGCCGAGCTGGCGCACCTGCTTCCACAGTTGTGCGGCGCGCGCCGGATAGGCGTCGGCGACGTAGATCATGTCCGGATTGCTCGCCTTGATCTTGGTGAGAATGGACGTGAAATCGTTAGTCTCGGCGTCATAGGTAGAGATGCTCACCAGCTCAATGCCTGCGGACTGGAGGCTCGCCTTGAGTTTCTCAAGGACCGTCTTGTTGAACTCGGAATTCTCGCCCATGTAGGCGAGCGTCTTCGGCTTTAGCGTCTTGACGATGTAGGCATTGAACGATTCGGAGTTGAGCGACACCGTGTTGTTGATTTGAAACAGCCAGGGACTGCCCTGATCGGTGATCGCATCAGCCTGCGCGCCAGCGTTTACTTGCAGGATACGCTTCTTAGTGACCGAAGATTCGGCAAGCACGACCGAGCTGTTCGTCCCCCCGGTTATCGCTTTTACGCGCCCCACCGACATCAGCTTCTGGACCGCGGCGACGCCGCCTTGCGGCGTGCCCTTCTCATCCTCGAAGACCAGTTCGATCTTCCGGCCGCCGAGAATGCCGCCGCGCTGGTTGACGAGGTCGGCTGCATATTCAGCGCCGCGCTGCAATTCCTGCCCATAAGTCGCCGCTGCGCCGCTCAGAGGCAGCGCAAGGCCGATCTTGACCGGGTCAGCCGCCATCGCGCCGGGCGCGCCAGCGAGCTGCACAGTCGCCGCCACGATGGCCCCCAAAGACAACATTACATTTCGGCGATCCGCACGCTTCATCGTTCTTCCCCCTATGATTTGTCTCGCCAGCCCGCGGCAACGCGGCGGCTCCTTTGATTTCTGATGGACTCAGCGCCCGAGCTCAATTCAGATTGCGCTGAAAGAGATCGAACAGGCGCTCCCAATGCCGCTCTGTGCTGGCCTTGTGGTAGAGGCGCCGGGTTGGAAAAGCGAAGCCGTGTTCGGCTTCCGGATAGTATTCCATCCGCCCGTTGATGCCGGTCGTCTTGATCGCCCGCAATACCTGCTCGAGCATCTCGGGAGGCGCGTAGTGATCATGCTCGGCCAGCGCCAAGTAGATCTCGCCCTCGATCTTGTCGGTGACGAGATGGGCGGAGTCCGGCTGGTCAGTGACGAGGCGCGCGCCGTAGACGGAGGCGCCGGCGGCCATGCGATCGGGAAACACGCCCATCGCCCGATAGACGTAGCGGCCGCTCATGCAATAGCCGACACATCCCGTCTTGCCCTGCCGCGCAGTCGGCTCAGTGGCCAGGAAGTCGAATATGGCCTGGGTGTCTTCCATCACCATGGTGTTGGTCAGGTGGCGGTTGAGCTTCCACATGAACTCCAGCTTATCCGCGCAGGCGGGGTCCCACAGCCGGTTCGCGTCGAGATCGACGCAGCGGACCATGCGGTAGTACATGTTCGGCATGACGACGTAATAGCCGACTGTCGCCAGACGTCGGCACATGTCGGACAGCTCCTCGCGGACGCCGACCGAATCCATATAGAAGATGACGACAGGGAACGGTCCTGGACGGTCCGGGTGAAACACGTACGTGTTCATCACCCCGTCCTTGGTTTTCAGATCGACGACCTTCTCCTGCACGACTCCACCCTTCTAACCATCTTGTATCCCCGCGCGTTCGAGGCGTGGAGTGGGCGGAAGAATGTGCCGGGACGTAGCTGAAAGCCAGAGCATTACAGATATGCGCGCGTATTTACAGATATGTGAAAATCGATCCGTTCAGTTGCGGGCATTTGTCGCGGATGCGCGATCCTCACGCGTAACGAATTTGTCGATGCCTTCGCGCAGCGATCTCAGGATCTGAGTTCGCTTGGATACCAGTCGTTCGACCGGACCGCCGACGCCGATCGCCAGGATGCGGCCGTGGCGCCGCTCCGGCAACAACATCCCGATGACGCCCGCTCCGGCCGTTACAGTGTGAAGGGAGATGACGTAACCATCCTTGCGGATCTTACGGAGCTTCTGCATTAGCTCCTTCAGGTCGACCTTCTTCTTTCGGTCTTCCTCCTCGAAATTGATGCGGCGCACGAGCTTCTCGATGGTCTCGTCCGAACGCGCGCTCAGCAGCATCCATCCGAGGCCCGAACGCGCGAGCGGCCGGATCGTCCCGGGCTTGATCGAAAACTGGATCGTGCGCGGCGAAGGTTGGACATGGATATATTGCATGTAAAGGTCGCTCTGGGTCGCGATGCTGACGGTCTCTTCGGTTTCCTTGTTGAGGTGGTTCACCAGCGCCGAAATTCCGCGCTCGCCAAAAAGCGCGCCCTGCACCCAGTGCCCTAGCTGCACGATACGCATCGTCGGCATGTAGGTCCGCGAATAGCGGTCAAAGTCGACGTAACCGAGCACCACCATGCTCTTGAGGACCGCGGACGCGCTTGAGACGGGGTAGCCGAAGCGCAGCGCGACCTCCTTGAGACTCAAGGGCCGCTGCACTTCATCGAAATATTCCAGGATCTCGAACAGCCGCTTGGCCGTCTTGATGACCTCTTTGGACATGCTTCCTCGCTTGCTTTTTCACATAGATAGAAAAGTTTTCTCGTAGACGAAAGCCATTTCGCGGATTTCCAGCGTTTGCTAGAAGGCTTGCCAACGGAGGTCACCATGGTTTCTGCCGAGCAGATGAAGTTCGAAGTGTCCGATGGCGTCGCGACGATCACGTTCGACCGGCCGGACAAGATGAACGCCTGGACGCCGGTCATGGAGATCGAGCTGCGCCGCCTGATGGCGATCGCGTCCGAGGACGACGGCGTGCGCGCGATCGTGATCACCGGCGCGGGCCGGGGCTTCTGCGCCGGCGCCGACATGGGCCGCCTCTCCGACGCGTTGTCGGGAACCGCAACCGCCGCACCCGTCGTTCCCCCCATAAGCGACGACGATCTGGAGCAGCGCTACAGCTACCTGCTCGCCGTTCCCAAACCGATCATTGCGGGCATCAATGGCGCGGTCGCGGGCGTTGGTCTTTGCATCGCGCTGTATTGCGATCTCCGCTTCATGGCAGCTGGCGCAAAACTGACCACGTCCTTTGCCCGGCGCGGCCTGATCGCGGAGCACGGCAGCGCCTGGATGTTGCGTCAGCTCATCGGGCCGATGAACGCGGCGGACCTTCTTCTTTCGGGCCGCGTGGTCGAGGCGGCGGAAGCCGAGCGGCTCGGCCTGGTCAGAATGCTGCCCGCGGATACTTTTCGCGAGACCGTGCAACAGACGGCCTCAGACTTCGCCAAACTCTGCTCCCCCCGCTCGATGCGGATCATCAAGCAGCAACTGACCGCGGCTCCCCGGCAAACCCTGGCCGAAGCCACGCAGCTCGCGAACAGCGAAGTCGCGATCTGCCGCGTGACGGAAGACTTCAAAGAGGGCGTTGCCCATTTCATCGAGAAGCGGGCGCCGCGCTTCACCGGCAGGTGAGCGCGAGGGCGCATGCGTCGTTCAACGAAAATGCGGTACCGGCCGAGTGCTTGCCCCCCGTAATCGGGACGGCCGGGCTCGGCTCGGCGGACGCAATTTCGCGATGGACCGCGGCGGGCCGCTCGAGGATGACGAGAAAGCTGCGGCCTTCCTCGGTGATGCTCCACACGCCCGGTTCGCGCACGACCAGCTTGTGGCCGAAGATATCAAGATCCGGCGCACGTTCGGCAAGCCGATTCATCCGTCCGGTCCATTCCTGGCCACTCGTATAGAGGACGGCAAGGTGCTGCTTGATGACCTCGAGGCTGGCGCGTCCGTCGGTCTGGCCGTCGAGAATCTTCAGGATCGAAAGCTGGAAACTCACAAGCGACTCAGACGCCTACCATTCACCGTCGCCGTATATTAGAGCCGAGCACGATGTGGAAGTCATCACGGTTACGCTGAAACGGGATACCGGCCCTGTCGATGCACTCGGCTGGACCTGCCTGCGCGACCCGACTAACCTGCCGTCAGATAGACATGAAATCAGAATGTCGACTCGGCATCACCGGATCTCCGCAGTATAGCCGGCACAATCAGACGATGGCCAGAAAAAGCAAGAGAGCGACAGCGGACGATCAGATCACGGAAGCCACGAGCTACGGCCCGCCGGCCGCGGGATCGGTCAAGTCTGCGGGACGTGTGCTGCGAGTTCTGGAGTTCTTCGACGAGATCCAGCGGGACGCGCGCGTGGCCGAAGTGGCCGAGCGGCTGGGATTTCCGCAATCGTCGACCTCGATCTTGCTCAACTGCCTCGTCGAGCTCGGCTACATGGATTATCTGCAGGAAAGCCGCAGCTTCCTGCCCTCACCGCGCGTCACCCTGCTCGGGACCTGGCTCGACAAGGGCCCCGTCAGAAACGGCAGCCTGATGCGAATGCTCGAAGAGCTGTCCCATAAAACGGGCGACACCGTCATCATCGCCGCGCGGACCGGAATCTATGCGCAGTATATTCACGTTTTGCAGGCCCGCGCGACGATGCGCTTTCATGTCCCGCCCGGGTCCAGACGCCTCGTGGTCTGGTCGGCCACCGGGTTTTCGCTACTGACTTCGAGCAGCGACAAGGAGATCCGCAGCTTGTGCACGCGCACCAACGCGGAAGCCGCGCTCGACATATCCCGGATCGACATCAATCAGGTGCTGGAAAACGTCGAGCGCACGCGGCGTGAGGGGTTCTTCTTCTCGGCCGGCCTCGTCACGCCGGGCGCGGGATCGATTGCCGTGCCGCTGCCCGAGGGCATCGACGGCTGGAACCGCGCGCTTGCGGTCGCGGTATCCGGCCCTCTCCAGGACATCACGCGGCGGCAGACGGAGATCGTCACGCTGCTCAACGATGTCGTGCAGCGCTATCTTCGCCCCACAGCCTCAATTTAGGCCGCGCCGGCGGCTACCGGTCGGTCGACGAGCAGCGGCCATAGGCCCTCGCCGCCTTGCGCGCAGATCATCCGGCCGATCTTTTCCTGCCACCAGGGCTCCGCGCCCCATTCGTCGCGCCACGACCAGAGCCGCCGGGTGGCGTAGTGCAGCGGGTGTTCCTGGGTAAACCCCATTGCGCCATGGACCTGATGGCACAGGGCCGCGACCTGACCGGCCGATTCACCGCATCGTGCTTTTGCAATCGCCACGGCCAGCGCGTTGTCGCCCAGCCGCGGCGACTCCGTCAGGGCGTCGCCTGCCGCAGACGCCGCGGCAAAGTGGCCTGCCGCAATCGCCAGCATGTGCTGGATGGCCTGGAATTTCGCGATCGGGCGGCCGAACTGCACGCGCTCATTGGCGTAGGACAGCGCATAATCCATGCACCGTTCCATCCCGCCGATCATCTGCTGCACGCGGATAGCCGCGCCGAATGGCATCAGGCCGTCAGCTCCGATACAGGCGGGCGCCGGCAGGACATCGCTCACGGCCAACTGCACGCCGCTGAAGTCGACACCTTCGCGCGGCTCGTAGGCGACGTTGCGCCGCGTCTTGTTCGAACGCGCTTTGGCAGTCGGCACGCGGCAGAGGAAGGCCTTGCCGTTCGCGTCGCGTGCAAGGACAAGCACGGTCGGAGCCTGCTGGCCCCACGCGACATGCCGGGCGATACCTTGCAAAGCCATGCCTGCTGCACCCGAGACGAGCGTGATACGATCCTTCGAATTAACCGGCGCAAGCGTCACCGCGCCTGCGATGACTTCGCCACCCGCGTCGGTCCAGAGTGCGTTGGCGATCATGGTCTCCGCCAGCGGCAGCGGCGCGGAATGAAATGCGGACCTGCGGATCAGGTTTGCCCCAACGTCGGGCGCGAGCCCTGCGCCGCCCTTCAATTCGGCCACCAGCGCCAACGGCAGGCCGGCATCTTCCACCGCGCCCCAGAGCTCATCAGGCCATTGCCCGGCGTCGGCTGCGGAGAGAACTTTCTTGTCGATGTGTTGCGCAAAGAGGCGATCGGCCTGTTCAAGCACAATGGCGGACATGTCTTCCATGGCATTTCCCCGTCAGCGCAGACCAAGACCGCGGGCAATCATCCCGCGCAGGATTTCCGGCGTGCCGCCGCGAATGGTGAACGATGGAGCGTGCAGCAACACATGTGCCATCGCCTGCGAATACTCGTCATCATCATCGAGACTTGCCTCGACCGGCAACAGCTTCCGCACCGCTTCCGGAACTTCCCGCTCGAATGCCGTGCCGACATCCTTGACCAGTGCAGCTTCGGTGACCGGACTTTCGCCACGCTCCAATAGCCCGGCGATCGACGACGACATCCGGCGCAACGTGGCGAAGTGAGCCGCGAGCCGGCCGATCTCGACCGCCTGCCGCTCATTCGGCTCGCGCCCGATCTTGTCGACGAGTTCGACGAGAAGCCTGATATCCGACATAAAGCGATCCGGGCCGGCGCGCTCGAACGCCAACTCGCCCGTCACGCGCGTCCAGCCTTCGCCGGGTTTTCCGATCATCATGTCGTCGGGAACGAAGCAGTTCTTGAAGAATACCTCGTTGAACTCGTGCCCTCCCGACAGGTTCATGATCGGCCTGATCTCGATGCCTTCCGAGCCCGTATCCACGATGAACTGGGACAAGCCGGCGTGACGGTTCTCGCTGGGCGGCTCGGTGCGAGCCAGCACGATCAGGTAGTGGACGCGGTGCGCGTTCGAGGTCCAGATCTTGGTACCGTTGATCACCCAGCCACCTTCGACCTTGTCCGCCTTGGTGCGGGCGGCCGCAAGGTCGGAGCCGGAATCGGGTTCGCTCATGCCAATGCCGAAATAGCACTCGCCCGCGGCAATCCGAGGCAAAATCAGCTCGCGCGCCCGCTCGCTGCCATGCTTGAGAATCTGCGGACCGGACTGCCGATCCGCGATCCAGTGCGCGCCGCCCGGCGCGCCGGCCGCCAGCATCTCTTCGGTCACGACGAAGCGCTGCAAGTTGGAGTATTCGCCACCGCCATAGCGTTTCGGCCAGGTCATGCCGATATAGCCCGCCTTGGCGGCGCGCTTGCTGAACTCCGGATCGAATGTCGACCAGGATGTCCGGTGTGCGGCGTAGCGACCGCCGTCACGCTCCTCCTTCAGGAAGGCGCGGACCTTGCGCCGCATCGCGTCTGCTTCGGGCGGTAAGGTCAGAGATTCGAACCGGAACGCGCGCATTCAAGCCTCCATGGCACAATATCCATCATCAACCCGCCTCACTTGCTCTTGCCGCTCGGGGAGATTGTCTCCGGCACATGCACTCCGATCTCCGCGAGCAACTCGGCCGTATGTTCGCCCAACCGCGGCGCATGGCGGCGGATTCGGAACGGCGAGGAGCTAAAGGACACCGGCGCCCGTATCGACTTGTATGCTCCCTCCGATGGATGCTCGGCGCGGCTGAACATCTCGACCGCCTTCATATGTTCGTCGTTTGGCAGATCGGCGAGACCCAGGACGGGCATACAGGGAATGCTGACGTCGTCGCAGAACGACACCCATGAGGCGGTAGAATGCCGAGGGGCTTCTTGCTCGATGATCTCGTAGAGTGTCTCAAGATGGGCTACTCGCTCGACCAGCGGAAAGAAGCGGGCGTCATACTTCATTTCCGGGCGCCCCACGAAGTCGAAGAAGTCGCGCCAGTTGCGATCCGAATAGGGAAGGATGCACATATAACCGTCGCCGGTGCGAAACGGCTTGCGGCGCGGGCTGACGACGCGGGCATAGCCGGGGTCGCCGAGCGACGGCTCGAAGGCAAAGCCGAGCAAATGCTCGATATAGGCGAACTCCGCCGTGGTCTCGAACATCGGCACTTCGATGGCCTGCCCTCCGCCACCACGCTCACGCTGGAACAGAGCTGCCATCACCGAATAGGCGATCGCTTGCCCGGACAGCTTGTCGCATAGCACCGTCGGCATGAAGGCCGGCTCGCCGCGCGCGACCATATGCAATGCAGCGAGCCCGGAGCCGGCCTGGATGATATCGTCATAGGCAGCCTTGTCGCGGTAGGGCCCCTTCTCGCTGAACCCGTAAGCGCCGCAATAGATGATATCAGGCTTGATGGCGCGGACGGCCTGATAGCTAAGCCCGAGCTTGTCGATGGCCTTGGGTCGCAACGAGTGGACGAACACGTCGGCTGTCGCAATCAGCCTGCGCAGCGCATCCATTCCCGCGGGCTGCTTCAGGTCGAGCAAGACGCTGCGCTTGTTGCGGTTGAGATGGAGAAAGCCGCCGGCCATGCCTTCGTTGCGATTGGGGCGATAGGTGCGAAAGGAGTCACCCTCCTCGCTCTCGATCTTGACCACGTCAGCCCCGAGATCGGCCATGATGTGGGTCGCAAACGGTCCCATAATCACGTTGGTCAGGTCGATGACGCGAATTCCGCCCAACGGGCCGTCTGCAGGGGTCGTGTCCATCCCGAAGCTCTCTCATTCAATTGGCCGCGAGGGCCGGCGCGTTCCGCGCGGGACGTCCAACTTCTACGTGATCGCAATCCGATCAATACGGTTCGGCACGATCACGCCAATTATCACATATGCGATTGATTACGCCCCTCCGCTCTCTTGCTGGCGGGAACGCGATCAAACATAGTTTCGCCCAACCACAAAAAGACTTGGGAGAAAACAATGATATCGACGAGCCGTCGCCATTTTGCGGGCGTGATCGCTGGGGCATTTGCATTCGCGGGCCTTACAGCGCCAGCCGCAGCCGCCGAGAAATGGGATCTCTATATCTATAATCCCGTGGCGACAGTCGCTGCGGCCAAGGGCATGAGTGCCGTCGCGGAGCAAATCGAAAAGGACACCGGCGGCGAGCTGTCGGTCCGGCTGCACCTCGGGGGCTCGCTCCCCATCAATACCACCACGATTACACAGGCCGTCAGCGACGACGTCGTGCAGATGGGCGACGACGGATATTTCCTCGGCAACGTGCCGATTGGCGGCGTCCTGCGGCTGCCGATGCTGATCCGGTCTCTGGGCGAATACAAAAAGGCGGCGGACATCATGGCGCCGTACCTGGAAAAGGCGTTCGAAAAGAAGGGCCTTCTGGTGCTCGGGCAGTACCTCTATCCCTACCAGGTGGCATTCTCGAGCAAGAAGCTGACGTCGCTGGCCGAAGTCAAGGGCCAGAAGATCCGCGTGACATCGCCCGAGCAAGGCGAGTTCATCAAGCGGCTCGGCGGCGTGCCTGTCACGCTCGGCGCCCCGGAAGTTCCGTCCGCGCTCGACCGCAGCATCGTCGATGGCGTCCTCACTGCCAACACCGGCGGCGGTAACACCTGGAAGGACTTGCTCAAGTTCAATTACCGGCTGGGCATCAATTACTTCAACTCCGTCGTCATCGTGAACAAGGAGCGCTTCAACAAGTTGTCGCCGGAGATCCAGGCCAAAGTCCGCAAGGCCGTCACCGACAACATGCCGCTGATCACCAAGGCGATGGCGGACGAGGAAGACAGCCTCAGCAAGAAGTTCGCCGAAGGCGGCATGACGGTGACCGAGCCGCAACCCGGCGATCTCGACGTCGGCACCAAGGCGATTTCGGCCTATTGGGATGAATGGGCAAAATCGAAGGGGCCGGATGCTGCGGCCGCGCTCAAGCAGGTACGTGCGGCGCTTGGCCGGTAATCGATCATGGCTGGCAGCATGGAGATCAAGGAGGTGGCGCCTGACGGCGCCGTCCACTTCATCGACAACGTCTCCTCGGGCCCTGGCCCGGTCGAGAACGCCTCAGAAGCGATTTGCGCGCTCTTCCTGATGGCCATGATCATCCTGATCGGAGCAGAGGCGATCGCACGCAATCTGTTTGCGACATCGCTCCAGATCACCGATGAGATTGGCGGCTATCTGCTGGTGGCCATGACCTTCCTGAGCATGTCGGTCGCCGAAGCCCATGGCGCATTTCACCGGGTCGAACTGGTTCAGGCCCGCCTCGGACAATCCGCGCGGCTGGCGTCGCAGATCGTCTTCGACCTGATGTCGCTGGTCGCCTCCGCGTCGATTACCTGGCAGCTGACGCGCCTGGTCATGAACTCGTGGCGCGCGGAGGACGTGGCGCCCACGCCGCTGCAGACGCCGCTGTGGATGCCGCAGACCACCATGGCCATCGGCATGTTCCTGCTCTGCCTCGCCCTTCTCCGAACCATACTCACCAAGGCTCGCCGCCTTCGCAGGAGTGCGCAGTCATGACTCCGGGCGTCGAACTGATCTTTGTCCTGGCGATCTTCGTCGGGCTGCTCTGCGTGGGAATGACGATCCCGTTTTCGATCACAGTCCCATCTGTCCTTTATCTGGTGCTGCATGCAGGTCTGCCTGGACTGAAGGGTATCGGCCTCGTCAGTTGGGGCAGCATGAACAGCTTCACGCTCAGCGCGATCCCGCTGTTCATCCTGATGGCCGAGATCCTGCAGGAGAGCCGGCTGAGCTTGCGGGTGTATCACGGCCTGTCCAAACTGGTTTCCTGGATTCCCGGCGGCCTGCTGCAAACCAACATTGCCGGCTGCGCCATCTTCGCCGCCATCAGCGGCTCGAGCGTGGTCACCGCCGCGTCGATTGGGCGCGTCGCGCTTCCTGAATTGCAGAAACGCAAATACAGCCCGCGCCTGTCTGCGGGCTCGTTGGCGGCGGGAGGCACGCTCGGCATCCTCATCCCGCCCAGCATCGCGATGATCGTCTACGGCACCTTCACCGAGACCTCCGTCGCCAAACTGTTTATGGCCGGCGTGATGCCGGGCCTGCTGCTGACCGCAATGTTCATGGGCTATATCGCCATGCATGCTTGGTTCAGACCCGAGATCGCTCCGCGCGAGCTTGGCGCTCGTTCGGGTCGAGAACTGCTCGCGGCCCTGCTCGACGTCATCCCGTTCATGGTGCTGATCGGCGGAACCATCGGCAGCATCTATTCGGGTCTGGTCACACCAACCGAGGCAGCGGCCGTCGGCTGCGTGCTGGCGATGATCATTGCAGTGTTCTGGGGCGAGTTCAGCGTCGCGATTCTGTGGCACGCCTTGCAAACCACGGTGCGCGTCTGCGGCAACATCCTGTTCATCGTCTATGCCGCTTTCCTGTTCTCCTACGCGATCAGTTATGCCGGTGTCGGCGAGCAGATTACGCAGTTCCTCGTCAACCTGAAGCTTTCCAGGCTGGAGTTCTTCTTCGCCCTGTTAGTTCTTTACACGGTGTTGGGCTGCCTGGTCGAAAGCCTCGGCATGATCGTGGTCACGGTGCCCCTGCTCTATCCGGTCCTGGTCCAGTACGGCATTGATCCAATCTGGTTCGGCGTAGTCCTGGTGCTGTTCATCGAGATGGGCCAGATCTCGCCGCCAATCGGCATCAACCTGTTCGTGATCCAGAGCATATGGTCGGGCAAGCTGAGCGACGTCGTCGCGGGCACGATCCCGTTTCACCTGATCATGTTCGCGCTGCTCGGCCTGCTGGTGATCTTCCCCGAAATCGCAATGTGGCTGCCTTCGCAAGTCACTGCCGTGCCTTGAGCGAGATACCCTGATGTATGCACCGCCCGAAGAAATCAAGACTGAGGTCTTTGCCCGCCTGCCGGACAAGTTTCGACGCAAAGACCCCGACAATGCATGGTCGTTAGTCAACCGCCGCGGACTGGTGGCGGATTCCTTCCTTGAAGGGCCGTCATTCGACCGCGACGGTAATCTGTACATCGTGGACATTCCCTACGGACGCATCTTCCGCATCTCGCCCGCCGGAGAATTCACGCTGGTCGCCGAATATGACGGCGAGCCGAACGGGTTGAAGCTCGCGAGCGACGGGCGGATCGTCATCACGGACTATCGCCACGGCCTCATGACGCTCGACCCGGCCAGCGGCAAGGTCAGCTCCCTGCTGGAGCGGCGCTGGTCCGAGCGCTTCAAGGGCGTCAATGACCTGGTCTTTGCCGGCAACGGCGACATCTATTTCACCGACCAGGGCCAAACCGGGATTCACGACCCGACCGGCCGCGTCTATCGATTGCGGGTGGACGGAGTGCTCGACCAGATCGTCAGCAACGTCCCCAGCCCAAATGGCCTCGTGCTGAACGGCAGCGAACACATTCTTTACGTGGCCGCCACCCGGGGCAATGCCATCTGGCGCATACCGCTGATGCCTGACGGCACCGCATCGAAGGTCGGGATATTCATCCAGCTGTCAGGCAGCCTAGGCGGCCCCGACGGCCTTGCAATGGACGAGCAGGACAACCTTGCGATCGCCCACGCCGGTCTTGGCACCGTCTGGATCTTCAGCCGCCTCGGCGAACCGCTCTATCGGGTTCGCTCTTGCCAGGGCCTCGCCACGACCAACGTGGCCTATGGCGGCTCCGACAACAAGAACCTCTACATTACGGAATCCGAGAGCGGTTGCGTGTTGGTCGCGCGCGTTCCTGTTGCTGGACGGCTCATGGAATCGCATCGGTAGTGCCGGACGAGATAGGCAAGGGTTCGAGTCCCAACAGCCGGCAATTGTTTGCTACGAGGAACGAAAGAATGGCCTTCATGCTCGGGAAAGCTCGAACAGTCGTACTGATACTTGGCCTGACGGCCTCGGGGGCGGCGATGGCCGCGTGGCCCGATAACAAGCCGGTCGAAGTCGTCGTTGGCTTTGCCGCGGGCGGCGGGACCGACGTCATGGCTCGCAAGCTGCTTCCTTTCGTCGAGAAGCGGCTCGGCGGAAACGCGCGTTTTGTTGTCCTCAACAAGCCCGGCGCCGGCGGCGAGATCGCGTTCACCGCGATCGCACGCGCTGCTCCCGACGCCTATTCGATGGGGGTGGTCAACGTGCCCGGCTACAACTTTCTGCCGATCACGCGGAAGACCCAGTACACTATGGACGAGATCCGTCTGGTTGCGCGCGTGGTCGACGATCCCGGCGTGATCGTCGTTCGCAACGATAGCCCGTTCACGACGATCACTAGCGCTCTCGACGCGCTGCGCAAGACGCCCGGTTCAGTCACGTTCGGCCATAACGGCGCAGGCACGAACGGGCATCTGGCCATCCGCATGCTCGCAAAGGCCGCCAGCGTCGAGCCGAATGAGATTTCCTATCGCGGAACAGCAGCGCAGAGGACCGACGTGCTCGGCGGCCATCTGGATATAGGAATGGTCAGCCTGAGCGAAGTGCCTGAGCTTCACGGCACCAACAAAGGAGAGCTCCGGGCTATCGCAATCCTTTCTAAGGCTCGTTCCTTATCATTGCCCGGCGTCCCAACGGCCGAGGAAGCCGGCGTTCCCGTCATCATGACCGCCGAACGCGGCTTTGCGCTGCCGAAGGGCGCGCCCGATGACATTGCGAAGAAGCTGGAAGCCGCGATCGCCGAGAGCCTCAGCGATCCCGAATACATCAGGAGCTCACCCGGTGATGCTCCCGTCCTCGCTTTCATGGCCGGAGCCGAATGGCAGAAGCGTCTCGACGATATGACGAAGGTGTTGCAGCCGCTTGCGAGCGAACTGGCCGAGCCGAAATAGCTTCAGTCGATCGGAGCCGCTTATGCCAATCCGTAACTGGCTGCAAGCTATGGACGGTAGGAAGTCATCGAATTCGAATGGCGTCGGGGCTCCCTCGGGCTCCCAAAAAGGCTTACCCAAGCATCCGCTGAGATCGACCATATGCGGTTCGATCTGACTTCCGCTCATGGCCGTAGCTGGCTTTCTACAACTCATGCCTGCTAGATGGGCCGGCGGCGTCACCTTATCTAGGCCCGGCCACCACTGATAAGCTTTCAGCAATTTCCTTATCAGTCCGCGGAGACTCCGTTTGCTTGTCGAACGACAACGCATCTGGCGGGCCTTCGGCCTGCAGCCACACCGGACGGAGACTTTCAAGCTTTCGACCGACCCAAATTTCGTGGCCAGAGCGCGCGACGTCGTAGGCCTCTACGTCTCACCGCCGGAGCATGCCATCGTCCTATGTATAGATGAGAAGTCGCAAATCCGGGCGCTGGACCGCAGCCAGCCGATGTTGCCGATGCGTCCGGCCAACCGGCCCGAAGGAGCCATGACGACAAAAGGCATGGCACCACATCACTGTTCGCCGCCCTCGAAATTGCGACCGGGCGGGTGATTGGTAAGTGCTATGGGCGCCGCCGCACCGCCGAATTTCGCAAGTTCCTTGACGAAATTGAAGCTGCTGTACCGCGCGAACTCGACGTCCATCTTGTCATGGACAACTGCGTCACGCACAAGACTCCTATGATCCGGAGATGGCTGGCCAAAAGTCCGCGTTGGCACGTGCACCTCATGCGCGATTCGACAGTTGGATACGCCGAGCTTGGAAGGCACCCGTTGGTAGTTGAGAGCTCGATAGGTTCGACCTTGTTTGGTAGCGCAAAGGCTGCTCCGTGATCGCTATAGAAGTGGCTCAGGGGACCGGTCGGGACCTCAACAGGTCCTATCCAAAGCGTCTAATCAGCGCCCACTAACCCAGGCGTACCATCCTTTGCTCCGATTTGAATTTAGGCCATCAACGCATCTATAGCAGACGTTTCGGGCGTGGCCACAAGCCTCCTTCGGACCAGGCTTCGGATTCGTCGGGCGACAAAGGATCGGCGCTACCGCCGGTCCGTGCCGGATCGGTATCGAGCGAACGGCGCAGCTCGATCTTGCCGATCTGGTTGCGATGGACCTCGTCCGGACCATCGGCCAGTCGCAGCAAGCGGGTCGTCGCGAGTGCCGCCGAGAGGAAATGGTCATTGTTGGTTCCACCTCCACCAAAAGCCTGTATCGCCCAGTCGACGATCGTCTGCGCCACGTTGGGCCCGACGACCTTGATCATCGCGATTTCCTGCCGCGCGGCCTTGTTGCCGACCGTATCCATCATGTAGGCCGCCTTGAGGGTCAGCAGTCGCGCCTGCTCGATCATGATGCGTGCCTCGGCCACGCGTTCGAGCGTGACTGTCTGCTCGGCGAGAGGCTTTCCAAACGCCACACGTTTCAGTGCTCGTCGGCACATCCGCTCCAGTACGCGCTCGGAGAGCCCGATCAACCGCATGCAATGATGGATACGTCCAGGTCCCAGCCGTCCCTGTGCGATCTCGAATCCACGTCCCTCGCCAAGTAACATGTTGGTGGCCGGCACGCGTACGTTGGTGAAGATCACCTCGGATGCGCGATCCGGCACGCCGTAGAAGCCGAGCACCGGCAGCGCACGAACGACATGCACCCCTGGCGTATCTTTCGGCACGAGGATCATCGATTGACGCTTGTGGCGGTCGGGACTATCGGGGGCCGTCTGCCCCATGAAGATGATGATCTTGCATCGCGGGTCGGTCGCGCCGGTCGTGTACCATTTGCGACCGTTGATCACATAGTCGGCGCCGTCACGCACGATCGAACTGGCGACATTGGTCGCATCTGATGAGGCAACGTCGGGCTCCGTCATCGCGAACGAAGACCGAATCTCGCCCGCCAGTAACGGCTTCAGCCAGTGCTCCTTTTGCGCCTCCGTGCCGTAGCGCAAGATGGTCTCCATGTTGCCCGTGTCCGGTGCACTGCAATTGAATACCTCGGGAGCAAGGTGCGAACGTCCCATGATCTCGCACAGCGGCGCGTATTCGAGGTTTGTCAGCCCGTCTTCGTGAGCGGGCAGAAACAGGTTCCACAAGCCGGCCTGCTGCGCGAGCGGCTTCAGCTCCTCGACGACCGGGTGCACGGCCCAGGGACCAAGTCGCTCGGCTTCCTGATAGTATCGCCGCTCATTCGGGTAGATCTGTTCTACCATGAAGCGCTGCAGACGCCCGGCCAGGTCCCGGCTACGCTCGCTTTGGGTGATATCCACGTGCGTTCTCCTTACCGGCTGCGTGTGCCGTCCCTGAGTATGTTTCGCGTAATCTTCCCGGACTCCGTCTTGGGCAGATCTTCCAACACGCGAATCTCGACGGGACATTTGTAGGCGGCGAGCCTCTCCCGGCAAAAGCGCGAGAGCGCGGCGACGTCGATCATGGCGCCGGGTTGAGCGGAGACGAAGGCTACGACCGTTTCGCCGCGATAGGAATCTGCGGCGCCGACGACGGCGGCCTCACGCACACCCGGAAAGCTATACAGCACGTCCTCTACTTCGCGCGGCCAGACCTTGAAGCCGGAGGCGGAGATCATGTCCTTCTTGCGATCCACGAGATAGAACCAGCCATCCTCGTCGAAGAAGCCGACGTCACCGCTGTGCAGCCAACCGTCCGTCAGCACCTCGTCGGTTTCCGCGGGCTTTCTCCAGTAGCCTGCCATCACGCCCAGGCCGCGCACGACTACTTCGCCGTGCTCGCCCGGCCCGAGCGGGCGGCGCTCTTCATCAACGACGATCGCATCGACCCCCGATGTCGGCTTGCCGATCGACAGCGCGCCTGACTTGGGATCGACGGGAATCCGACCTTCGTTGGGCGCAAGATGGCTTGCGGACGTCAGTTCGGTCATTCCATACGAACTGCGAATCGCTCGCCCGAACCGTTCGGCAAAAGCATCGATGACCGAGGGCGCGATCGGCGCGCCGCCGGAATAGATATGCACGAAGCTTTCGAAATGGCGCCGCGTCGCGCCGGCCTGGTTCATCAGCGCGATGAACGCGGTGATAGCGCCGACGATGAATGTGGGCCGCCATTCGAGGAAGGCGTCGAGCGCGACCTGCGGCTGGAAGCGATAGGTCAGCACCATCGTCGCACTCGCAGCAAAGGCCGCGACCATTTGGATCTCGAAGCCGGTGATGTGGAACAGCGGCGCGACCGCAAAGATGCGCGACGTGCTGCTCAGCTCGAAATGATCGCGACAGATCAGTGCGGTCGCCACCAGATTGCGATGGGTGAGCATGGCCCCCTTGGGAACGCCCGTGGTTCCGGACGTGTACAACAGAAGAGCGATGTCATCCGGGACCAGGTCGGGTACCGGCGGTGCAGGTGCATCAGTGGCAAATGCCGTCGCCAGCGCGCGGGCGGGCGGCGCTGTGCCAGGCTCTGGCAGCACGCGAACGTCGTTTCGCCCCTGGAATTCGCGGGCGACAGTCCAGAACACCAGTTCAGGATCGATCGAACCGGTGGCCGGGAAAACATCGTCCCATTGATCGTCGTGGCAGATCACTGCCTTCGGCTCGCAGTCCTTGAACAGCTTGTAGAGCTCCGGCGTGCGGTACATCGGGTTGAGGCTGACGACGATCGCGCCGAGCTTCCAGGCGGCCACGCTGACGATGACAAACTGCGGCACGTTCTGGAGAATGATAGCGACCCGATCGCCGCGCCCGACCCCCTTGCGCGCAAGCCGCCCAGCGAGCCGGTCGCTCAACCGGTCGACATCGGCATAGGTCTGCATCGTATCGAAATAGAGTAGCGCCGGCGCCTCGCCCGGCGCGGCACGAAACAGATCGAGAGACGTCAGTTGCCCAGTCTCTGGAGGAGCCATGGAGGATGCCTCCAAACGCGTGCGCAGCCGTCCCGCGGCTTCCTCGTAGGCGCGCCTACGCGACGCTCGATCCGCGTCGCCGCTCATTGCTTCTTGCCACCACTGTCGTAGCGATGCCACCCGCGTCCGGCCTTGCGGCCATTATAGCCGGCGGCTACTATCTGGCGCAGCAACGGTCGCGGCAAAAAGCGCTCGCCGTAAGCCTGATAAAGGATCTCGTGAACGCTGAGCGACAAGGAGTTCTGCGTATTGTCCATCAGTTCGAACGGGCCAATCGGATGTCCGAGACCGAGCTTGCAGGCGACGTCGATATCCGCCGCCGAGCAAACCCCCTCCTCGACGAGACGGATCGATTCGAGAACAAGCGCATGCAGCAGGCGATTGACCGCAAAGCCGACCACATCCTTGACGCGGATCGGCGCCTTGCCGATCGCGACCATCACGCCCATGACCGCATCAACAAACGCTGCGTCCGTGTCGGCGGCCGGGATAACTTCGACCAGCTTCATGCGCGATGCCGGCGAGAAGAAATGTGTTCCAATGAACCGCGCGCGACGCGGCTCGGCTAGCGCCGCGCTCAACGTCGTGATCGAGATCGACGACGTGTTGGACGCCAGACCGGCCTCCGGTGTCAAAATCGCATCTAGCTTCTTGAACACGTCGCGCTTCAGTGATTCGTCCTCGAACACGGCTTCAATGACAAAATCACGGTCGGTATAAGCATCGAGGCTATCCGCGATCGAAAGCTGGCGGCCCGCGGTCGCGGCCGCCTCTGCGGTCCAGAGGCCGCGCGGCAGGCCCCGATCGAGAACATCGTGGAGGCGCGCCACCGACCGCTCGGCGGCCTCCCGCGACGCGTCGCTGAGCAGGGTCGGATACCCCGCCAGCGCGAACATCAGGGCAATCTCAGATCCCATCATCCCCGCGCCGACAACGCCTATTTTCTGAAAACCGCTCATTGCTGCTTCTTCCTCGATAAACCGAACCGCGACGGGCGCGGCAACTCACCGCGACCCGAAACGGGCGACGAAACCGCCCCGCGCTCGGTCGTCTGAATAACAACACGCGTCCGACGGATGTGGAGACGCACCAGAACCTGCGCGGCGTCGACGTCGCGCGCCCGAATCGCGTCCATGATCAGGACATGCTGGGGATCGGAGAACGGCAACCCGTCCTTGGCGTAGGTTTCGCTCACGAACTGCCGCCGAAAATGCTGCGTACTGTTCCAGAAGCGCTCGACCATGGCGAGCAGCTGGGGCATCCCCGCGCGCGAATAGGTACGCAGATGAAATTCCCGGTCGAGCTGGATATAGTCCTCGAGCGTGGTCACGTGCTCGAGTTCGCCCACGATGCGGTCAAGCGCTGCGACATCCTCGTCGGTCAGATTCGGAACGCTCTCACCGATCGCGAGCGGCTCTACGGCTTCGCGAATCTTGTAGATTTCGATCGATTCTTCCGAATTGACGTCCGCAATCCAGGCGCCGCGATTCGGCGCCATCACAACGAGCCCTTCGTTCTCGAGCTGCTTCAGCGCCTCGCGCACGGGAATGCGGCTCGCCCCGAAATGAGTCGCAAGAAGCTCCTGACGAATACGCATGCCCGGACGCATCTCGCCGCTCAACACGGCGCTGCGAATCTCGCTTGCGATCCGCTCGCTCATCAGCCGGCCGGCATCCGGATCATCTTCATCGCCGTCCCGCGCCACGTCTTTCCAAGGAGGGGACCGCTGATCAGCACTCATGAATGGCCCTTTATCAATGAATGGCCGCATACATGATCTTGTCCGAGGTCGCATCAGCCCGCGCCATTTCCTCGACGATACGCCCGCCGCGAGCGACAAGGATCCGATCCGAGATAGCCAGAATTTCCGGCAGATAGGAGGAAATCACGACAACCGCCTTGTTTTCGCGCGCGAGCTTGCGAATTGCATCGTGGATTTGCGGAATAGCGCTGACGTCGACACCTCGGGTCGGTTCGTCGAAGATGACCACCGAAGGCTCCTGGGCCAGGGACTTTCCCACCACGACTTTCTGCTGGTTGCCACCGGAATATTCAACAATTTTCAGCGTTCGTTTCAATGCCGAGATCGAGAGCGCCGAAATCCACTGATCGGCGATCCGCTTCATCTCGCGCGTCGAATAGAGGAACCGCTTGACGCGCGGTGACGACAGATAGCCAAGATAGATGTTCTGATCCACCGTCATCGTTTCGAAGAAGCCGTCCACTTTGCGGTCCTCCGTAATGTAGGCAATGCCGTCGCGCACGGCCTGCCGCGGCACCCGGTAGCGGACCGGCTTGTCCCGCAGATAGATCATCCCGCCTCGCAGGAAGTTCCGCTTGCGCGCGCCGCTGACGATCTGCGCGATCTCGGAACGCCCCGCTCCGACCAGCCCGAAGATGCCGACGACTTCACGGTTGAACACGGAGAACGACATGTTCTTGACGATGCTGCCCATCGTCACGTTTTCGACCGAAAGCACTTTCTCGCCGCGCGGCGCATGAGGCTTCGGCGCATCCGGATCGGCGCCGTGGGTCTCGTACTGCGCGGCCGTCTCCTTGCGACCGACCATCATCCGCACGAGTGAATCGCGGGTCACCTCCTTCGCCGGTGCAGTGGCGACGAGCTTTCCGTCGCGGAGCACAGTGATGCGATCGGCGATGTTGAGGGCCTCTTCCAGCGCGTGCGAGATGAAGATGATCCCGGCACCCTTCTCTTTCAGCGTGTTGAGAAGGTGGTACAGATGCTGCGTCTCTTCGGGGGTCAGCGATGCGGTCGGCTCGTCGAAAATGAAGACCTGGGCGTTGTGGCGAACTGCACGCACGATCTCGACCATCTGCCGTTTCGCCGTTCCGAGGTTCTCCACCAGCACCAGCGGGTCGACGTTGAAGTTCATGGATTGCAGCGACTGGGTCGCCGCAATGTTGATCTTGCTGTAGACCGTGACCCACTTCTCCATGCCGAGCTCGAGGTTCTGCGCCACCGTCATCGAGGGCACCAGACTGGATTCCTGGTAGACCATCGCGACGCCTCCCTCCAGCGCCTCCTTCGGTGACGCGAACGAAACCTTGCGCCCCTGGATCAGATAGTCGCCGGAGGTCAGCGTGATCGCGCCGGCAATCGCCTTGCAGAGCGTCGATTTGCCCGCGCCGTTCTCGCCCAGCAGCGCGTGTATTTCGCCTGGTCGCAGATCGAAATTGACACCATCGATCGCGTGAAGGCCGCCATAGACCTTGCTTCCATTGACGATCTGAAGCAGCGGGGCCGCAGCCTGTTGTTCCGCCGGCATGGCGTTCATCCTTCTTGCACGCCGCAACCAAGCGGCAGTTCGACGAGGCAATCGCGCCCCTTGGACACCGCCAGCACGCGGGAACCGATCGGGCGGACTGCCATGACTCCGTGGACCCGGCCATCGACGCGGCTGTGCAACGTTTCCATCACCCCACCCTGAGCGTCGAGACGGGCGACGAGGCCATACGAGCGCGGCGGCGCCCACGGCTTCTGGATTCCGAGTTTCTTGATGCGGCCAATCTGGGTCGGCTCGCGCGGATTGAGGCGACCATCCAGCGCCGGCCCGATCCACAGCTCGGGCGGAACCGTCCGCATCATCTCTTCGCAGAACCCCCGTTCGCGCAGGACGAATTCGGTCAGTTGGGTGCGAAGCGCGAAGAAGGCCATCCAGATTTCGCCGTCCGTGCCCCGGGCGAGCCGCGCCGGATAGCCGGTATGGTTCTTGGCGATCACACGCTTGTCGTCACCCGCGCGCGAAAATGCGGTCAAGCGGTGGGCCCAAGATTCGGCGACCCACACTTCCCTGCCGTCCCCGGATATGACCACGCCGAGCGGCCATGCGAGACCTTCCGCGCGCACGCGCGCATCACCGAGCGAGGAATTGCAGGCGATGAGACGGCCCGACGGGGCCCGGTTCTGCATCAGATCGGCGAGCCAGAGTTCAGGCCGGTTGTTGCGCGAGCCATCAGTCAGATAGATCGCTCCATCGGGAGCGACCGTCACCGACAATGGACAGGAAATCTTCTCGCCGCCGACGCTTTCGAGCTTGCCGACGGCTTCACCAGATGGAGACAGCGCCAACAGCCCTGCGCCGGAAACACAGGCGAGCAGCCGGCCGTCCTGCGCGCATGCTAGTCCCCCGACCGGCCCGTCAAGCGTCGCGAACACCGCACGCGTCTCGAAATCGGCCCCGGTGCAACGCAGGATGCGATTCCCGGTCGAGACATAGAGAGTGCCGTCCTGCCCCAGCACGATGTCGTCCGGCCGCTCGATGTCATCGCCGAGCTGGCGGGCCTCATCGAGCCGCTGGTTCGGGGAGAACGCGCCGTCGAGCACGGGAATGCCGTGAATTTCCCGGTTCGGAGACAACACGCGATCGATGATATCGCCAAGCAGAGACATGGCTCAGGCCCCTTCCCAATAGGACTTGTGCGCTTCCCACGTCGGGTCGGCGTCCTGCAGGCGAATGCGGCCGATACGGTTGTTCTCGAGACCGCCGATATAGAGATAACCCTTGTGTTCGCGGACCGACGTGATGGTCGGATGCGAGAGCCCGCCTGGATCCCACAGCGATTCCGTCACCACGCCATGGTCGTCGAACTTGATCACGCAGCCGTAGTTGATGCCCGGGCACAGCCACTCGTCCGGCGGAATTTGCTTGACCATGCGGGTGCGGAAAACAGGGTTGCGCATGGCAAGGTCATAGACCGGAGTGCGCAGGCCGACGAAGGCGAGCCAGTACTTGCCATCGGAGGCGCGGTTGATGTTGTCGCAATAGCCCGGAAGGTTGTCGATCAGGATTTCGCTGGTGCCCGCCTTCGGGCCGGCGATCCAGTAGCGGTTGATCTGGCACAGCCAGGTGCTGGCCCACAGCACCGACTGACCGTCATGCGAAATGCAGATGCCGTTGGGAAACGTCAGGTTCTTGAGGACGGTCTTGGTTATGCCGGTCTTCGGATCATGGCAGATCAGCCGTCCGTTGCCGCGCCCCTCGAAGCCGTCGAGCGCCCAGTCGGTCAGTTCGTAACGGGTCGATGCTTCGCTGAAATAGATCTTGCCGTCGGGCGCGACGTCGAGATCGTCCGCGAGATAGAGCCGCGAGTCGTCCTTGAGGCGTGTGCGCGTACGCGTGGTGCGATCGGTCACCTTGAAGACCGAGCGATCGGGCTTCACGCCGTAGACGCCCATGCCGGCGATGCAGACGAGGAGGTTCTGATCCCGATCGAACGCCAACCCGAGCGGTCGGCCGCCGATCCGCGCGAATTCCTCGCGGACGGTATAGTCCGGCGCGAAAAAGCGGATGATCGAGCCGTTGCGGTTGACCGTGTAGAGGTTGTCCTTGCGGTCGAGGATGACGTCCTCCGGGCCCTCGATCATGTTGAGCGCGATCGCTTCCGCATTCTTCAGGCGGTCATTCTCCGCGAACGGCGTGCCACTACCGCGCTCGACGGACGGCGGCGGCTCGAAATCAACCCAGCTTGGCGTCACATAGACCTTTTGCAGCACCTTGCCCTTGTTCTTGACCCACTTCACGTTGAAGCCGACCGCGAACAGCAGGATGACACCGATGACGGCCGTCGTCAGGTTGCCGGAGATGCCCAGCCGCACCATGCCGCTGGTGAGCATAAAGATGATCGCCGCGCCCATGATGGCGCGCGCGATGGTGCCGCGCCCGCCGGAGAGGCTGATACCGCCGAGAACCACCGCGGCCAGCGCGTTGATCTCCCAGCCGACGCCGGTGTCGGTGCCCGAACTGCTCTGCCGGGCGGCATAGAGAGTTCCCGCCAGTGCCGCGATCGCCCCCGACATCACATAGGCCGAGAACAGCACGCGCTTGACGTTGACGCCGGCGTGGCGGGCTGCCTTGCGGCTCGACCCGACCGCCATGATGTGGACGCCGGGCTTGATGCGGGTGAGAAAGAAATGCGTGCCGGCGGCAAGCAGGATCAGCACCAGCATGTTGAAGGGCACGCCGAAAACCTTGCCGGCCCCCATGAAGTCCCATGCACTGGAGCCATTGTCGATGCTAGCGAGCTCGTTCGTATACGCGACTGTCACCTTGTTGTAAGCGGCGCGAACGATGATGAGGACAACCAGGGTCGTCAGGAACGGCCGGGTCTTGCCGTAGGCAATCAAGCCACCATTGATCGCGCCCATCGCCGCGCCGAACAGGATGACGAGCACGATCGTCAAAGGGAGCGGCAGCCCGAGAATGAGATAGAGGTAGAGCGTCAGGAAATTCGACATTGCGAACACTGCGCCGACGGACAGGTCGATGCCGCCGGAGAGCACGGAGAACGCCATCGCCACCGCGACCATCCCCTGCTCGGCGAAATTCCGCATCAATTCCTGAAGGCTGCCTGCCGTCAGGTAGCGTGGAATCATCACCGCGAAGGCCAAGAAGACCATGATCGTCAACGTGAATGGAATGACCGGCTCCATCCACCGCTTCTCAAGCAGTTCGCCCAGGAACAGCTGGGGCGAATGGCGATGCCAGGCGCGTTGCAGGCTTTTCATCAACAGACTCCGACGGGTCCGGCGCGCAGGCGGCCGAACGACGGGACGACGCAGGGGGGATGGGGATCGACAAGTCCGGCCTGCCCGCGCCCAAGAGGGCAAGATGGCGCGGGCGCCGGAAGGACTACTTCGTGCCCTTCGGGATGCTGAAGCAGTACATGCGATCGTCCTTCGACTTCACCCAGGCGGGGGTCGTGTAATAGGCGATGTTCTTCGCGCCCGGTTTGTCGCCGCTCTGCAGCAGCGCGATCACCGCGTCAGCGATGGTCTGTCCCTGCACGTCGGCGCGATAGGACAGGTTCGCGGAGAACGCACCTTGCTCCAGAAGGTCGCAATCGGCGGGCTGGCCGTCGCTGGCGACGAAAACCTTCACCTTGTCGCCCATATTGGCCGCCTTGATCGCCTGCGCCGCACCCGCCGTCTGCGGTCCCCAGACGCTGAGGATCCCGCACAGCTTCGGATGCTGTTGCAACACGGTGGTAGTGATGTCGCCGGCCTTGTTGGCGTCCCAGCTGGTCGGTTGCGACGACACGACCTTGATCGACGGATCGGTCTTGAACACCTCCATCGCGCCGTTCTTCATGTCGAGCGAATAGGCTGCAGTCGCCTCGCCTTCGAGGATCGCGATCTCGCCCGAGCCCTTGCCGCCGCCGCACTGATTGATCACTTCGCGAGCGATCTTGGTACCCAGATCCTTGGCATCGACACCGACATAGGCGTCGGTCAGCGTATTCGATGCCATGTTGACCTGCACGACATAGATGCCCGCGTCCATCGCACGCTTCAGTTCCTTGGCCAGTAGCGTGACGTTCGGGTTTTGCACCACGATCACATCGGGCTTGTCGTTGATGTAGTCGCTGACGGTCTGAAGCTGGATGTCAGACTTCATGTTGGCGTCGCGGGTGACGAGCTTGATGCCGTAATCGTCGAAACGATCCTTCATCACGCGCGTCCATTCGGATTCCAGAACCCCCATCCAGACCGGTGACCAGGCCACCGTCTTACCTTTGAGCGCCTTGTCGAATTTCTCGCGCAATTGGTCACGCGGCCCGGCCGCCTGCGATGGCGCCGCAGCAACTACGGCGGTTACGATCATTGCCGCCAGCCCGATGCCGGCGAGCGCCTTCCCGTGGATTGTTTTCGTCATGTCTCTCCCTCTCTTTTTATGTAGTGACCGCTTGTTGCGGCCGGTTGATGGGCGATGAGCTTTAGTCGCCCTGCTTTGACGTCTCCTCATCCCGCGGGTGCAGCCGGGAATCTAGCAGGATCGCGATCAGCAGCACGATTCCCTTGACGATGTTCTGGGTCTGCACGTCCATGTCCATGATGGTCATGCCGTTCAGCAGCACACCGATCAGCAGCGTTCCGGCAATGACGCTCATCACATTGCCGCGGCCGCCGACGAGGCTGACGCCACCGAGCACCACAACCATGATGACATCGAAAATGATCGTCGATTCCGCGACCTGGAGATGCATGAGCGCCGTCTGCGCGACCATGACGACGCCGCCGACATAACCGATCGCGGCGCACAGCGCATACTCGATCATGGTCAAGGGGCGGGTCGGCAGACCAGTCTGACGCGCAGCGTCCGGATTGTCGCCGTGGGCGTAAACGAAACGCCCAATCACGGTGCGCGACAGGAAGAGATGCACGACGATCGCGGTGGCCGCGAAGATCAGGACCGAGATAGGCACGCCGCCCCAGATGTTTCCGCCGAGCTTCAGAAAATCGTCATGTCCCTTGGACAGATAAACGACGTAGTGCTGCACCGCAGTGGTACGGACGATGCCCAGCACCGCAAGGCTCGACGCCAGTGTCGTGAGAAGCGGCGGCATCTCGATCACCGAGATGAGAAATCCGTTCAAGATACCGATGACGATTGCCATCACGAAGCCGACCAGCAGGGCAACCGGCGTCGCGTAACCGGAATTCATCAGGATGATTGCAATTGCGGTAGAGGCGGCGAAGGAGGCGACTTGCGAAAGATCAAGTCCACGCCCGATCACGACGACGGCCATGCCGAGCGCGAGGATGCCGAGAATGGAAATGTTGCGCGCAAGCGCGAACATATTGCCGAGGGTCGGAAAGCCCTTCAGGAAGATCGAGAAGACGACGATCAAGACCGCGCACATCACCAGCACGGCCGTCGTCTGCGTCAATTTCGGCACGCGTGCGCCCGAGCTGCCGGTCACCAGGTCCTCCCGAAGTCGATCTTATTGTGGCAGGAAACTGACCAGAATGTATCCAAAAGTCAATAACCGTATCCAGAATTCGTGATTCGGATTTCAGACGGGCGCAACTAAAAGCCACGTGGAAAGGCATTTATTAGTATATTCAGCTAGATAACTTGAGACTTACTCGTGAAGTTTAGATCGTCCCTAACGACATTGATGAGGATTAAAATCCGGCATGAAGCCATTCTGCTGTTTTTGGATACATTACGTTGCCGCTTCGAGATTGGTGGCAGCTCGCGCGAACGTTTGGGCGCCTCGCTTTCGGCATTTTCCTTATCAGTCGCCTAACTGACTCCTTTTTGTTAGAAACCTTATGAGTCGGCTCCGATAGTCGTATCCGGCGTTTACGCGTCTGATCTGCTGAGACTAAGACGGCTTCTGACGATCGCGACGATTCCCAATGCCGCCGACCATGTCCCGCGACCTCCGAAAGTTCGGCTTGGCAGTCGACCCGTGAACAGCAAAGCATTACCCATGTGACGTCAACCGTGAGCTTGATCTCACGCTGATCTGAACTGCATTTCGGCCCACGACAAAATCGACCCAATAGGCTTGGTCGGACGCGGTCGATTCGGTGCCGACTACAAATCCGCTAAGGTCGACCGTCCACGCACCACTTCTTCAAATCAAGCAGCGGTACGGGCTTGAGGCGATCGGGCGATCGGTGTGCCTTTCGATGGCATGTGGGGCACAAGATTTCTAAATGCTCGGCGAAAGTCGTCCGTATACCTACCGCCAGGGGAGACGGATGGTGCGCGTCAAACATGGCAGGATCCGCGTTGGCGAAACCACACGCCTCGCAAGTGAACATACCATGCTTTAGTGCATTCAGACGCTTCGCTTCTCGGCTCAGAGTTGCATCTCTTTCCGTCAATTGCTGAAGCTTCCAATACCGCTTGCCCTCCTCCTTCGCTGCGACCCGTAGTGAGGGCAACTTCGTGCTGACGAGCCGGGGAGTGCCATCATCAAAAAAGTTAGCGCCTGCCGGGAGTCTGGCCGGCACCAGCTCGAAGTTCTTCAACACGTCGTACAGTTGCCTGATTTTCTGCGGTCTGATTATTCCGTCCTGCGCGCCGGCGAGGATCGTACGATCGTCGAATTCCAGATCTTCGATTAAGTGAGGCATTGCCACGAATCGCCAAACTTCACGCAATGCGATCGCGACAGGCCATTGGGCAAGCCGCCTCACCTCTTCCGGATCGGAGAGAAGCAGAGCTGTCGGGCCGTAAATAGGACTGAGGCGAACCAGATCGATGACTCGACCTTCATTCTCAGGGAGGACGTTTTTCCCGCCTCCAATTGTAATGATAAATGGATGATCGGAAACCTTCTTTGCCGCCGCCGCCGGTAATGAGTAGTAGCCTTTACTGCTAGGATCGCCTCGCCCTCCGAAACAGAGCACAAAGGAAGAGACCTGCCGAAAAACTGCTTTCACGCCCATCAACTGATCGAGCGACGGCACGAGCTGGGAAAAGACGGCCGCGCGCGCCCGGGGAAGATAAACTTTTCCTTCGGTCAGCTCTTCGATCTTCTGCTTGAGAACCTTGGTGTTTGTAGGACCAACATTTCCCGCCGGCTTGTAGCCGGATACCCAAGCGCGCCCCATGGTTTCAAGGACGTGAGAAATGTTCTGCATGCGATATTCGATCGCGCCATCACTGCGTCCGGAAAGCCCTCCGGCCCGGAGCTTTTCACGCATAGCGGTCTTGTTGATTTCGCGGCCCACGATTTCGTCTTCGAGCATGCTCAAATAGGCTTCAGCCGCGAGCGCTATCTCTTCAACACTCCATCGCTCTTCGGCTGCACTTTCGCTGGGCGCTTCCAATTCGATCGTCTCTTGCAACAAGTGCTGCGGGCGGCCGGCATAGAATCGGCACTTGTCTTGCCCTATGACTTCATACCAGTTTGAACTTATGATAGAATAGACCCTACTCGAAGCAAAAGCGTCTTCGCGCAGTAAACGAGCCACCACTGACTCGTGAGAGCAGGCACTTCGGCCCATATGCAGAGCGGCTTCGACCAGCGATCTCCGCTATTTGCCCCAGCGCGATGAGACTGGATCAGGTTTTGCGGAAGACTTACACGATATCACACCAACTTGCTCCATTAGCGACCTAGTGCGGGCCAAACCGACCTTAACGATCAGCCGGCTCGAAAAGCACGGCCTTATAGATATTGATCGCTTCAGAGTTCGACAGTGCCCGACCGCTGGGAGACGGCAGCAGAAAGAACTTAATCTTGCGACCGCCTATTATCATCCGCTCAAACGGCTGGCTCCGGTCAATAGTGCGGTCATTGGCCCACCGTTCGCGGAAAGCACGCCAGCGCTCCGTCCGCCTCATGGCCATGAACGACCATTCCGATGCTCTATGGCTCGTGAAAGCCAGAGCCTCGATTGAGGGATGTTGCATCAAGACTTCTTCAAAATCTACGCACTCGCCGGACTGGGGCTTAATGATATCGTCGTCGCTCGAACTGCACTCGCGCCCGGACTTTCTGCGATAGGTGTTTAAGACGTCTTTCATCCACAGACGATTTCGTTTGAGATAGTCCCGTGCCGCTCTGCGATATTCTTGTGCCTCCGCTTCGTCATTCGGCAGCGGCATTCCCCGTTCCGCGGCAACTTGGTTTAGCCAAAGCCACATGTTGTTATGTCCAGAACCATAGAAAAACTCGAAATCGAGTTTGTGCGCTCCCACCCCTTCGCATTGAGGGCTCGAGAACCTCGGCGGCGGCGCAGTCCCGACAACTAGCAATCGAACGTTAGGGGGCATGAGCTCCGAATTGTAAGGGTGCGTTTCCACATCCGACATTGTGCTCTCCCCGCTCAACAAAGCAGACGCCCTTGCAAAGGGCCTAACTGATAGGCAAACGCTGTTCCCTAATCAGTTGGCCAACGGACTCCATTTGCGACCAACGCTAATCTGTTAGCGGACTGACTCCATTTGTCGGCTAACTAATTAGTCAAGCTAAAGACTCCGCTTGCGACTGATCCTTGGCTCCATCGATGTGATGACCCGCTCAAGTTAAGCCCTCGGCTAGTCGCGCCTGCAGATCCGCCCCCACCCGCTTGAAACCAAGTAGGCGAGCCACTGTTCTGACAAGCTCCTCGTCTTCACCCCCGGCATTATCTTCACGGGCTATCCTGAACGCGGCCTGTATCTCCAGAATAGAAATGCACGCAGCCTTGAGAGTTGCACCGCTTTCCGCAGAACGATCGCGAACCGGAGGCGCATCCGACTGACCTCGTGTGTACCAGAATATTCCATCGGTGAGTAGATCGGCACTTCCGGATCGGGCGACCGACAAAGCCGTTTCAGTCGCAGTCAATATTCGCGATCCCGCCTTTTCCTTGCCAAAGCAGGATGCGACGCGTCGAGCGATTTCTTCCACATGGACCGGTCCTTCGGCATCCACGATCCTTCGAGCCAGATTCGCAAGCGTGGAGACAGGTGCTTCATGCGGCTCGTTCGAAGTGCTGACGCGAAAGATCGCCCGCTGATATGGAGGCATCTGCCGAACAACGACCTCGGGAACTACGATCGGTGTAGCTTCCACCTCCGCTGGTTCGATCGATCGCGCCTGATTTGCTCCCTCGACCCGCAGTCCCTGGTCAGCCCTATCCCGCGCTTCCGAAAGCGCCGTGCGCAGTCGCTCTATCTCAAAGGGGCGATTATAGAACCAGTCGGTACTCCAAATGCGATGAAACCGCCAACCCAGGCGTTCAAGCACGTCCTGACGCAGACGGTCCCGTTCTCTGGCCCAAAGAGCGCTATGGTATGTCGCGCCATCACACTCGACGGCGAGAATGTAGCTGCCCGGCTTGTCAGGGTGACGAATTCCCAGATCGATTCGGAAACCAACAGATCCGACTTGCGCGTCTGCGAGGAAACCGTACCCCCGGATCACGTCAGCAACATCTTCCTCGAAAGGCGAATCTGCATCGAGGCCCGTCGGCGAGTCTACTTCCAGGCGACCATTCTTTGCAAAATCAAGAAAACGCTTGAGGATTCGCGGGCCTTCTCTCGAGGTGCGGTTCAAATCAATGTCACCGGGATCGAACGATGCAAACACCTCGCAGCGGATCCGAGCTCGGGTGAACAACACATTGAGACGTCGTTCGCCGCCTTCGCCGTTAACCGGACCGAATGACATGCTGTTCAACCTTCCGCCGGCGATAACGGGGCCATAGCCAACACTAACGAGAATAACGTCGCGCTCATCGCCCTGCACGTTCTCGATGTTCTTGACGAACAGATCTTCCGATTGTCCTTCACGCAAAAATTGGTCCAGCGTGGAGTCTTGGCGACGACGAAGCTCCAAAAGCTCCGTGATGAGATTTCGCTGTGCAAACGAAAACGTGACTACACCGAGAGAGTGTGATGGGTTTGTTCTCGCGTGTTCCGCTATCCGATCAACGATGGACTCACCTTCTTTGCGGTTGTCCCGCTTTCCACCTTTGTCGTAAACGCCATCGACCCGGGTGAAGCACAAGCCATAGGCCGGATCCCTCTGTAGAGGGGATGGCGGAAGAACGAGATCACTGTCATAAAATTCGCGATTCGAAACCTCGATCAGTGATGGATCGCGTGATCGATAATGCCATTTCAACATTCTACCTGCGAGGCCGCGCGCCTCGCAAAGAGTGAGGATACTCTCCATACTCCCGATAGTGGCAGCACCTTCCAGCAAGTCCGGGCCGACATATTCGTCATCGCCTTCCTTGTCATCCTCTTCGTCCGCCAACACCCGATCGAAGAAGGAAGACGGTGGAAGCTGCTTCTTGTCGCCCACAACTACGATTTGGGCAGCTCGCGCGATCGCCCCAAGCGCATCCTCTGGGCGGACTTGCGAAGCCTCATCGATAACTAGAAGGTCAAACGAGATCGTGCCCGGCGGCAAGTATTGAGCGACGGATATTGGGCTCATCAACAAGACGGGCTTAATGCGTTGTATCGCTGTGCCGGCCCTTTCGACCAATCGTCGCAGTGCCATATGGCCGCGCTTTTTCCCGATCTCACCACGGAGAACCTTCATCTCGCCCATGGCGCCTTGAGGCACTTGCGCAAGGTGGCCGGCTAGGATGGTAGTTACATTGTCCGTGAGCTGCTGTCGCTCTAGCGTCGCGAAGGTGTCAACCAGATCATGGCGCCTTTCCAGGCCAATGCCACGAAGGTCGGGGTTCTGCTCAAGAGCGATCTTCCAAAGGCGTTCGGCACGAGCGTAGCGCAGCTCGATTGCCGCAGCAGCTCCGTCTAGCTCCCCAGATCGCATCCGCTCCTCAAGGCTGGACAATCCCGCTGAGACGAGCGCTTCGCGACGCCGCGCTAGCTGGGTCCACGACGTATACCGCCCAGTCGCGGCGGCCATCGTGCCAAAGCGCGCCGCGACTGCGCCGAGATCGGTATGCTCTAGGCCTAGGTCACCAAAACTAGCAAGATTAAGATCAAGCAGTTTCACGATGGCTTGCAACGCCGAGCGTGCAGTTTGCGCGGCCTCTTGCAATGCCCGTCGCATTGCGGCTAGGCTATCAGCCCGAGCAGCCAGCGCGACCGACTTGTCTGAACTCACGGAAATCGGGGCTTTAGAAAGTCTCTCGCACCATTCGACGATGGTTACCAGTCTCCCAAAGTCGGATTTCTCTCCACGCCAGGCATCGCCGAGAATACGACCGCAATTTTCGCGATCGCCTTCCCATTCGGATCTCAACGAGACCAAAGTGATCAATTGGTCGATCCGCGCAACCCTCTCGGCTGCTGTTTTGGGTAGGCTTCCCCGCAATAGGCCGGCAAGTTCGCGTGAAGCGCCGCGATAGCGACCACCCCAGCGAGCAAAATATGAACGAGTACCTGCCGCGAGCGGAGCGCGTAGATGGCCCGACGAAATGCTGAACGCGGTTTCAACGAATACTTCTGACGCTTGATCGAGCGCTTGCCGCCAGGCCATCCCAGCGCGCAATGCTTGGTGAAGGCGATGAATGTCCGGTGCGTCGAGCACCTTCTGCGCAATGTCGGCAGCGCCAAGAGGCAGTCCTTCGAGCCGCCCTAGTACATCGGCCAACGGAGCAACGATATCCAGGGCGGCGGTAACATGCAAAGCAAGTGTGTCGACAGGCACGCGCAATGACGCTGCAAGCGAGGTCACGGCAGCTTGAGCTTCAGTCAGCGTAGCTTTCAGACGAGCTAAGTCCACCGGCTGAAGGTGAAGATTACCTGTGCCTTCGAAAGGGTGAATGGTTGCTCGTCCCTCTTCCGCGAGGAGTGCGCCATATTCCTCGATTGTCGCTAGCAAATCGATCTCTTGCTGCCGCGACATCGAACTCAGGCTTTCGACCTCCAGACTTGGAGGCAAGATACCTTTCCCGATAAACTGGGATTGCCGTCCAAGCACGCTGTAGGCTGTCTCTCCGGTTGCTCCGATCGGTCGGTGTAACGCCCCCGCAAGATTGTTCAGCCGGTCGCGGCTTTCCGTCACGGCAATTGGCGCTCCCGGCACTCCTGGCACGACGCTGGCCTGCGACAAGGTGCGCGCCAGCTCGCTTAAAACAGCCTTCTTATTTGCGCTTCTCGAATGCAATTCGAGGCATACATCGCGTAGCCCGACCTTCACGAGGCGGTCGTGCACCACAGAGAGCGCCGCCATTTTCTCGGCGAGAAAGAGGACTCGCTTACCTTCCTTGGCTGCAGCCGCAATGATGTTAGTGATCGTCTGAGATTTGCCCGTTCCAGGCGGCCCTTGAACCACCAGATTGCGCCCCGACCGCACCTCCTCGATCACTTTCGCTTGCGACGCATCCGCATCGACGACATGGAATAGCTTTTCGGGCGGCAGGACCTCGTCCAGTTTATCATTTGAGTTAAATAGCGGTTCCTCGCGTTCAAACCCCTCGTAGAGTAGACCACGAGTCAGCGCATGGCCTGCCAACGCGTCGTCGGGCCACGTTTCAATGGCCAAATCACGATACATCAGCAGCTTGCTGAAGCTGAAGAATCCCAACTGCATAGCGTTGGGGTCGAGTTTCCAGCGATCACGCGAATTGGTGACTAGTTGAACTTCCGTAAAATAGTCGGAAGGTTTCCAGTCCTCCTCGATTTCGAGTTCGGGAAGTTCGATTCCGAAATCGTCCCTCAACCGCTGCTGGAGCGGCAGGTTCGTGAGAGCGTCTTCGTCCCGCACTCGAAGGTCGAATGTCGACGTCCTGGCATTGCGCACGAGTTCTACGGGAAGGAGGACGAGCGGTGCTTCGCGGGGTAAGCTCGACGCCTTATCCTCATACCAGGTCAGAAAGCCCATCGCGAGGTAAAGGACGTTGACGCCGGATTCCTCCTCCGCAGTTTGGGCTTCCCGCGCTATCTTCAGCAGCTTTTTTTGCAGTGCGTCAGGACCGAGCCGCGTTTCAAGCCATGAATCGGTGTAGCGATCTTCGTCGGGCCCCTGCTGCATAACGTCGGTAAGGACGACTTCGCGGCTATCCTCGACCTTGTCTTTGCCAAGCGCGAAGAAGCGCATGGCCTTGCCACCGGAAAGCAAGGCGTGAACATCATCCGAATGCTCGTTCACAATGTTCAGTACATTACCGCGCGTGTTCGCGCGATTGACGTGAACAAGGCGATTGCGAGTACCCGTCTCGACCAACCTGCGCCGCGTATCATCGAACAGCTTGATTACAGCCGATCGTGTTTCCTGATCCTCGCCTTTCGGCCGCGTGCCGACGCTCGCCAAGCTAACTGCTCCCCCTCTCTGGAAACTCGTCTGACGCGTAAGGGCTCACCTCTGCCGCGCCGCACATTTTGACCCGCACAGCATTCTGCAGATGCTGCGTTCGCTTTACGCTCAATACCGGCCCTGCCCCAATTCCTCTTCTAGTTGTGAATGAATATAACGAGAAATGAGGCGAGTCATCTCCCTTCCGCGGGTAATTAGACCAAAGGCGATGTGGATAGGCTTTCAGGGCCTGAATCCGGATTCCTACGGACGTCTATGCTCGAGCTGTCCGCGACGCTTGAGACGACAACGCTACATCTGCCCCAATGGATCGAGCGCCTGGACAGATTGGGATGGTGCAAGTTCCTTGCACGAAACTCTTCACTCAAGGTCTTCTTGCCGTGTCAGCGTCCTTTGCAAGGTCCAATAGATGTCAAGCGATCCCGTTCTAAGTTGTAGATGTTTACGTCAGTGAAATTCATTGTACTTGACGAAAGCTGTACTGGCGCTGCATCAACCGGCGGCGACTAAGCCATCCTGTGGCTCGGTGGTGAAGCAATTTTTCAAACAAAGTCTTTGACCAACTGCCGAGTTTTTTGCGTTGGCGCGCTGTAACTTACAAGTCTCGCATCCAGCTCGAAACGCGACATTGTTGTCAGCGCTCGCCTGATGGCAGCATCGATCCACTCGCCCTCGTTGCCGAACGCACTCCCGCCAAGACGTGTAAGCAAGACAACGTTGGACATGCCTCGTTGCTTATTCAGGACGGCGGCCAACAAGGTGGCCTCGTAGGCCGCCTCCAGAACCAGCGACGCGAAGGGCTTCCAGTGCGCCGACGGAACCTGCGAATAAGCGAGCGGAAGCGCCGAGCAAAACACCTGCGAAACCCGCGGTCGCTGCGATCCCTCAGCGTCAGTGACCTCCACGTCGCTATGCACACCGACCCGCAGCCTGCCACGCAGCGTATCGAGCTGGGCTGGCGCCAGCCCTTTCAGGTGCTCCGCAATAGCGTCAAGTCCGATGCGGGTGCACAGGGCGTAGCCGTTGGCCATCTGCCACAAAGCCTCGACCGGCCTATTCAGGTTCGCGGCCAGGGCTTCGCCAACGTCGGCCAGTGCGTCGAGTTGGCGCGTTGCTGTCTGTCCGTAACTGTCACCAACTGGAGCAAAGTAGTTCCTGTAGATCGTCGCCGCTCCGGCAGCGATCGCGCAGGCCGGCCCTTGGGTCGGGTCGCCTTGATAGCGGGTGACCCCGTCCTCAGGAGTCACGGCGGGACCGGTCATCTCCAGCAGGTTGAATTGGGAGGCAACCTGAAACAAGGCACCGGCGTTCGCGGGCTGTCGATGCATCTGTCGGACATCGCCGCGAACCACTTCCAGTCTCAGGTGCCCTTCCGGCCGACTGAGGGAAGCTGCCCGCTCACGCAACGACTGCAACGACACCAGCTCGAGTTCGCCGATGCCATAGCTCTTTCCGTTGACGAGGGACCGGAGCTCACGGCCCTCGACCTTCATCCTGGCACGCGTGTCGGCGTAGCTGCTCTCGCGAAAACCCGTCAGTCGCTCGAACCAGTCCATTTCGCATTCTCGCTCAAGATATCGTTGGTCAACTGGAAGTCCTCGGGCTTGCCCTTGGCGATGGTCCTGACGCCTTCCTTTTTCAGCTCCAGCCGCTTTTTCTTGATACGGCCTTCCTTCTCGTCCTGGCCGAAATCGTAGATCAGGAGATAAACGTGGGGATGAATCGACAGCTCGACCTTCCCCTCGGCAACCTGTTTGACGAGATCATCGACCCGCCTGCCCCGACTTTGACCGCTGATCTCCATCAGATTCCTACAGGTGCTGACATAGCCCCCAATCAGGCTTTCCTGGGTTTCTTTGGCCTGGATGAACTGCTCATACTTTCTGATTTGAGCGATCACAGCCGTGGAGCGCTCCGGAAGTGGAAGGCTCTTTGCTCCCTTGGGAAGCTTTTCCAGGTCCCACAGCTCACGATTATCCGCGCATTTTGCTTCGCAGAAGGCCAACTCGGCTTTGCCCGGTTTCCCCGGGACCAGCACTGCGATATCCATCCGCGGCGCGGATAGATCGCCGTTCTCTCCAGCCTTCGTGAAGGCAATTTCGAGATCAACGACCTTCGGTTCCTTCCTGGCAATCTTGTGCACCCCGCTTTTTTCGGGCCCGGCAAATCGCGCAGCCGTCTTGATCAATTGCGGCAAGGTGAGCTTGGACTGGTAATCGGTGTTCACGATGTCGGCAGGGTTGAGATCGAACGCCTTCCCATCGAACGACACATACGGATCCTTTTTCTCAAGCTCCGGCTTCACCAGATACTTGTAATGGATCGCAAGACGGGGCTGGCTGCCATTGCTGCCGCCTTTCGCGAACGCAATCTTGAAGACGCTCTGACCTTTGACATAGGCGTTCAGGTATCCGTTCCGGACCGCAAGCAACAGGTCCTTGCTCTCCAGCACCTCCTTCCACCAATTGTCGATCGAGCTCTCCGCGAGCACCTTCAGACCATCGATTTGCGGGGAAGAAAGACCGCGCTTGAGAAAGTTTAGTTCAGACGTCAATCCATTCACCATCGTCCACCAATTCCACATTGCTAAAGAGATCCGGAAACCGAAGCCGTTCAAACGTATGTATCGGGATCAGCCGCTTCGCCGCCACGGCCGAGGCAAGGCGCTTCAGGTCGGACGGACCGGCGTGTCCCGATGTATGAATCGTTTCGAACGGGATGCCGCGGCGGCCGCAATCAGCCTTCAAGGCTGCTCCCGCCTGGCCGTCGGCCAGATAGCCGTCCCATTGCGACCAGAACACTCTCGCGCCCGTGAGCGCGTTGGCCTGCGCCAGATCGGACATCATCCAGCCCCGAAACAGCATGACCGAGCGCGGGGCGCTCCCGGCGAGTTGCCCGGGCCAGACCCGAAAGCCGCGATAGCCATCGACCAGGGCGGCGATCCCCTTGGCTTTCAACTGAACGCGCTGCCTCTGCGGGATGTAGACCGCGAGATTCGACCATCCTGGCGCGGGCTGGGGAATGCTGTCGTGTCCCGTGGCCTTCAGCACTTCGGCGGCGTAGGCATCGATGACGACGCTACGGCCCGTTCGTTTCGCCGCGCGATAGATCGTGACCACCCGGTCGATGTTCTGGGCGGAGCAGGCGACCAGGGCGAAGCCTTCGGTCTGCTCGAACCGCGCGACGAATGTCTCTTCAAGGTCCTCCTCGGACGGGAACGTCGCGTCGTCAGCCAGGCGGCCGAGGCTCGATCCTTCCATCAACATGAGGTCGATGTCGCGGGGCGGATCGCTGATAAGGGCGTCAAACAGCTTGCGCTTGCGGCCGTGGGCGCGCAAATCGCCGGAATTGAACACGCGCTTGCCGCCGGACGAGATTTCCATGGCGTAGGCATCGAAGCCCGAATGGTCCACGAGGCGGGGCGTGACGGTGAAGGGGCCAAGCTGGATCGGCTTGCGGTGCTCGAGGTGGTTACTTGCCTTCAAGGCCACGGCATCGGGAACGAAATCGGCGGCCGCCCGGATGATGCTCTCGGTCGCCTGTCCCATGATGAGCGGAATCGCAGGGTTTACCTTCGGCACTAGGCCCCAATGGTCCCGATGACCATGAGACAAGACGATACCGAGAAGGCTGCCACTGGGGACGGAAAGCCCATCGACGTCGGGCAGCGGTGTGGAAGCAAGGTCCTTGGCGTTCAGCGGAAGACCGAGATCGAGCAGGATTCGGGCCCCCTCGCTCTCCAACTCGATACAGCTGCCGCCAATCTCCCGCGTACCCCGATGGATTCGCAATCTCACTACGCGACCTCGCCCCCGCTCATTCCAATCTTCCTATATTCAATCGAGTCCCCGAGAAATTTACACGTTATGGAATATTTTCAAAAAATATTTGCCTGGCGAAGACCCCCTGCTGATGTCACCTAGATTGATTGCAATGGACGGTCAATATGAACGAACGAATGACCTTCGCGATTGGAGACATCCACGGATGCTTCGAGGAGCTCAGGTCTCTGCTCGAAATCTGCCGAAGCAGCGCGGGCGCCATCGCGCACGATTTCCTGTTCCTGGGCGACTATGTCGACAGGGGGCCCGCCTCCGACCAGGTGATTGCCTATCTGATGCGAGAACAGGCCAGCGCCCCGTCGCGATTCCGCTGCATCATGGGGAATCACGACCATATGCTTTGCCGCGCCGCTGATCGGAGCCGCTCCGATGCCGAGCTCATTCAGTGGTGGACGAACGGTGGCGAGCAGACACTGGATGCCTACGGCATGGACGACCCCTCCGATCTCCCGGCGGAGCACCTCGCGTGGATGAGAGCGTTGCCTCTTCAAGTTCGCGACGAGCACAGGTTGTTCGTTCATGCCGGAGTAAGACCCGGCGTTGCATTGGAGGCCCAGTCCAAGGACGACCTGTTGTGGATACGTGAGCCGTTCCTGTCCTCGAGGCTGTGGCACGGTGCTCTCGTGGTGCACGGCCATACGCCAACGGCAACGCGTGCTCCCGACGTTCAAGCCAATCGCGTCAACATCGATACGGGAGCCTGCTTCGGTGGGCCTCTCACGGCAGCGGCCTTTGGTTCGGTCCAGTCGGGCCCCCTGTTCTTTCTCAACAGCGACGGATTGAAGTTTCAACAGAAGCCCGAGCCTGCAACGCGGCGAAATCCCAAGAGTTTCCCCTAGTTTGCGAGTTTGAGAAATGACCCGAGCTACCCGTGCCTCGACTGATAAGCTTTCGCTGTTTTCCTTATCAGTACGCCAACTGACTCCGTTTTGTTAGAAAGCTTATCAGTCTGCGAATTAACTTCGCGGCCTGATCTGCGTACTCAGGTTTTGTAATCGGATGGTCGGCCGCCCTTATTGCCGCTCGCGCCGGGTTGAATCGGCTTGCCAACCGGCTTACCGTCCGCTCGTTTTTTCGTCGCAGCTTTTCCGCTTTTCACCCCGTAGTTATGCACACAGGGCGCGCTGGGTTGGCAAGACATGCCGTTATTCCTCATATCTGACTGCCCGCCAGAGATGCCCGGCAGCCTCTTGTCGCTCACCAACCAGGCGATCGAGCGCTTGCAGGCGAAGCTGCTCGATACCATGGTGATTGGCTCACCGCCAAAGGGGCTGTATGCGCCAGCCTTGGCGCGTTGCTTCATCCAAGCCCATCTGCGCCGCATGCTCATGTTTGTGGAAGGCGGCGTTGCTGAATTCCGCGCCGGACGCCCGCTGATGACCGAGATGGCCACAAGGGCGATCTACGAGAACGTTGCCGCCTTCTGCGATTACTCGACCAAGCTTCAGGCTCTCTGCGAAGCTGGGGACTACGCCGGATTAGCCGACCTGACAAACAAGTACGCCTTCGCCACGCGGTTACCTGCCTTCCTGGAGGAAGGTCCGGAATACAAAGCGCCGCAAATTCTCGGCCAAATCGACAAGATGAATAAGAAGGTTGAGACGTACCGGGAGGCGTACGACCACCTGTGCGAGATCGTTCATCCAAACGGGCTCGGAGCGGTTGTCTACTTCGGCAAGCACGACGGCCAGGTTCTGACGTTCTACCCGCAAGGCGCCATCCCTGAGAGAGCAATGGAGTCCCTAACTGGCGCTGCTGTCCTGTTCCTCACCGTCTACAGTGAGCTGGACAAGATGGAGACGAGCCTCGACGCCATCACTGACTCGACTGAGCTTGGGTGAAATGGCGAGATCAACCCGAAGAGTTCAGCCATGGCAGCCGATGTTTGCGCTGCCGAACATCAGGCTTCAGGAAGCAATCGAGGTTGATGGTTTCGCCGTTGCTCCTGTCACGGACCAGCGCGTTCAAGAGATGTCGCGCAACCGGCGATTCCGGAGCTTCCTTGGTCGATTTAAGACGGAGTTCGGCGTTCCAGTCGAGCCGGCTCGTCATCCTCTGGCGGAACGACAAGCCCGACACCTATCGGACCATAGCGGCCATCTCGGGCTTCCGCGATGCAATAGCGATGTGCGTCATACCTATGGCGTGGGCGCTGACGCTCAAGCACCAGCGCAACATGGGACCGCTCTACGGCGACTATTTCTCTTTCTACCCATGGATGGTCGATAACCAGAACAAGAACCTAATTACCCGCACCCCGCTCATGTTCGGTATCCATGAGGTCAAGAAGCTGCGTGCCGTGACGACTCCAGCGGTTTCGCCCCAGAACGTATCGACGAGAGAGCTGGACCTCCCGTTGCTAAGAGAGCTGCTGTCGAGGTGGGAGCGCTGCTTTGCGACTGAAGCGCCTAGCGAGGAGGATGAGCGCCTATTTCGGTCGCTGAATGTGTCGCACGCTGCCTCTCTCATGCCGGCGGGCGTGGACAGCAAACTGTACGACGTGCTGCGTTCTGTTGCGCTTTGGGCTTCGGCATTCGAGATATTGCGGCCATCCCGTAGAGAGGCGTTCCGCTTGATCTACGAAGTGCTGGAGGGCATCGGCTGGAATCTGACCGACTGCAATCAAGAAAATCTACACTGTGTTTGGCGACGCCCAGGATGCGCGGCGCAAGCTGCCGGTTTGGATTTATGGCGAAATCACTCGCCTGCGCAACGATGCCCTCCACGGCAACCCGCTTAGGCTGGAACGCCTGATCGTGCCGCCGGGCAAGCAATCCATCGAGATGTATGCGTCGCCGCTCTATCGAATGGTCCTCTCAGCCATCCTAGAAGTCAGGTACACCCCGCCTCCGCCGCGAGAGGGGCAAACCGAGTATGAGCAGTATTTCCACGAAAGCTTCGAATTCCGACGATACCAACGAGATATCGAGGCTGCGCTGGCTACCATCCTGTATTCTGACGACGAGCAGAATGAGCAGAGACAGGCTAGGCCGCGTCGCCGCGCGAGACCGCCGTCAGAGCCGACTTAAGCGAAACTGGCGATCATATGGGTGATTGCCTGCCCCATCTCGCTGACCGCTACCTTCATTCCGATTTCCTTGGCCAGGCCGACTAGCCGTTCCGACCAGCGCTTCAGTTTGACGGGGTCAGGGCTCGCTTTTGTCGCCTCATCCTTCACGACCTCCGCCATGTCGCGGAAGCCGTTCTTCTGCGCCTGTTCGAGCTGGTTGAACTCCGGCGAGGCCAAGGCCCTGTCGATCGCAGCCACGAGTTGTTGATGGTGGTTGATGACCGCGGACTGCGAGAACTCGCCGACGCCGACCTGCTGGACCGCGCCTGGACTATTGGACTGCGTGTTGACGATACTGACGACCGGGTCCTTCTTCATCCGCTCATTCCCCATCATGCCGTTCTTGAAGTCTCGAACCTTCCGAGCCCGCAACTCGCCCAGCTCCACTCTGATCTTGTTGAATTGGGGTGCGACGGTCGGCTCATCGAGACCTGTCCGCTTCCCGCACAAGATTAGCTTGTCCATAAGGAGATCGACGACCCTGCCGGCGAAGTAGTCGAGCGGCTTGATAGCTTCGGGATCGTTGCCCCCGGTCAAGTTGAAAGTGAATTGTGCGGCCTTGTCGAACTCTTCAAGGAACGCCTTGCGGATGGCCTCACCGAACATCGTAAGCGTCGCCCCGCTAGCCAGCCTTCCCGCCTCAGCGTTCTGACGCATGATTGCGTTTAGTGCGGCGTCACCCGCCTTAGCAGCGTCATACGCGCGATCATTCAGGCTCTCGCCCAAATAGGCCGGATCATACGGCATGCGAATCACCCCGTTAGTGCAACCACAGCTTCAAAGCCCCATAGATAATTGCGATCCCAGCAGCAATCCACCAGGGCCGCACAACAGATCGAGGACGAGTGGCCAGATGGCCAAACCAAGCTGTCAGTAGAGCCCCTTTGGTCTCCCCGTAGTTCGCCTTGAGATCGCCGCTGCATTTGGCGATCTCCACCAAATCCGAATACCTCATATCCTGGTCCGACACGTCGATCTCCTGTCTTCGCCGGTGTCCGCACACGATGTCCGCCCGAACTAAATCCGCAACGCACTCTGATGCCTTAAGGCCCACTGAGGACCGTCAACCGCAACAACGCACTGCCCACCGCCATACGAAGGTTGGGCAAAAATGAAGTTGATAAATACCTATTTTGTGGATTTCTATTGTCCTGACAGAGGGTTACATGCCCGCCGCCTGCTTATCCACGCCACATAGAACCACTGTTTTGCCCGACGGCGCCAAGCGGTTTTACGGATTATCAGAACAAGGATGTTTTCAGGTGATTGCAAATAAATCGGCCTCGCAAGCCGCTTTGGCCTAGAACGCTGTACGACCCAGTTTTACTTGCCGGCGGGCTGCTTAGGCCTGCGCTTCGTCGGCGTCTTGACCTCGCGGTGCGTGACTGGTTCAGAATGACGCCCGAGGCCACCTAGCAGCGAGCCGTGAGATGCCGTTCGGACTGAATAGCAGTGACACCATTGCGCTTGCATCGCTGCTCATCGCTGTCGTCTCCATGATCTACACCGTGAGGGCCTCGTACTCAGCCTCAAGGCGCATCGACGCCATCGAGCAGAAGCCTGTCTTTTGGCTGGAACTGGATAAACTTGCCGAGAATACGTGGCGCGCAACGGTGAAGGTTCGGAACCGGACACAGTACTCAATCCGCCTCGAAGCTTGAAAGTTGATATTGAGCGGGTGCCAGTCGATAACCTTCAGAGTTTCCTGCTAGGGGATTACGATGACATCGCGGCAGCCATTCAGGCGAACCCTGCAGATGCTCTGCGGCTGGTCCAGGGAAGAGACACTTACCTCAAGATGACGCTGGCCGGTATTGTCGTTGACCCGGACGAGACAACTTCAGTTCAGGCCGTGCTCTTTCGCGGTAAGACAGCCAACGCGAAGGATGCCAAGATCGACATCCATTATTACGTCCTCAAAGAGAAGCCCAATTACCGGAGCCAGACCCTTACTGCTCCACTCGGCGGTGCCGGACTAACCTTCCAGCTTGGACGCGTTTAACTCTCGCCTATCTGGAACGGAGGCAGGCCGCGCACTGCGTAAGCAAGAGGGGACTGCGAGCACCAAGCCCGCAGTCCCCCAGATCGTCCCGGGTATTATCCCCATCCCCTCCTCTCCCACTACTTGCCTTCAGACCTTCTTCTCACGGCGTGCATCGAGCTGAGTCGAAAACAGGTTGGAGACCCGGCTGTACTTGGTCTTGGGGATCGCATACGCGTAAAATGGCGGATGATTACGTATCCCACGGACATACGCGCATCGCCTGCATCGAGATAGATTGCTTAGAAGGCGAAGGCCTGAAATAGTACACGCATTGGTACAGCCCCTTCGGGGGCTTTTTTTGGAGGACTAGAATGCCAGATTTGATCGACGTAGCGATTCACATGACCAAAAAGCAAAATGATCGCGTTCTCGCAGAAGCGAAGAAGCGGTTCGATCGCTATAAGAAACTCTACGACAATCCAAAATCACCTACGCAAAAGCGGGTTGCAAAACGCAACATGGATATCGTCATTGTTACGCTTAAAGCCAGTCAGCAGCAGTACAAGAAAACGCTGGAAAAACTGAAAAACCTCAATGATGCATGAGACGTTCACCGTCTGACTCTATTCCGTTCTCAAAGAACGAATCGGAGTCGGGAAAATCGGCGCGGAGCAACTCTTAACGATCGGTTGTTGGAGACGCAGATGCGCTACCTTATCATCATCTTTGTTTTCCTCAGCGCCACTTGGGCAGACGCCGAGACCGTCAATGTGAAATATCGCGGGCCGGTCGATCTAAAGCCCTTCACTTGCCAGGACATTACCCGAAGCAGCGTCGTCAACCGGCTCTGCTATGACGCTTCAAGCCAATACGCCATCGTCCAACTTAAGACGACCTACTACCACTACTGCGAAATGCCGAAGGCGATCGTGGATGAATGGTTGGCCTCAGACTCCATGGGGCGATATTACAACGCCAACATCAAGGGCTCGGGTAAGGACGGGCCCTACGATTGCCGGACGCACAAGGTGCCCGCTTACTGAGGCTGCAAATGAACGGTTGGCAACGGATCGGCGTCATTCTCTCTGTCCTCTGGATTTTAGGCGGAGGGTTTTATCAGCGAAGCTCCGACATGCAGAGGGCTAGTGATATGGGCGGCTTCGCCATGCGCACCTGCATGGAGACGCAGAAGCTGAAAGGCTCCTACGACTTCTCGCGTTGCAGCGACGAGTTCAACAAGACGTTTCGCGTGTTCGCAGAGCCCAGTTGGGGGAACGTGGCGATAGTGGCCTTTGCCCCGGTCCCGATCGCGTGGCTGCTGGTCTACATCGTGGTCTGGTTGACACGCTGGATCAGGCGCGGGTTCGTCGGGCAATCGCAATAACCACCACGATCAGAACCGCAGCCCCGATCGCCCAGACGCCATCGGCACTGATGCTTGCACCACAGAGGTTGACCAGAAGTTTGTCCGACATGATAGCTCTCCATTGAGGAACCTTGAGCTGTCCTTTGGGAGACATATCTGTGAACAGGTCATAAGCGCTCGGTATCGCTCGATATAACTATACAATTCTGGCATAACTCATTGTTTTCACAAGCATTATATCAGCCTGCAACCCTGCGTCCTAAATCGTTGCGGTCGTCAATTCCTGTAGAGGTTGAGGAAACTGACGAGCGCCTGAAGAAAGCATCGGGCATTGGCTTGAAGCGCTACCCGGGTGACTTATTCGCCGACGAGGCCCACGACGCCGCGCTTGAGAAAGCGCCGATGTTGACGGGCTGGGAGCAAGTCGACCTCGAGTATTCCGCGAAGCCGCAAGCGACTTAGAAGCCGCTCAACGTGGACGTAACGATTTAAGCTTTGGACCCTGACGGCTTGTTGTCGTTTCGCGCGTCGATCAGAACGACGTCCTTATGGTCGGTCAGCTTGAGCTTGCGGAGAATAGCATCCACCCTCAGCTTCTCCTCTTCCGAGAAGTAGATGATGACCTTGATGCCGTTTTTTGCGTCGCTTGCCGCCTGATATATCGGGAGCTGCTTCTCCAAATTGCGTTCGAGCGCAGTATTTTTAGCGAGCTTCATTTCGATCAGGGTCTTATCTTTGGCTCCGCGAGCGATCTTGTAATCGACTGGCCCTCGGCCGTCGTTCGCTTCGGTCCCAACATCCGACGGAGAGCCAAACCAGACAAATCGGAAGATGATCTGGAGATCACTCTCCCGCTGGACCGCCTTTCCCTTGTGATAGAAGATCCGGTGCCCACCCTTATTCTCGATGACATCTTTCAGGTAGGCCAAGCGCTGGTGAGCTTCCTCGTAGGTGGACTTGCCCGTTTTGTAGAATGTCGTTTCCTGGGCAAGAGCAGCCTGCAGCTCTTTAACCTGCGTCTCGAAGGCCCGCTTGGTCTCGCTGACCTTCTCAGAGCTGATGTCCTTGGCTTCGTCGCCAGAATTTTCCTTGTTCTTGATGTAGTAATCGACCAGCTCCGGGAATTGAATAATCGTGCGAGCAGCGGCTTCATCTTTTTCACGCTGTGTGATTGGACGATCGCGGAGGCGAACGAGCTGGTTCTGGAAGTAGTTGAATACTTGGCCGCGCAGTTCGGAGTCCGGAATGGCAACCGGAATGCTCTCGAAGTCTCGGATCATGTCGGTCCTGTTGATCCAGTTTTCATCCCGCGTCAGCATGTCCTTGGGCGTGAGTAAAACGAAATCATCGACCCACGGGAGGTCGTAAGTACGGCGCTCCCACGTTTCCGTCTCATAGTTGAAGACGGCCTTGTTGACCGGGATCTTGCGCCGTCGAGCTGGATCAATGTGCGCGATAGCGAAGCGCTCTGTATAGCGGCACAGGTAATCTTTCAGCAGGTTAGTCGTGAAGTCGCTGATCATATCGCGGCCCACACCGCTACGAACGAGGCATACCTTTTCAATATGGCTACCCTTCGTGATTCTCTCCTGCCCGAAATCAGCGAACAGCTTTTCGAGATTCTCCTTGAGGGCCTCGGCGAAGTCCTTCCCTAGACCGCTACCGCCATTCCCGTGCAGTGAGAAGCCGAGCCAGTTCTGCTTTACCTCCGGAAACATGAACCAGGCTTTGACGAGGTCCGGATTGATCTTGCCTGCAACGACCCTGTCCCGAAGGAAGATCATGTAGCGCAGGATCTCACCATGGAGCTGTCGGTACTCGGGCTTCTCACTGTTGAAAAGGAGAAAGGGATCGATGAAAAGCGGAAGATCGTTGATGAGCGAGACGTTGAAAGCCCCGTAGTCATCGACCTGATCGGAAGTCACTCCGAAAAACTCGTTGAAGAATGTCGCCATCAACAGCCCCGGACCGATCCTCGCTCCCGGTGCAGATAAGGCCTTACCTCAACTTGCTAGGGAATAAGATTTATTCGGAAATCCCCAGACATCACCACTTTCTCCCGCCGAGAACCCTGCGGCTCCGTCTTTTTGAGCGCGTCCCGCTGCTCACAGAGGTCGTCGATCTTGGCCAGCATCCTGGAAAGCAAGGCTTCAGCCGAGGCCGACCCGATACCCGCTCTCTGGAGCTGGAGGATCTCCTTCCGCTGCCGCCCGACCTGTACCCGCATGCGCTCGATCTCGCCCCGGATGTAGTTGATGTCCGGCATGTCCCGCCCCGTGATTGAACGAGGCGATTAGAACGAAACCAGAACCATGAGTCCAGCCGCTAGGGATTGATGTTCCGCCAGGAGAACACCCAAGCCGCCCCGCAAGGCCCCAACCCACCCGATGGCTGGGTCTCGATACCGGGCGTTCCGACAAGACACGGGCTCGGACTGGCACTGTGCTTTGGGCCGTGACCCAGCGACCCATTAGGAACGGTTTTGCAGACCGTGGATTGGATATACGAGCGGGCCGCCCCCGCTTTAGTTCAGTAAGAGGCCCCGCATTATTCCCCCCGGAGTGCGGGGTTTTCTTTTGAACCTTACCCGGCGTGGTTGCGTCTTATTATTGAAGCGCAGAGATCCCCCATCCCCCGCTTCCCCATCAGAAAGCCCCGCTTCCCCCAGGCGGGGTTTTCGCTTTTTCCGTTGACGGGATTCCGAGGTCGGCGCAGGCTTCAGCTGTGCCTTGCCGAGAGTGCGCTACAAAACGGATATGGCACTGGATCACCGGCTTCCGTACACATGATCAAGGCTACAGAGGCGCTACTGTCTAAAAGCTCGCAGGCCCGCCGCAAGGCAGGTTCTTTATGCGCGGTACTGTTCGAGCGTATCGCCCTTCAGCTTCGCCCACGCCGGCATCGTGCAGACACCGCCCAGGTGTTCTCGCCATCGCGATATTTCACCGGCCGCTTAGGACGCGCTGTGGAGAGCTTTGACGTGACGAACGCACCGACTTTCTCGACGTCCGCCAAAAGCTCTTTCTGGCGCGCGGCAACCTTGTCAGCGAGGGTCTGAGTGACCTTGTCTCTCAGTGCGGCGAGTTCTTCGATGGAAAGGGATTCGATTTGCATGGAGCAATGAAGCTCGCGAACTGTTGAGAACGCAAAGGGCACATGAGTGCTTTTAGTCGCCCGCAATCCGCCCGCAATCCCTGCCCTTCTCTGCGATTTGCTGCTATTTAGTGCCCCGTAACAATCCCGAAACGTTCTCAAGGAGATAAGAAAAATGCGTTACCTCCACACCATGACGCACGTCTGAAATGTCCGCAGGCCTCTTAATTGCACAGTGGCTCGCGTTTCTCCGCCGCCTGGCTCAGCCGCATGTTCGACTGAGCGCCAGCCTTCCAGCGCTGAACCTGAAATGGCGAATTTGATCACACCGGGTCAAAGTATGTTCTGCCTGACCTCGATTGAAACTCACTCCGCAGCTTCAGCGGTATGGCTTTTGAGCTCCGAAAACTTCGCCGCCATCGTGGGGTTACCCCGGGTCAGCTTCTTGATCGTCACGTCCTGCGCCTTGTCATTCGCAAGGCGCAGGTTGCGGTCAGCGCCGATCAAGGCATCCTTCGTCTTCTGCAAATGATCAATCGACTTATCAATCTCCGTAATCGCGGTGTGGAAGTGCCTGGAAGCGAGATCAGTGTTCTTCAAGAATCCGTTCTTGAACGTCTCCAGCTGGTTCTCGAACTGGGTGATGTCGATATTCTGGGCCTTCACCAACGCCAGCTCGGTCCGGTACTTCAAGGAATTGAGCGAGGCGTTCCGCAGCAGCGTGATCATCGGTAGGAAGAATTGTGGTCGGATAACGTACATTTTCGGATAGCGGTGAAAGACGTCGACGATGCCGGTATTGTAGAGTTCGTTGTCGGGTTCGAGCAATGAGACCAGGATCGCGTACTCACAGCCCTTCTCGGTCCGATCGCGGTCAAGCTCCTTGAGGAAATCCTCGTTCTTGCTCTTCGTCGCGGTTTTGTCGCTCTCGTTCTTCATCTCGAACATGATCGAGATGAGCTCGGTGCCAGCTTCGTCCGCGTCGCGGAAGATGTAATCGCCCTTGCTGCCGGTCCGCGCGTCGTTGTCTTTCTCGAAATAGGCGCGCGGAAACGCCATCGAGCGGACCCGATTGAACTCGGTCTCACAGTGCTGTTCGAGGGTCTCGCCGACCATCTTGGTCGAGAGGCGGGCCTTCATATCCTTGAGGCGTTCGATCGCGTCGTCCCGATCCTTGATCTGGGTTTCGTACTTGTCCTTGAGCGACTGCTCAGAAAGCTGCTTTTCAAGCTGGACCTGCTTGATGCCGTTTTTCAGCTCATCACGCTCTTTCTCGATGGCACCAACAGCTTCGGTCACGGCGAGCTTCTTCTCCAGCTCGACGGCCTGGAGCTTAGCCTTCAGCTCTTGGACTTCCTTTTCCTTAGCAGCAGAGATTTTGTGCTGCTCGCTGGCCAGGAGCGCATCAGCAAGCTCTGAAGCAGCCTTCTTCTCGCGTTCCGCTTGCGCGAGCGCGTTCGCCAGCGTGTCACGCTCCTTTTCGACAGCACTCAGTGCTTCTGTAACCGCGAGCTTCTGGGAGACCTCACTGGCCTCCAGCTTGGATTTCAGCTCCTGGATTTCGGAATCCTTGGCAGCGGCGGTCTTCTGCAGATCCCCGCCGACCTGGGCTTTGGCCAATTCAACAGCACTCTGCTTGTCACGCTCGGCCAATTCCAGCCGTTCGTGCAGTTGCTTTGCGAATTCGGCGTTACGGACCTGCTTCAGAATCTCGGCATAGCCGGATTCATCGACCTTGAAGGCCTTGTCACAGTGGGGGCAGATGATCTCGTGCATGGCTCCGGTCCGGGTACGGCGAGTGCTGTTGTCATTTAAAAATGGCAACGGGCGGTGGGAATCAGCCTCTGTCCGCCATGAGAACAAAATTAGAACAGGCCAACCTGGACGGTCAAGCGATGCGCATCGCTTCCGGGCATTTCCCCCGGTTTTTCCGATAAGGGCCGAGTTTGCGGGCAGCAGTCAGCACCACGCGAATCGAAACCCGGCTGACCATTGCAAAGACTAGAATTCTAAGAAACGGCGTCATGGTATACTGCGCTCATGAGCAAGCGGCACGTTGGCAAAATCTGCGTATACTGCGGCACCGCACCTGTGGCGATCATGGACCACGTGCTGGCGCGCGAATTTTTGCCTATCAGCCGCCGGGACAACCTGCCCAAGGTCCCGGCCTGCGGCGCCTGCAGCGGCGTCAAGAGCGGCCATGAGCACTATCTCACCGCGGTATTGCCGTTTGCCGGCAATCATCGAGATGCGCTTGGCGTCCTGTCCACGATGGTTGAGCCGCGATTGGCGAAAAACGCGAAGCTAAAGGCCCAACTGGCCTCTGAGCAGCGGCAGGAGCTGGTAGTTCAAAACGGCATGCTCGTGCCGTCAATGACACTGCCGTTCGATGCGACCCGCGTCGACGAACTGTTCAAGTTCATCACGCAGGGGCTGCTGTTCCACCACTTCCGGGCGATGCTCGATCGGAAGAAGCACGGCGTTTGGGCGGGATTCCTCAATCGACAAGGCGAGGAGATGCACGGGCAGCTGCTCGCCGGCAACGCCCGCTCCCGCATCACCGGCGATCTCGGTGCCGGCGCGCTTGTGTATGAGGGCGCGCAAGGCGTGGATTTCCCGGAGATGTCAATCTGGGTATTCCGGATCTTCGGCGGCGTCCGGACCAGCGGTGACCCGCACGAGCCGGAGGCGTTGCTGAGGGTGATCGGAGGCGTTACCGCGTCGCATCGGGTCCCCCAACGGCTCGATGCCGGCCTAGAATCCCCAGTTGCGACTTAGCTGCAGGCGAGCCGCAGGATGCCGAAACGCCCGATGTGGAAGCCAAAATGGAGCGAGCCATGCCCATGCGCGTCCGGGAAGAAATACAAGGAGTGCTGCTGGCAGCGGCTGCAAGGCTTTGACATCGGCAAGGCGTACGACCAGGCGATCAAGGACAATAGCCTGGAGCGGGCGCTGATCGCGACGCGCGCGGACATCACACAATATACAATCTGGCACGAGACCAATACCGCGCCCGCGCTGGGCCGCATCAGCGTCGGGCTCGAGCTGTTGAGGATCGACGTGAACGCCCTCGGCTCCTACGTTTCCCGCCTGTCGTGGCTGTATTTCCGGCTCGGCCTCACGAAGGATTGGCTGGCGACGCTGGACCGGCTGCGCACCAACATTCAGCACCCATCGTGGTACAGGAAGATCGTCTACTACCGGGCTATGTATCATCTGTCGCTCGGCGGTGACCGGGAGGAAGCCCGCCGGGAGCTGACAAAGGCAGGTCCGATCACGAAAGCGGAAACCGACCTTGAGCTCCTGCAACTGTACGTCGACTTAGAGTTCGACGATCAGCCGTTCGCGGCCCGAATGGAGATCATCGACCGCATCCTCGAACTCGACGAAGACCGCGATAATCAGCTCCAGTATCGCGGAGCGAAAGCGGTTCAATACCTGCTGATCGGAGACACCAAGACGGCCGAGCGAATCTTGGCCGAGGTCCTCGACATCGTGAAAGACACCGAAACGGACGATCCGCTTGGACCGTATGAGCGGCACCTCTTCGGCCGGCTTCTGCAACTGCTGGGTAATCTGCGGCGCGACAAGCAGTTGCTGAAGGACTCCGCAGCGCAGTTTCATGCGCTGCTGCTTGAGGACAACTGGACGCAGGCCGGCAGGGCCGCGCTGCTGCGCGAGTTGGGCGACAGCTACCGATACGCTGATGAGTGGGAGCAGGCCGAACGCGCTTACCGGGAAGCCCTTCAGCTCGGAGCATCAGACCTCGACAAGGTGCACCTGGCGGAGTGCCTGCTTTACCGCAAGCAGATCGAGGCCGCGAGCAAGGAAATCGACGCCGTCAAGCGGGAGACCCTGCCGCGTCATGAATTCGAAGATTTCGTCTTCGCCCATGCGGCTATTGCGATCTGGTCGGCCGCGTCGGAGCGGCTGACCGAGGCAAAGACCTTGCTCCAGTCATTGGGGACGGCCGAGCCACTGTTCAATGAGCGGCGACTCAACCTGTTGCTCCGTGTGACGGAGACGCTCGCAAGCGGCAAGGCCTCGACTGAAGCAAAATCCGACAGCACGCCAGACGGCGGGCTCGCGACGGTGTCCAACTTCTTCCTGCTTGAGCCGAACATCGCGGGCATCGGCATTAACTTCAACGCGATCATCAATTATTTCGCGCGTAAGAAGGCCAAGAAGAAGCCCGAGACTGATTAGAGCCGTACATGTCCGACAACATCACGCTAATCCCACCTGGACGGATCACGCTGACAGGTCACGGTATAGGTGCGGAACGCCAGCCGCGCCTTGTAGATGTCAATGCGCTTCGCTTGGTCGCCCAGCGCCGCTAACAGCTCCTCGCGAGTAACCGTCGACAGGGCCCCGACAATGACCTCTTTCAGCGCCATTTTCGGGGAGAACTGTGCGAAATACAGCTTACTCGTCGGATCTCGATCATCGAGCTGCGTGAAGAGGCGGAGTTCGTTCTCGTAGCGCCAGTGCTGGTATTTTGTTGAAAGGACCTTGAGTATTTCCTTCTGGGCCTCGAACCCTCCACCCTCAATGACATCAGGGTCGAAGGGCCGAAGAACAGCGTCGCGAGGCCTACTACGCCTCGATGCAGCCGTCCGGCTCTCTCTTAGCCCGATCGAACGTCGGACCGAACGCGAACTGATAAGCTTTCTCTCAAAAGCTTATCAGTCGCGCGCTGCGACCGTCGACTGTTCGACGCACCTATTCGACGACCATGTCCTGCTCTGGGCTCAATTTATGAGGTCGCCCGTGATTAGGCTTTCGCTTCACTCAGACTTCGTCCAAGCATTGCCGTAGCTCCTCGACGCGCAGATACGGCAAGTTCTTGTAGTCGTATTTAACTTCGGCTTTGAGGACAGTCGTGTTTTGCTCGGCAGCCGCAATGATCGTGGCGAAAGTGATGCCGCACATTTGCATCAGCACGGCGTCGATGAGTTTGCGGAGCCCCTTTGGGCTTTCAGCATAGATCGAAGCCGTGGCTCCGAGATGCAGCCAGAGGTCCTCGTTGTCTATGAGGTCCTCGATGAACAGGCTGCTCAGCTTCAGCCCGGGGTCTTCGTACTTGTCGTTCGTGTCCACTTTCATTTTTATGTGTTTCTCCTCTGCTGTCGTCGCGCTTCTACATAGGCCTTGCGCGCGGCGTAGCTTCTTTACTTTGACGCCGGCGTGCTTACGGTTTGCTTTTTTGCTTACTTTAGACTGACCTGTTTTCATGGAAGACCTCTTGGTTTGATTTTAGGGTGGCGATTACGACCACGAAGCCAATTTACAAGATCAACTACAGGTCACTGATTGCACTAACCGCAAGGCATTGCTGCCATTGGCGAAGCCATCCACCGACGACTGATAGTAAAATTCTGATTTCCTTATCAGTTGAGGCGACGTGCCCCTCTTCCCGAAACATCAATCTTCTTGCACCGCGCGGTACCTTAACCGCCGTCACCATCGAGACGGTCAATGCTTACCCGGCGAAACGTCAGCTCTCAAGAAAACTATAGAGGGGCAGGCTTGACGGCCTGCCCCAGGGAGAAGGCTCTCGACGCTCGGCTGAACTATCCGACCGTTAGGGCGCGATCGGTAGTTTCAACGATGTAGTCATCTTTGTACTTTCCGATCCATAAGCCGCGCTGCTCTATTTGGTCCGCAAAATTTCGAAGGGTGTGCACAACATCGGAGGCACTCATTTCAGCACCCGCCAATATAATCAATTCGTCTCTGAGCGCGCCATTCGCGGTTGGCGGAACGAACTTTCCTCGACTTCGTCTCATCTCACGGTACCCACGCGTGTCCTTCTTTTTCTCCTTTTGATCGGGTTCGTAGAAGGTCAGCTTGTAGTCGCAAAGTCGACTTCCGGAGCGCGTGCCCGGATACTCTACGACAAGAGCGGACGTTACGCCGAATATTTCCTTTCGCTCTTGCACGCATTGATCAAGCTCGATTCCCATCTTTTGGTCTTTCATAGTTCTCTCCTCGATTTCTTGCCTGCCCAGAAACAGGCAGGTCACAGCTCGGTGCTCTGCCCGTGACAACGGTCACGGTCCCATCCTTTACAAGTTCATTTTTCCGCCTTTGGCGCAGACAATCTCGCCATCTCTTTCTGAACGTGGCTGAACTGCAATTTGCATTCGCCACAGGCGACTACGTTGCGGCGAGCAGTCTGTGCACGCCGTGCCGCACACTTTGCACATGATCTTAGGCAGGCGGAGCACACTGCAGCTACGGACTGATAAGGAAACCTTGACACTCTATCAGTCAGAGACATGCTAGATTTTCCCTTGCACGCAGAGCCTGATTGTCTAGAATCTTGCTTTAACTGGTTTAAGTACGATGGCCGGCAAGCAAGCCAAGACACTTTCGACTGATCACATCGACGATCTCTTATTTTTCGCCGCGCGCTCTCGCCACCCACTTCGCAACCGTCTCATCGTCTTGCTCTCGGTCAAGGCAGGTCTTCGCGCAGCCGAGATCGCCAAATTGACCTGGGCGATGCTGCTCGATCCAAGCGGCGAAGTCGGTAGCACGCTTGAAGTTCGCGACGAGATCGCCAAGAAGCGCAGCGGCCGCTCGATTCCAATTCATCCTGAGCTTCGGCAAACTCTCATCGAGGCGCGGCAGCTGTCTCGGGCGCAAGGCCCCCTCATTCGATCTGAGCGCGGCAGCGCAATGACACCGATGAGCATCGTGGTCTGGTTCAGCCGCGCTTATAGGGAGCTCGGGTTCGAGGGATGCTCGTCGCACTCGGGGCGTCGAACTTTCATTACGCGAGCGGCTCGCTCGGTTCACAAGGCAGGCGGTTCGCTGCGAGACGTTCAACTGCTAGCTGGCCACCGATCCATTCAGACAACGCAACGCTACATCGACGGCGATAGTGATGCTCAACGGAGGCTGGTATCCCTCATCTAGTAACCAGCGTTTCGGGTCGACGCTCGGCAAAGACCCCGACCGGCAAGAAATCGGTCGCGGCGAGAACCTCCGATCCGCTGGGCCGGGCTGAACGCCTGATCCGGACCGTTTGCGCGGTCGCTGGCTCGATGTCGTTCCTTGAGGAGATCGACGACGAGGCTCGGCACGCAGGCTTGGTTCGAGCTGTCACCCTCGCCGACACGCCGCCGATTTTCGATTGGCTCGTTACGACGTTTAGCTTCCAAGGCATCTCCGACCGTGTCGCGCGCGGCTACATCCACAAGCATGGCGCCGCGTCCTGGTCGGCCATTGCAGCGAGTGAAAATGACGCTCCCTCTTGCCCGAAGCTGCGCAGCTACTGGCATTTCGAAGGCTGCCGGTACGACAAGACCAGCTTCACCTGCGCGGAGCCCGACCACATCGATGCGTGCGCCCTGCCCCGGCCGCACCTTCGCAACGGCCGACTGAACCAGACCGCGTACTCCCTCTTCTTGTTCGTCCGCGACATCGCCGACGGCGACCTCGTTGGTTGGATAGACCATCAATTGGAAAGCGCAAAAGGCGCGACCACGGCCGACTTAGAGGCGGCGCGGCAGGAAGCCTTGGTTGGTCCCCTCCGAAACGTCTACGGGGTGTCCGACAAGATACTTATGATGACGCTTTCGACTCTGCTGATCGGTGCGCGCGAGCAGCGGCCGATTTGGTACGAGACTGGCAAAGCCATGCTAGCTGTCGATACCCTCGTTCATGCCTTCCTAGTTCGTTCGGGAATCCTGCAGGACTGCGGCATTCCTCACACTTATGGCGCTTGTTATGGTCCGGGCGGCTGCGCTGAGATCATCAGGACCGTGGCCGACCGCATCGATGCCCGCACGTTGAATCCCGTCTTTCCAAAGCGGTTTCCGCGCTTCGTTCAAAATAGCATCTGGAGGTTGTGTTCGGAGAGCGGACTCAACCTCTGCAATGGTAATAGAATTGACGACCGTCGAGCCTGCCAGATTGGCTACTGCCACCTGCACCGAAGATGCGGCCGACTACCGTTAAAACCGAAAAATTGACGTAAAAACAGATACTTAGAACGTATTTTTGGCGCAGATTTCGCTTGAGACAGCACCAAGGTTCGCCTATACTCGCTCTACAAGGTCAGCAACGACTTTGCAATTTATGGTGGAGACTTTCGTGATTAATTTGCCTCGGCGGGCGCCTGGCCCGCCACCGTGGCCAAGCCATGACATCGCTAGAACCGCAGACCACGGGGCCCTATTGGGCCCCGTCTGCTTTTGAGGAGGAGAAACATGGGAAAGCAGCCAGAGAAGACGGCGAACTCACCAGACAAGCTCTTTGTCTTCGGCCTCGATGAGGACGGAAAGCCTCGCGGCGCAAGGTTTGCGGAGTTCAACGAGAAAGTCGTCAGCGCCGCGGCGCAAATGAAGTTGGCGGTGGTCCACCCGGCCTCGCCGGCAGTCACCGAGATCGCGATGAAGCTGCCCGTGGGAAGGCTGTACGCGAGCGGCAAGGCCTTCGTGCCGCCGATCCGGCGCGATCTCCTGGGCAAGCTCAAAGCAGCGCTAGAGGTGCCTGGCGACAAAAGCCACGTTCAGCAACCCGCGCCAGCCCCATCCCCCCAAGAGGCAAGGGCAGGCGACGTTGTTGCTGCTGGCCTACCGCGAACGTGGGAGAGCATCGCTGTCGGCCAACTGGTGCTAGTTGAAGACGATGATCCCGGATTCGGCTGGTGGCCTTGCTTGGTGATCGAGCGGAACAAGGACGTCTTAACGCTTCGCCTTCGCGACTACCCGGACAAGGGCACCTACGTCCGGCACATCGCCCAGGTGGGGCTTGTAAACCCCGGTCCAGAATAACCTGCTCGCTTAGCGCCAAGCCCGGACCACGGCCCGGGCGACCACCTGCCCCTGTTTGACGCTCGGCAGACGCGAGCCAGGACCAACCAGCAGACATTATGGAGAACAACCATGTCCTTTCACACGGACCGGATACGCATGCTCAACACGAACTTCGCCAGCACCTCCTCGGCGGCGGGGCCGTGATCACTACGGGGCTCGCCGAACTAGGGGCTGAGACCGTCAAACGTCTGGTCAAAACAATTGCAGTATACGACGACTTTCATCATGCCAACGACCCTCATGAGGAGCACGATTTCGGTGTCTTTGAATTCGAAGGCATCCGGATCGCATTCAAGATCGATTACTACGATAAATCGCTTACCTTCCATTCGCCTAACCCGGCAGATCCCTCCGTTACCGAGCGGATAATCACGATCATGAGGGCGGACGAATACTAGCGCCTTCGCAATCGACCAAGCCTACCCTGCCTGCTCGCTCACGAGTTTGACGAGCGGCACCGACAAAGCCTCGGCAATTCGAGCCATTGCCAAAAGGCTGGGGTTACGTCGCCCTCGCTCGATCCCACCGATGTAGGTGAAGTTCAGGTCAGCTTCGAACGCCAGCTTCTCTTGGGTCATTCGACGCTGCTGGCGAATACGCCGGACGTTCTTGCCAACAATGACACGCCAATCCTGCATTGCAGGATAGAGAGCACCGTCGGGCATATAGTCTCTAGGGACTATATTCCCTGTCGGCGAGATTTTGGGCCGAGGCGAGGGCGAATTCCAAAAGACTGCCTTAGAAACAGGAAATCCAAAATGACTGAAGAACTGTCTGCACCGCCCCCGCTGCCAAGCGTCGGAGACCCGAACAATCAGCCATCAACCGAGTGGTACTACGTGGCGAATGGGACCCGACAAGGACCGACGACTGCTGCGGCTATTAGAGAGCTATTGAACAGGAAGGCGGTCGAGGCCGACAAGCAGGTTTGGCGGAAAGGAATGTCCGAATGGAAAAGCCTGCGTGAGAGCGATCTCGCCGAGTTTGTTGCCGCGGAGCCGCCCGCGATTTCGGCTCAGCACATCGGTAATGGTTACGTATGGACACTGGCGCTCTTGCCTCTCGTTTTCGGTGTGATCGAGGCAGCCGTGAGCGCGAGCAACCAGGAAGCTGCGGCTCGGTCCTTGGTACTGGGATTTCCATATCACCCGAGCAAAGGGCTGCCGTTCCAGATACCCCTTCTCGTCAATGCTTTACTCGGCTGGCTCGATGATCGGAAATTGAAGCAGGCAGGTTATGGTTCTCGGGTAACCCGCGTCACAGCCGTGCTATTCCAGCCCGTCTATCTATTTCTAAGGGCGAAACGCCTGAAGCAGCGGCCGTACTACGCTGTCGCCTGGATCATCAGTTTTATTGCCGGCCTCCTGATATACGTGTCTGTCGAGGGTTAGGCCCAACACTAATGCCGGGCTCCTTCGCGAGCCCGGCCGTCTCAATCCGGGCATCCGTACTGCTTCACGCGGACAACCTCCGTGCGTCTTCGCCCCTCGTTCACCGGAAAATCCAAACGAAACGAGCCAAAGAAATGAAACGTATATTCCCTTTGATCTTCCTGCTGTTGTCCACGGAAGCTTCGGCCGAACAAGTCAGAATTCCGTGGAAAGGTGACTACCCCCACAATTCGACTAAACAATGGACCAAGGACAATCCCTACGACTCGGGCTTCTCGAAACACTTCAAGAACGGAACGCCGGAGGAGTTCGGCGACGTGCAGAAGGACGGCGAATTGAACGCTTTCATCTACTCGCCAAAGGACGCCAAGGGTCCGGTACCGTTCGTCATCCTGTTGCATGGTTGCGGCGGTCTAGGCACCGAGGCCAAAGAGTGGGCGGCGCACGTTGCCGATCTTTTCAACAAGGAAGGCGTCGGCGTGCTGGTGCTCGACAGCTTCACCACGCGCTATGTCGACAAGTCGTGCGGCCTCGCCGATTTGCATTGGGGCCGCCGTCGCGCCGACGACGCCCACTCCGCACTCGACCACCTGATTGAGACGAAGCTCGCAAAGGCGGATGAAGTCTACCTCATGGGCTATAGTAACGGCGGCACGACGACATTGGTGTCAATGACGACCCAGGAGGCAGATCATTCACACCGTTTTGCGGCGGCATTCGCGGTTGCTCCAGGTTGCAGTCCCTCGTTGCAGCATTCTGCGGTTTATACGGGACCGGTTATCATCTTTATAGGCGACCAAGACGATGCGAATAAACCAGAGTGGTGCCAAGAACTGACGAAAAAGAAGCGGTCCGTTCCGGTGCAGATGATCGAATACCATGGTGCGAACCACGGCTTCCCGGTCAATGCACCGGCGCGTGATTTCATGGGTTGGTACCTGAGCTACAATCCAGTGGCGGAGAAGGACATGATGCAGAGCATCATCTCCGCGCTCAAAACAAAGAAATTCGCCAAGGGTACGGAAGAGCGCAGCGCCACCCTCGCTAACAGTCCGGCATCCGGCAGCTCGGGGCTGACACCGGCTGAAGCATGGGCGAGAGAGCGGCAGTAAGGGGCCAAATGCGAAGCATGCCATCTCCCAATGAGCGGGTGAAATATTGGGCCAGAAATCAGAACCGTCTGGATTCGAACAAGTCTATGTCCTCGGTTTAGACGGCGATGGAAATCCACGCGGCGCTCGATTCACCATGCTGAAGGACAGCATCGTCTCCGCGGCCATGGATTTAAATTGCCGCGTTTTGATCAGCCAATCTCCCTCGGTGTCCGCGCTTGGAATGACATTGCCGGTGGGGCGCGTTCACGGCACGGGCAAGGTAGTGACGCTGTTTGTTCCGAACATCGGATGGGAGCTTTACAATGAAATATTGAGAGCTTCGCGTGTTGCTGCCATCGAGGAAACAGCCAGGATCGAAACAGCGATTTCACGCGCAATTCACTGAGCTTCGACAAAACGGGTGATATTCTTCAATTTTGCTTCTAAAGCGGCTTGAGTTCTCGATCTAATTTCGGGCCTCCAAGGAAGCAAAAGTGGCGAACAACGTCGCGCCGAGAGCTGCGAACGAGTACTAATACGGGGATCATTATTAGCAATAAGCGTTATGAGCGATGGCGATGAGTCTGATGGCCGACTGCTCGCCGACCAAACGATCAGGGGTTCCTTGGGAATCCGCAGAGAGTGCCCGTAGCTGCGAGCGCTACGGCTTGAAGTAGGAGCCTGTAGTGAGACTTTGCCCCCTCCGGGTAGACCACCGGAGCGGGCCTGTGATGTTGTGCTCGGCGACCTCAATGCGCTGTCGCTAAACCGCGAACGAAGGCACAAATATGGGCACATTCCGCCTTCAGGCCCCCCGCTGGATCCCCTTAAGGAATTTTATCTCCGATCTGGGAATTCACGAACGAGCTGACCATCGACCAACCCGCCACCTTTTCCTTCTGAATCGATTGCTCGTGCTTCACGGGCTGTCATGCCTTTCTCCACCACAAGCGGGTTGTTGTCGTAAGATCCCCACTGCTTATGAAATGGCGCAACGCCAAAGCGGCGGCAATCGGCGATAACATCGCGAACCCAATCCGGCCTCAACGTGCGGGCACCCGCACCGCTTTCTCCCCCAGATATCAGCCAATCCGGCAAAGTCCCGTTGGCCGGCAACCGCACGGGCCCAAGAGCAGGCTCGTAAGATATGAAGCGAATAACCGCAGGTACTTTCTTTAATCGCTTCCACCGGAAATCAAACCGCGGCTGATCTTCGGCTGTTGTTCCGAGCCACACGTTAGGATACCCATCGCGCCAATCGGACGGCAGCATTTTTTCTATGTTTTCTGGTCTTTTCGTAAGCACCAGCCAATCTAGTGCGTCGCATTTGCGGATTAAAGCGAATAGGTCCTTGCGCCACGAAGAAACGACCCGATTGTCAAAGACGTCGGCGAGCGAAGCGCAAAACACCCGCGGTCGACGGCCATTCTCCTTTCTAAACGCGCGGGCTTGCGCGTTCCACTGGATAGGCTTTTTCCAATTTTGTTCTGACGTTCGTTTTCGCTCGCCGTGTGCGCCCCATTGTACCCTTTTATATCGGTGATCCATCATCGCTTCGGCATAACAATTATCACAGCCCGGCGAGACTTTTTGGCAGCCAATCCATGGATTGAATGTATGATCGCACCATTCTATTTTCGAGTTTTCACCCATCACGAATCTCCAAGATTCAGAGCATCGCTCTGCCCGAAACGACGGTCCCGGTGGAATCCTTTACAAGTTCGTTTTCCGCCATTCGCGATTGCCAAGCACACCATGTCAAAAGCGGAAGACGTCTTCTCGGAAGGTATTCCAAAAAGAACCGTGGGATCATTTCGGCGTTGCCGGTCGCAGCTCAACGACGGGAAACACGATGCCGTGTAGAGGGGATTGGGATCACTGAGCCGAGAGCTTCTGCAACGTAATATCCGCTGTGATGCACGAAACTCCCCTGCTCCAGAACCACTATTGCTCGGCAATGCCGACCGACGTGTTCAGTGCTCTCGGCATACTGCAATAAACGAAAGCGGGCTCCACAAAGATGTGGAGCCCGCTTCTTTTGTTCTAGCACTTCGTCAGTCACTGCGAACGACCCAACAGCACGAGTCGAAGTTCACGCTATTTCCGCCTCCGCTGCCATATCCTCAACGTGCGCCGCCAGCTTTGAGATCCCTTGGTCGATGTCGACGATGAGTCGAAGCGCCACCCGCAGGTCTTCTCGTAGGTCCGCTAGCTTTCGGGCGAGGCCAGCGCATTCCCATAGTCTTGCCGTTAACTCGACCAACCCTTCTGCCGAGCTCGTCCGCAAAATGAATGGCAAGTCGTCCTTTATCTTTCGGGCCTCGAACCTCAAACTCCCGCTCTCTGCAATGACATCGAACAATTCTTCGATCTCGTCGGGGAGCAGCGGGCTCCTCTCGCATGCTGCGATAGCGTGGGTAAGCTCCTGGAACAGCTGCGGACTGCATGTGCTAGCATTTTCCCGTAGCTCAGTGTCGGTAAGCGCGTTTAGTCCGTTGGGGATGCTGTCGTAACTCATGATCATTTCTCCGTTGCTTCGCCGCGGCGTCGCGGCTGCATTCACAACGGGCATTTACAAGATCGCATAATTCTCTTTGGCCAGGCCAACGGCCCGGGCGCAATCGCGATGAAGACGACGCCGCTCTTCTCGTCCGGTCTTGTTTCTCACACGATCATGATCGGTAATCGGTTGAGGTGGTATCGAAGCAATCCCCCGGCTCAAGTGCCGCTCAGGCGCGTCCGCGTCAGCGGTAACATCGAGGGCTCGTCGCATGCCAGCACAAGTCTGACTGCAGCACTGATACCGGCAAGCGACTTGCCCCGTCGAGCTCACGCATCGGGCAACAAGTAGGGCGGCCGACGGGCTATCTACGAGCCTTCAAGGTGTATCAAGGTGTATCAAGGTGTATCAAGGCGTCGCATTCCGCATCGCTGCATCAAATTAGTGCTTGTGCCTACAGTTTACATTATACACGGCTTGTGCCTACAGTTTACATTATACACTGCACCTCAGCGGCGGCCCGAACTGTGCTTCTTAGAGAAGTTCAATAGGCCAGCCCACCAAGTTCAGTCCCGGACAAGTCCGTTACTCCCCACCTTGTCCGCGACCGGTTCAATGCTGGCAGTCGCGGTCTGAAAGGCGGTCCGCCACTTGAATCTAGTTAGGTCCGTGGACCGGTACGCCCGTCTCTGAATGCCGGCTAAACGAGGGCGTCTCTTTTCACCGCACTTTGAGTGCAGGAAGTGACGGGTCGTCACCGTGCCGGATCATTCGACCGAGGAAGCCCTGTCGATCCAGTAGGATCGCTAGTTCTGCCTGATGGTGCAATGTCAACTCGTTGGCTTCCGTGTCGGCGTTACCCCGGTCATCCGTAGATGGTCTGCGATTTTTGCAACGTGCTTTCATGGTATAGGTGGCGGTTGTCACCAAATCTTCGCGAAATGTCTTCTGAGATGTTACGACCACCGGCCTCTTTACGTCATCACTTCTTGGGTAGTGCCGGCGGAAGGTGCTTTCGATTAGACCTTTCCCCCCTCCGCTGAAAAGCAAGTAGAGATGAGGGCACCATCTTGGAGGGCGGCCATCGTCAAAGTGCTTGAGGTCGTAATCGATGCCGCCCAGGACTATTGGCTCGCTTATTGGGCCTCGGCCGATTTGTTTACGCACGCGATCTTTAAGCCTGTCACAGTCGAAAGCGCCGAGATGACCGACGTCGAACAGATCTGGTGGTACAATGCTTACCGTAAACCAGAACTCTGGGTCACGGGCCATGTATCCGGCCAGCGTTGAGCCCCACCAGCGACGAAAGGCCCGAAGGCAAACTGGACAGCCGGCTGAACGGCACTTGATGAAACCACATCCCGAAAGACGCTCCGCGAGCGAGCGACCAGGCTCTCCGAATTCGAGAAGAGACCTCGCCACCCGACGGCGCCGGATGTGAGCCTCATTCAGCGTCTCGAATTTTTTCAGATGTTTTGCAGGATCGTAGTCTTCGTTGATATCGGCGGAGTAGAAGTTGAAGTTCATGTGATATCAGGGTCATCAAGAGTTAAGATCGTTGGAAACGACCCATGCGACGCGGTACCAAATCAGGTCACTGCCGGGGTTCGCTTTAAGCGAACCCCGGCACGCGACACGACATCAGTCTCCCCAGTCGTCCTCGTCCTCCTCGTGCTCGGCCGAACCGCTCAACGCGGTGATGTCCCGTACTTCGATCGTCGGCCGCTCACCGGCCGGGACACGAACAAGGCCGATAATTTTTATCGCTGTGCTATCGGCGAGGCGGTCAAATTTAGCTCTGAGTTTTGGCGGCAGGCCAACCTGAACCTGGCTATCAAGCACACGCTTTTGCTCTTGCCCGTGCTTCGGTTCAGAACGATCCGCTTCGCCCTGCTCTGCACTGTTGGATCCGGGAGCGATAGGCGGTGACTTCCTGCGTGGATCGTTGAGAGCCGCCAGCCGAGCAAGTTTCTGGATGCCGCCATGCTCCTGTAGTGCTTCAGGGATGTTGTCGACTGGAACTCCAATTTGCTCGACGAGGTACCGAAGGGCGCGGGCCGCCTTTGAAGCCTTCTTCCGAGCCTCCTCCGACTCGGCGTCCGTGATGAAGATCATTGCTGCGTAAACGACGTCGGATTTTTGTCCGACGCTCTTCAGGAATTGATCCTTGCGCTCGCGGTCAGCGTCGATCGCCGTCGCAATTTTCATTGCGTCCGCAAACATTTGGTACAGAGCTAGGCGATAGCGCTGATCAACCCGTCGGTATTCCTCCTTGATATGGTCAAGGCGGTCTAGCAGTTCATCGTATGAGTGCGGTCTAGCAACTAATTCTTGGGACATAGGCTCACGTCTCCTTACTTTGTGTAAGCAAAACGCCAGCCGGCACTTCGTCATTCGCGCAGCGTAGATGCTACTCGATTGATTGAAACCCAGATCGGAATCGCTTTTCGACGCGCCCCGCGCATCTCTGCGCTGCCACGAATTCAGCAATAGGCGCATCAAAGGTCTAACATGGAGCCCGGTATTGGACCGGCACACCCTGCTTCGTCCGCTTTCCGACCATTGAGCAATTTCGATGCTAGGGCGAGCCCGGCATCGGCTTTTTGTTCATACAGGTCACACGATATGCTGTCAATCGCATTTTTATGTGTTATGATCGAATATGAGAGCCCCCTTGACGCCTCGTCTTTTGACCGCACAGGAGTGTGCAATCCTGCTGCTGCGTCTGATTGAGCTTCGAAATCAGGAAGGTACGCCGACTAGCCGCGTACGTCTCTCTGATCTCACGTTGCGCCGATTATGGGGGCGGCATCGCCTGGATAGAGAATTCGTGGAGGAAGTTCAGGAGTGGTTGTTTCGAGGTGGATGGACAATTTTCTTTGCGGGCTCCACATATGCCGCCATCAAGACCTCAGCAGTGCTTAATTGGTCCCGCCTATCGTCGAAGCGATTGTTTGAGGAAGTTGGCACTGACGACTTGAGATTCATTCAAAATGGCGACTTTGATTTCGCTCAGCATGCGCGCTTGCTTGCAAGCGAAGCTGACATTTACGATAGCGACTGAGCGCGCGCGAGCTTCGTAACTGCCGAGCTGATGATCTATTGATCCCTGCTCGTACCTAGCATATCTTACGAGTACACACGGTTGTATCCGGTGTTACGCTAGTTCTCCTCCACTCAGTCTGCGGACGAGTCACGTGAAACAATCGCCGCTGGTACCGGCGACTGGCACGTCACAATGGAGTCGGAAACTGCTGGTCGCGCGCGCAACGCGCGTCTTACGGACGAACATTCGTCCGCTTCTGATCGTCGCACACCTCGTGGAAGTACCCGTGCGGCTATCAGCTTCTCAAACTCAACCACAACCCAGGACGTCGACTCGGCGCCCTGCCGACAGCTCACGCCGCGGCTGTTGAGCAGGCAGCAAGCAGCTGCCTACTGCAACCTATCACCGAACGCTTTCTCGGCTTGGGTGCGGTCCGGCAAGCTGCCTTCGTCCCTTCCCGGCACGACGCGCTGGGATCTGAAAGCAATCGACTTTGCATTGGACGCGATGAGCGGCCTACAGCCGCAACAACAGGAATCGTCCGCCTTAGATGAATGGAGAGCTAAACGTGCGCGTCGTTCTGAAAGGAATTCATAAGGTCAAAGCCCGCCTCGCTGCTGGCGAGGTCAAAACCTACTACTATGCTTGGCGCGGCGGGCCGCAAATCAAGGCCAAGCCGGGCACGCCAGAATTCATCCACGAATTTAATGACGCGCACGCCAGCATTCGACAGCCGCGTGCTGGCACGTTCATGTCGATCGTCGCCCAGTACAAGGCCGCACCAGAGTTCAACGGCCTCGCTCAATCGACGAGACGCGCGTACCTTGCCTATATCAAGCTGGTCGAGGACGAATTCGGTGACTTGCCGATCGCCGCACTCACCGACCGAAGGGTTCGCGGCGAGTTCAAGAGCTGGCGTGACAGGTTCTCGAACACGCCGCGCAAGGCCGACTACGCCTGGACTACGTTGGCGCGCCTCATGTCATTTGCGAAAGATCGCGGCATCATCGCAACCAACCCATGTGAGCGAGGCGGACGACTCTACGTGGCCGACCGCAAAGACAAGATTTGGTCCGAACAGGACATTGCCGCCGTTCTATCTGTCGCTTCGAGCGAGATTCAACTCGCCCTCATTCTGGCTCTGTGGAGCGGGCAACGACAGGGCGACCTCTTGCGGTTGCCCTGGTCCGCCTACGACAGCCCTTATATCCGCCTTCGCCAATCTAAGGGCGGCCGGCGCGTTGCGATGCCGGCCGGTGGGCCGTTGCGCGCTCTCCTCGACACCACTGAGCGTCGTGGACCGCTGATCCTGACGAACACGCTCGGGCGGCCGTGGACGTCTGACGGCTTTCGCACGTCCTGGGGCAAGGCCTGTGAACGCGCCGGCATCAGCGGCCTGACGTTTCATGACCTGCGCGGCACAGCAGTGGTGCGGCTGGCGATCGCTGGCGCGACCGTACCACAGATCGCTGCCGTGACCGGTCACTCGCTAAAGGACGTCGAAGCCATTCTCGACGCGCATTACTTGGGTCGTGATATTCAGCTCGCCGAAGCTGCGGTGCTGAAGCTCGAAGCGCGAACAAAACTGTAAAATGACCTGTAAAATGAGGCCACTTACCGCGTCACGACTGATGCTAAGTGTTTGATTTATATGGTGGGCGCACCAGGGCTCGAACCTGGGACCCGCTGATTAAGAGTCAGCTGCTCTACCAACTGAGCTATGCGCCCGAAAGGCGGTTAAAAGCCTTGCGAGGCCGGTCGTTTAGCAAAGCGATCCGGGTCTGGCAAGCGATGGCACGTAAGTTTTCCAAGGGTATGCCCACATCCCCCAAAAAAGCGAAAAGCCGCTGGATTCCAGCGGCTTCGCCGGGGTTGACCGGGGCAACCTTGAAGGCTCAGAGCCGGCCCTCGCGGTCCCGGTCCGGGCCGCCGTCGCGGTCGAAACGGTCACGGTGGAAGTGGTCCATGCCGCGCTCCATCATGCGGTCCATGCCACGCTCCATGAAGTGGCGGCGCGGGCCGTCGTCGCCGCCGCCGAACGGGCCGCGGTGGCGGGTCAGCACGGCGAGGCGCCGCTTCTGGCCCTCGTCCAGGGTCTGGTAGAGCGGATCGGCGGCATCGGCGATCTTCTTCAGGGCCGCCGACGTCGCCCCCATGTCCTCGGCGCGCTGGCGCAGGCGGGCGACCGGATCCTCCGGCCTGTCGGCGTCCTTATTGGCGTCCTTGCCGGCATCGCCGGGACCGGCATTCATCCGCGCATTGGCGCGATCGATGCGCAGCTTGGCGAAGTCGCGCACGGCGGCCTCGACCGGCGGCCACAGCTTTTCCTGGTCGGCGTTGAGCTTCAGCCCGGCATGGACGGCGGCGATCCGCGCGTCGACCATGGCGGCACGGTCTTCCGGGTTCATGCGGATGTGGCGCATGTGATCGTGCATCCACGGGCGATGATAGTGGGCATAGACCGCGCCCGAGCCGGCGATGCTGAGCACGGCGATGGCGGCGATGGTGAACTTCCTCATGCGAACTCTCCTCTGGAAGGATGTCGTGAGGATGAGCGCAGCGCAGCTTACGCGCAACTTACAACTTGGACAGGGAGCGGGTTCTTTCGAAGATGTAACGCTCCTGAACCTTTATTCAGTCGCAATCGGAAATCATTCGCAACAAAAAGGGGCTTCCGCGCCCGGCACGGAAGCCCCCATTCATCATCCGTTCAAATCAGTTCGTCGTGCTCTTCGCTTCCTTCTGGAATTCGTCGATCAACGGTTGCCCGATACGGCTTGCGGCGTCCTTGTAGACCGGCTCCATGGCCTTGCGCATCGCCTCATCCTGCTCCGGCGTGAGCTTGATGATCTCGCTCTTGCCGCTCTTCCTGATCTCGGCGAGCGCGTCCTCGTTCTCCTTCTGCGACTGCGTATTGTTGAAGTCGGTCGCTTCCTTCATCGCCTTGGTCAGCTGGTCGCGGATGTCGGCCGGCAGGTCGTCCCAGAACTTCTTGTTCACGATCACGACGTAGCCGATATAGCCGTGGTTGGTCTCGGTGATGTACTTCTGCACCTCATGCATCTTCTGGGTATAGATGTTCGACCAGGTGTTCTCCTGCCCGTCGACCACGCCGGTCTGCAGCGCCTGGTAGACTTCCGAGAACGCCATCACCTGCGGCAGCGAGCTGAGCGCCTTGAATTGCGCCTGGAGCACGCGCGAGGACTGGATGCGGAACTTGACGCCCTGATAGTCGGCCGGCGTCACCAGCTTCTTGTTGGCGCTCATCTCCTTGAAGCCGTTGTCCCAATAGGCAAGGCCGGTGATGCCCTTCGGTTCGAGCAGCTTGAGCAGCCTGGTGCCGAGCGGACCTTCGGTCACCTTCCGCAGCGTCTTCAGATCGGGGAGGATGTAGGGGAGATCGAACACCTCGAACTCGCGGATGCCGAGCGGGCCGAACTTGGAGTTGGATGGCGCCAGCATCTGGACGCTGCCGAGCTGGAGCGCCTCGAGCTCTTCCTTGTCCTTGTAGAGCGTCGAGTTCGGATAGATCTCGACCTTGACCTTGCCGCCGGTGTACTTCTCGGCGAGCTCCTTGAATTTCTCCGACGCCTTGCCCTTCGGCGTGTCGGTGGCCACCACGTGGCTGAACTTGATGATGATGGGCGCTTGGGCCGATGCCGGCCCGGTCAAGCCAAGAGCTAGGACCGCGATGGACGCAGCGATCGCGAAGGTGCGCATAATCTCTCCCTGTTGTTGTTTGGGCCGCCCGGCGCGCGGGTGGCCAATGCCGTTAGCATCAATACAGGTCGACATCACCAGCTGCTATTGGCCGTTAGCAGGGCAGCCATTCATGGTGAACGCCGCTAGCACCGCCTCTCCCGCTTCCGGAAGAGGCGGTGCTAGCAACCTCAGCTCGCGGCGGCGGTCGTCACGGTGTCGCGCTGGCGCTTCATGACGATTTTGTTGAGTGCGCCGAGATAGGCCTTTGCCGAGGCCACCAGCGTATCCGGATCCGCCGCGCGCGCGGTCATCGCACGTCCCTCATGCGACAGCCGTACCGAGACTTCAGCCTGCGCGTCGGTGCCCTGAGTCACGGCGTGGACCTGGTACAGCTCGAGCTTGGCTTCGTGCGGCACCAGGCGCTTGATGCAGTTGAAAACCGCGTCGACCGGACCGTTGCCCTCAGCCTCCTCGATCTTGATCTGGCCGTCGACATCGAGCTTCATGGTCGCGCGCTGCGGGCCATGGGTGCCGGCGATCACGGTCAGCGAGGTCAGCTTGATGCGGTCGTGCGAAGCCGCCATTTCCTCGTCGACCAGCGCCTCAATGTCCTCGTCGTAGATGTCCTTCTTGCGGTCGGCCAGCGCCTTCATCCGCGTGAACGCATCTTCCAGCTGATTCGGGCCGAGCTTGTAGCCCATCTCCTCCAGCTTGTGCACGAAGGCATGGCGGCCGGAATGCTTGCCCAGCACCAGCGAGGACTGCTTCAGGCCGACCATCTCGGGCCGCATGATCTCGTAGGTGGAAGCGTCCTTCAGCACGCCGTCCTGGTGAATGCCGCTCTCATGCGCGAACGCGTTGCGACCGACGATGGCCTTGTTGTACTGCACCGGGAACGAGGTCGCCGCCGACACCACCTTCGAGGCGCGGGTCAGCTGCGTGGTGTCGATCTTGTTCCAGTAGGGGAATTTGTCGTTGCGCACGTTGATCGCCATCACGATCTCTTCCAGCGCGGCGTTGCCGGCGCGCTCGCCGATGCCGTTGATGGTGCACTCGACCTGGCGCGCGCCGCCGACGACGCCGGCCAGCGAATTCGCCACCGCCATGCCGAGATCGTTATGGCAGTGCACGGAGAACACCGCCTTGTCCGAGTTCGGCACGCGCTCGATCAGCGTCTTCATGAAGTGGGTGTATTCGTCGGGCGTGGTGTAGCCGACAGTGTCAGGAATGTTCACCGTGGTGGCGCCGGCCTTGATGACGGCTTCGACGATGCGGCACAGATAGTCCATCTCGCTGCGGGTGCCGTCCTCGGCCGACCATTCGACGTCGTCGATCTGGTTGCGGGCGCGCGCGACCATGGCAACCGAAGTCTCGAGCACCTGCTCCGGGGTCTTGTTCAGCTTCACGCGCATATGCAGCGGCGAGGTCGCGATCACGGTGTGGACGCGGCCGCGCTTTGCGAATTTCACTGCCTCCGCGCAACGGTCGATGTCGGCGGGATGGGCGCGCGACAGACCGGCGATGACGGCGTTCTTGGAGCGGCGGGCGATCTCGCTGACCGCCTGGAAGTCGCCTTCCGAGGTGATGGGGAAGCCGGCCTCGATGACGTCGACGCCCATATCGTCCAGCATCTCGGCGACCTCGAGCTTCTCCTCGAAGGTCATGGTGGCGCCGGGGCACTGCTCGCCGTCGCGCAGGGTGGTGTCGAAAATGATGACGCGGTCCTTATCGGACTTGTTCACGGGGGCCATTTGAATTTCCTTTTGAGCTTTTGCGCCGTCAGTCTTCTAGGCGCTTGAGGTGTCCGGTGATCTCGACCAACCCCTGAGCGCCCAGGCGCATGGCGCCCAGCCGGCCCTCAGGGGCAAGTAAGAAGAAGCCCGCCAATCAGGAGGGTGGGCAGCAGCGCGGCCGGGATCGTGGCGGCGGCCAGAGCCACCTCCCCCGAAATCCCATCGATTTGGCCGCGAATCAGCATTACCAGACCCTTTGAGCCCTCAATCCTCGGTCAAAACCGTTGACGGTTGGTTGCCGGGAGGCTCGATCTACCGTTTCTAGACGAGAAATGGCAGCAACCGCAACGCCAAAAGATGGACAGAACCATTGACCTGGTTTCCCCCGGCTATTGCCGGGGCGGCGGCACGAGGTCGAGCAACCGCTTGCGGACGCTCACTTCCAGAGGCGCGTTGCAGACCGGCCGATTGTAGAAGCCGCTGCTGCGACACAAGGTGGGCGTCGGACCGCGAAGGTCGCCGGCCTGGCAGGCAAGGCAAATTCGGAACGCCGCCGCCTCGAGCTGGAGCGAATAGTCGAGCGTCGATGCAGCCGGCTCGGACGGCTGGAAGAGCTGGCTGCCCTTGATGTTCTGGAACCAGGTGTCGATGTGGCCCTTCACCTTCGCAGGATTGGCGAGGTCGTCCATGTTGAAGCGACTGTCGAGCAGCCCGATCGAGGCGCGCGGCGTGCGCGCCGCTGAGTGACACGACAGGCAGGATGAGCGGATATTGTCGGCAGGTCCGTTGGCGCGCCCCATGAAGCCCATGGTGAGACGCTGGTCCCAGCCATAGGTGACGTTCCGCAAATCGGGATTGATCCAGCTCTCACGGATCGCGCCGTCGTAGACACCGGGGTCGTTGCCCCATTGCAGCGATACCGGCACGAGATTGTCGAACAGGGCGTCGCCCTTTGCCGGGCCGCGCCAGACAAACGTCCCGAACACCCATCCGGTGTCCAGCGACCGGCCGGTCTTCGCTGAATCCTTCACTGAAATATCGACCTGAAGCAGGCGCACCGAGCGGATCGTGCGGGTGCCGGGATCCTGACCGACGGAGCCAGCGCCCAAATTGTCGATAAAGGCGTCGTATTCGGGTGCGCCCTGGAGGTAGGCAACTTCGTCGGGTGAGGCATCGGTGAACAGAAATTTGACGGAGACAGTGTCATTCGGAAATTTCATCGCGACCGGGAAAGACGGATTGCAAGGCTCGGCGAAGACCTCCCCGAAGACTGCTGCTCCCGGCCTGTTGTAGAAGCCGACCGCCCAGACCTGGGAACCTCGTGTGTTGGTCTTGGACAGATCGCCGGGATCGGGGCCGCGTTCCTTGGTCAGCCCCATCAACGGCTCGCGCCCGGAGTTTCCGTAGTCGAGCCATTGCGAGATCCACCACTGCTCCTGACCGGTGCCGACGAGCTTGCGGTCCACGATCTTGAAGGACGTCTTCGCGGTACTGAGCACGGCATTCATGTAGTCAGCCGGCTTGGTGCGAAAATCGACCGATTCCCAAGGCTGCGGATCATTGGGATTGGGGCGCACCGGCGGATAGTCTAGTCGCCACTTGGCGGCGGCAACCGTGCCATTCGCCTTCATTGTACTCGCCGAAAAGCTCTGACACTCATCGGCCTGGCACGACGAGCCCGCAATCATAGCCAGAACGACGACAACCCCTGCCGCTCTCATGACGGGCTCCTTTGCGCCTGCCGGTGAATCCGGTCGGACCACGATTAGGCGCATTGCCGCATCAGGTGTGTTAAATGGTTCACACAACCTGGGAGAATTGCACGAGCAAATCGCCGCATGTCGGGCGAGGTGGCAGTGCACACGCGCTTTCGCCGGCGGCCCACTTGGCGACATGATGACCCGCGCCGCCCCCGGTCTGCTGCCGCCGACTCGGTCATCTTGCTCGCAACGAGCCTAGGACCGGCACAAGAGCGAGCGCGGCAGTCACACCCGACGCGTTCCTCTTTTGCTTTCAGGGAGGCGGACTCGATGCGCAGACACGCCCCTACGCTCCGAGCCACTCGGGACTGAGGGGTACAGACCGATCAGCCATCAGGCGATCTGGCCGCTACCCAACGCGGCGAGCGCGAGCCCTGCTCTCCCAGCGGTTCAGCATCTGACCGAGCTCGCCGGTGGCGACCGGCGCAGCCTTGCCGGCGATCGCGATCTCGTTGGTATTGGCCGGTGCGTTGGCACTCAGCCAATCCGGCTCGCTGTACTCACGCCAGCGGCGCGCCTCGGCCCGCCTTTTGCGGGACACGTAGTCGCGGGTGAAATAGCCGGCCGCAAATGCAATCCCGAGCAGCAAAACCAGTACGACGACAGCGACCACAGCAAACTCCGACTTACGCCCCCAATGAGGTTCTGCCAGCCTCGCGCAGGAGGTCAAGGCTTGACATGCTCCACAGCTTGGCAATGTCCCGAACGCAGTTCGGGTAAACTCCGTCACGCCGGACGAATTTGTCGTTTCCGTGTTCGATGTTGCAGCGCTTTTGCCGCCCCGATATCTCGCTGAGGATGCGTACCTCCCCCTCGCAACCGTCATCGGACCGGACTAACCTCGCCCTGCTCGGCCGGATCAACCGGCTAGCCGAACATGACCGGGAGGACGCGATGATACGCCAAAAGCAGCGTGACCATGATGCTGCGCTTTCACGACGAACGCTCGTTCAGGGGCTTGCGCTCGGCGCCGCCACAATAGCCGGCGCCGGCTCCGCGCTGGCCCAGACCGGACCTGCCGCGCCGCCGACGACGATTACCACCCCACCACGCGATTTCGGTCCCAACGGCGCGCCGACCACCTATTTCTGGGACCCCGACGTCGTCGCGGTCGATCCGTCCTTCAACGATCTCGCGCAGCCCAACACGGCGATCAAGCGTCTCTATACGGGCCTGCTGTGGGCTGAAGGCCCGGCGTGGAGTGCACAGGGCCGCTATCTGCTCTGGAGCGACATTCCCAACAACAGGCAGATGCGCTGGAGCGAAGACGACGGTCGCGTCAGCGTGTTCCGCTCGCCGTCCAACAACTCCAACGGCAACTCGTTCGATTTCCAGGGCCGGCAGCTCTCCTGCGAACATTTGACCCGGCGGGTGACGCGTTATGAACATGACGGTACCGCGACCGTGCTTTGCGACAATTACAACGGCAAGAAGCTGAACTCGCCGAACGATGTCGTCGCGCATCCTGACGGCAGCTACTGGTTTACCGATCCGCCCTATGGCGGCCAGCTCTACGAAGGTGAGCCCGACGCCGCGGGTGGTCCGAGCAACACCAGTGGCAAGCTCAATCCGCGGATTGGACAGCCGGCCGGCTTCGCACCGGGCAAGCGCGAGCTGCCGACCAATTGCTATCGCATCGATCCTAGTGGCCGTGTCGATCTCGTCGTCACCGAGGAGCAGGTGCCAGATCCAAACGGGCTATGCTTCTCGCCGGACTTCAAGAAGCTCTACGTCGTCTCAACCGGCAAGGGACCCGGCGACACCGGGCCCGGCGGCAAGGGCGAGATTTTCGTGTTCGACGTCGGCGCCGACAACAAGCTCACCAACCAGAAGCGGTTCAGCGAGTGCGTGATCGACGGTGTGAAGTGCGGGCCGGACGGCGTGCGCTGCGATGTCAACGGCAATGTCTGGGCCTCCAGCAATGCGGGCCGCGCCGTCGGCTATAGCGGCGTGACGACGTGGTCGCCGGACGGCAAGCTGCTCGGCCGCATCCGGCTGCCCGAAGTGTGCGGCAACATCTGCTTCGGCGGCCCCAAGCGCAACCGCCTGTTCATGGCCGCGAGCCAGTCGCTCTATGCGGTGTACACGGCCACGCAAGGCGCAGGCCCGGGCTAAGCCCGCGCGAGAGAGCACAAGCACGGGCGTCGGCGTGGACCGCCGGCGCCCTCGGTTCCCTGATCGCAATCAAGCTACGCCCCGGGCAAATCTCCGCCATCAATCCAACGAAGATTGTATCGCGCGGAAGGGCCGCAGCGCGGTGCGAAGGCATGATGCTCTTCGTTCCCGCGCCCGACTTGAACGGGGAGTTGCGCGATGCGCCGTATGCCAAACGACACCATCATCGTCAGCGTTGGGGACCAGCAATTCGTGACTGAGTTCGGAGACCCGGCCCTGCCGAACGACGGCCGCGGCGGCAACGACAAGATGATCGCAACGGTCGACGGGGGCAACGCGGTCCTGATATTCGTTGGCGACGACCAGACCCTGCAAGGACATTCTCACGGAGGAAGCGACCATCTCGCTGCGACCGTAACAGGCTTCGGCGATTATGTGTTCGTCGACGGCGACGCGCAGGCGATGTCCGGCGAGGCCCATGGCGGCAACGATGTGCTTCATGTCGATGCATCGACATCGATCTACGCGACCCTCGGTGTTTTTGGCGATGCCGAAACCACCATGTCGGCCGACACGAGCGGCGGCAATGACGTCGTCATTGCATCGATGGGAAACAGATCGTCCGGCGCGTTCAGCGGAGACTCCGGCAGTTCCATGAGCGATCATGCACATGGCGGCAATGATATCCTCAGCGTGACCCAGGTCGGCAGTTACGGCGGCGCTGCGATATCAGGCGATGCCCTCGTCTCCATGAGCGGCGATGCGCGCGGCGGCAACGACATCCTCAGCTACACCGTCGGCGCCACCGCCCATTCCGGGGGCGCGTCTCTGGTCGGAGACGCCGGCTATATGAGCGACGATACCCGTGGCGGCAACGATATCCTGATCGCTACCGTCGACGGCAACCCGGACTCCACGTCCATCGTGCTCGTCGGAGATGCGTCGAACATGTCAGGCAATGCGCATGGCGGAGATGATATCCTCCACGGCAGCAGCCGCGACGATTTGCTGTATGGCGATGCACAGACCTACGCTCCGTTCACGGCCGGCTCGATCACGGGCGGCAAGGACATGCTGAATGGCGGTCGCGGAAATGACCAGCTCTGGGGCGGACCGAACAACGACAGATTCGTCTTCAACAAAAATTCCGGCCTGGACGTGATCAACGATTTCGACCAGGGCAACAAGGCTGTCGACAGCACGGCGCGCGAGCATGACGTAATCAACGTGCACGATTACGGCTTCGCAGACTGGGCGGCGCTGAAAAGTCTGATCAGCGATGACAGCACAGGAAATGCGGTGATCCACCTGACGGCGACCGATACGATCACGCTGGAGGGGATCCATACCGCGGATCTCCATGCAAGGGACTTCATTGTATGAGAGAGCATTCATGCGCGTTGTGATCTGCGGCGGGGGCGTGATCGGCGCCTGCACCGCCTGGTTTCTCCGCCGCCGCGGCATCGAAGTCCTCGTCGTGGAGCGGACGGACGTCGCGGCCGCAGCGTCAGGCAAGGCGGGCGGATTCCTCGCGCGCGACTGGTGCGAGGGCTCGCCGCTCGATGCGCTGGCGCGACGGAGCTTTGCGATCCATGCGCAGCTGCCGGACGAGATCGCAGGCGATTGGGGGTATCGCCCGATGACCGCTTATAGCGGCTTCGTTGCCGCCGCCGGCCATCCGCGCCGGGATGCACCGTCTGCGCTCGGCTGGCTCAGCAACGGCGTCGTCATCGCGCAGCGCATCGGCACGACGGAGACCACTGCGATCGTTCACCCCAAAAAATTCACCTCGGCCGTGATGAACGCGGCGCTCGCGGAAGGCGCCGAGTTTCGTCCCGGCCAGGTGACCGGCATCATGCGCGATGCGAACGGCACGACCGCGACGGGCGTCGAGGTCGACGGCCGCATCGTCGAGGCGGACGCCGTCGTGATCGCGATGGGACCATGGTCGCTGCTCGCCGCCCAATGGATGAGCCTGCCCGCCGTCTACGGCCAGCGCAGCCCGAGCATCGTGTACGACACCGGCACGGATGTGCCGGCCGATGCGCTGTTCCTGGAGTCTGAAGAGAATGGCAGTGCCGTGCCGATCGAGGTCTTCCCTCGCGCCGACGGCAGCACGCATATCACCGCTCTCTCCGACATCGCGCCGCTTCCGCTCGATCCGGCGGCGGTGACGCCGGACCACGACGCGGTCGCGCGCCTGCAGGCCATGTCCGAGCGGCTGTCGCCACTGTTCCGCTCCGAGAGGATCATTGCGCGGCAAGCCTGCTTCCGGCCAGTGACACAGGACGGCCTGCCGCTGATCGGCAAGGTGCCGCAAAGTGAAGATCTCTATGTTGCGACCGGGCACAATGTATGGGGCATCCTGAATGCGCCCGCCACGGGCGAGGCCATGGCGCAACTGATCGCGGAGGGTGCGACGCGCAGCGTCGACATCTCGCCATTTGATCCGGCCCGGCTCGCGCCGCTCGATGCATCGCTGCTGCGAGCGCGCTGAGCCGACGCGACGGCATCGCATTCATCGATCGCGTTGCTGTGCGCCCGCGATAGCTGCGCATGCCTACCAACGAAATCTGCATGCCTACGCGTGAAACGGGTCCGACGGCTTTCCTGCCCGCTATTTGCGCAGCGCTAGACTTTAGTCCGTGCCTCACGATCCTGGACGCGGTTTCACTTGCCGAGAATGTCTCCGCCGGTATAGTCGCGGCATAATGGCTCATAAGAGGCCTGTTAAGGGAGAGAACAAGATGAAGAAACCGCTCTCTGTTGCGTTGCGAATAACACTCGGTACCGCCGCGGCCGCTGTGTTGATGACGTCAGGCGCGGCACTTGCAGCCGATCCGATCAAGATCGGTGTGATCGCGGAAGCGCAGGCGATTGCCGGCGCCTCCATCCCCCAGGCGGCACAGCTCGCCGCCGACGAGATCAACGCCAATGGCGGCGTCGACGGCCGCAAGATCGAGATCGTCTCTTACGACAATCACTCGTCCTCGGCAGATTCAGTGCGCGCCTTCCAGCGCGCGGTAAACGAGGACAAGGTCAATGCGGTCATCGCCAGCTACATCAGCGAGGTCGTGCTGGCACTGGAGCCCTGGGCCTCGCGGCTGAAGACGCCGTTCGTCACGCCCGGTGCCGCGTCCAACGAGATCAGCAAGAGCGTGCATGCCGATTACGAGAAGAACAAATACACCTTCCACGGCTATCTGACCTCCGCCGCGCTGGCGCTCTCGGTCTGCGACGGCGCCAAGGACCTGCTGGTCGACAAGATGCACATGAAGACCGCCGTCATCATGAGCGAGGACGCCGCTTGGACCAAGCCGCTCGACATCGGCTACGAGGAATGCCTGCCCAAGATCGGGCTGAAGGTGCTCGACCACATCCGCTTCTCGCCTGATACCACCGACTTCACGCCGATCTTCAACAAGATCGAAGGCGCCAAGCCCGACGTGATCATCACCGGCATCTCCCATGTCGGCGTGCAGCCGACGGTGCAGTGGAAGAACCAGCAGGTGCCGATCCCGATGTTCGGCATCGCCTCGCAGGCCACCAACGAGACGTTTGGCAAGGACACCAATCAGGCGGCCGAGGGCGTGCTCTACCAGGGCGTCTCCGGCCCAGGCGTCGCGGTGACGCCGAAATCGGTGCCGTTCGCCGAAGCCTTCAAGAAGAAGTTCGGCAACTATCCCTCCTATGCCGGCTACACCGCCTATGACGAGGTCTACTACATCGCCGACGCGGTGAAGCGCGCGGGCTCGACCGACGCCGACAAGCTGGTCGCCGCGCTTGAGACGACCGACTGGGAAGGCACGATCGGCCGCGTCCAGTTCTACGGCAAGGACGATCCGTTCACGCACTCGATCAAATACGGCAAGGGCCTGATCACCGGGCTGATGCTGCAATGGCAGGGCGGCAAGCAGAGCGCGGTCTGGCCCAAGGAAGTCGCCAAGGTCGAAATCAAGTTCCCGAGCTTCATCAAGCTCTCGAACTAGCAGGACAAGCTCCCGGGACCAGCTCCCGGGAGCTTCCACATGCGGCCCCCGCAGCACGTTGCTCCAGCAACATCGTCTCTCACAAATCAGATTGCCAATTCTAGATGCGTGCTTTCCAGATTCTGATCGATGGCTTTGCCATCAGCGCTCTCTATGCTCTCGGTGCCACCGGCTTCACGCTGATCTTCGGCGTGTCCGGCGTCCTCAACCTCTCCCACGGCGCTATCATGGTGGCTGCAGCGGTGGCGGCCTGGGCCGCCGCCAGCATCCTGAATGTCGGCACCTATGCCGGCGCGCTGATCGGGGTCGGTGTCGCCCTCCTCACCTCCTTTGCGACCTATTTCGCTGTGGTGAAGCCGATCCAGGACTCCCGGCGCATCCCGAATGAAGAGAAGGAGATCTTCGTCCTCACTGGCACGCTGCTATGGGGAATCATGATCCAGGAGGTGATCGCTTATTTCTTCACCAACAACGCCAAGACCGTGCTGCCGATCGTCGAGGGCGTCGTCGATATCCTTGGCGTACGCACGCCCAGGAACGAGATCTTTACCGCGATCGTGTGCTGCTTCGTCATTGCGCTGCTGTGGCTCCTGGTGAACCGCACCCGCACCGGCAAGGCGGTGCTGGCGGCCTCGATGAACCCGCGCGGCGTCACCCTGCTCGGCCTCGAGCTCACCAACATTTACGTCGTGGTATGGGCGATCTACGGCATCCTCGCCGGCATCGCCGGCGTGCTGCTCGGAATGTTCCTCGGCGTCAGCTCCTACAGCGTCGGACCGCTGACCGCGAGCGCGTTCTCCATCGTCGTGCTCGGCGGCCTCGGCAGCGTCTCCGGCTCGCTGATCGCGGCCTTCGTGGTCGGCTATCTCGAAACGCTCACGGCTTATCTAATCTCACCGGCCTACCGCACCATTCCGGCGCTGCTGCTGCTCGTGTTCGTGATGTACATCCGGCCCCAGGGCCTTCTGGGGAGGCGCTGAGATGGCCAGCTTCTTTACGACACGCCTGTTCTTCATCTCGCTCGCGCTCGTCGTCATCGCGGCAACGCTGCCGCTCTACGTCTCCGGCTACGTGCTCGGGCTTCTCACCGTCGCCTTCTATTTCGGCGTGTTCGCGATGGCATGGGACCTGCTGTTCGGCTTCGCCGGCGAGGTCAATTTCGGCCCGACCTTCCTGATCGGCGTCGGTGCCTACACCGCCGGCATCCTGAATGCCCAGTTCGGCTGGTCGGTTTACGCCTGCATCGTGCTCGGCGCGCTCGCCTCCGTCATCGCGGGCCTCGTGCTGGCGCTGCCGGCGCTTCGGGTGCGCGGACCGTATTTCGGCCTGACTACGCTGGTCGCGGTGCTGATGCTGCAGAATTTCATCGTGGTGTTCGCCGACCTGACTGGTGGCGAGATCGGCCTGACCATTCCCGACGTCATCTCCATCAATGCCGGCGTCAATTACTGGATCGCGCTCGGCTTCATGACGATCTCGGCGGCGATCCTCTATGGCCTGTCGCAATCGCCTGTTGGCCTGGTGCTGCAAGCCAGCGGCCAGGATCCGGTACAGGCTGGCGCGCTCGGCTTCAACATCGTCAAGCACAAGCTCGCCGCCTTCATCGTCAGCGCGTTCTTCTCAGGGTTATCAGGCGCGCTGCTGGTGTTCTATTTCGGCACCGCCTCGGTCGGCACCGTCGTCGACGTCGCGGTCGGCGTCAACGTGATCGTGTCCGCGGTGCTCGGGGGACGGCGCACCGTGCTTGGCGCGGCGCTGGGCGCGATCTTCCTGATCGTCGCCGGCGAGTTCCTGCGCCCGACCGGCGAGCTTGCGACGTTCATCGTCTCCGCGGTCGCGCTCCTCGTCGTGCTGTTCTTCCCCGGCGGCTTCCTCGGAGCGGCCCTCTCGCGTGAGGCGCGCTCGTGATGGATATGCGATCTTCAAACCGGGCCGTGCTCGAAGTCCGCGGCCTGACCAAGCGCTTCGGCGGATTGACGGCGGTGAAGAACCTCGGCTTCGAGGTCAATAGCGGCGAGATTTTTGGCCTGATCGGGCCGAACGGCTCGGGCAAGTCGACCGCGATGAAGAGCGTGATGGGCATCGAGCGCCCGACATCAGGCGAAGTGATATTCGAGGGCGAGGACGTGGCCGGTCTTCCCGCGCACAAGATCGCGCGCAAGGGCTTCGGCATGGTGTTCCAGCATTCGCGCCCGCTGAACCGGCAGACCGTGCTGGAGAACATCATGGTCGCGCTGCTGCCGGACAGCCTCTTCATGCTGTTTCCGGACAAGGCGCTGGTCGAGCGAGCCAAATGGATCGCCGACCGCGTCGGGCTCGGCAACGTGATGAACCGCCGCCCGCCGACGCTGCCCTTCGCCGACCTGCGCCGGCTCGAGCTCGCGAAAGCGATCGCGCGCGACCCCAAGGTCGTGCTGGTGGACGAGCCCTTTGCCGGGCTGACGCGGGCCGAGGTCGAAATCTTCTCCGACCTGATCCGCAGTTTTCGCGACGACGGCCGCGCGGTGATGCTGGTCGACCACAACGTCAAGAGCGTCGCGGCGCTGGTCGACCGCGTGCTCGCGATGTATCTCGGCGAGGAGATCGTCACCGGCAAGGCCGAGGACGTCATGAAGAACGAGACGGTACGGCGGGTCTATCTCGGCGGCGCCATCGAGACCCATGCGCGACCCGAGACCAGCTTCAAGGACAAGGTGCCGCTGCTCCAGGTCGAGAATGTCAGCGTGTTCTACGGCAAGGCGCAGGCGCTGGAGAACGTCTCGATCCACGTCCACGAGGGCGAGTTCGTCTCGATCGTCGGACTCAACGGCGCCGGCAAGACCACGTTGTTCAACACCATCTCCGGCTTCCTGCCCTATACCGGCGAGATCGTGCGCAACGGCGAGAAGCTGCGCGGCACGAGCCCAGCGAAAATCGCCCGCAGCGGCCTCGTGCAGTGTCCGGAATCGCGCGAGCTGTTCGGCGAGATGAGCGTGCGGGAAAATCTCGATCTCGGCGGGCAACATCTGGCCGACGATAAGCGCGCGGCACAGCTCGCCTGGCTGTTCGAGCTGTTCCCGATCCTGAAGGAGCGTCAGGGCCAGATGGCGCAAACGCTCTCCGGCGGCGAGCAGCAGATGCTTGCGATCGGCCGCGCGCTGATGATGCAGCCGCAGATCCTGATCCTCGACGAACCGACGCTGGGCCTCGCCCCCGTCATCCTCGAACTTCTGTCCAAGGCCCTAACGAGGCTGCGGCAGACGACATCGATCACGGTGCTGCTCGGCGAGCAGAACGTGACCTTCGCGCTTCCGCATGCCGACCGCGTCTATGTGCTCGAACATGCGAGGATCGTCTGGGAGGGCGATCCCGGCCGCTTCGCCGCGGAGGCTGGCGCCGATTTTCTCTAGTTCGCAAGCATCAACAAGAAACAACGAAAGGGAAACGACCATGCGACCATCGCCGACTTTGAGCAGCAGCTTTCTCCTCGCCTCCGCGCTGGCGCTGTGCCTCGCTGCTCCCGCCTACGCGCAGTCGAACGAACCAATCAAGATCGGCGTCATTGCCGAGGTGCAGTCGATCGCGGGTGCCGCGACGCCCGGCGGGGCGCAGATCGCTGCCGACGAGATCAACGCCAAGGGTGGCATTCTCGGCCGCAAGATCGAGATCGTGACCTACGACAACAAGAGTTCATCGGCCGACTCGGTGCGAGCATTCCAGCGCGCGGTGAGCGAGGACAAGGTCTCCGCCGTGATCGCGAGCTATATCAGCGAGGTCGTTCTCGCGCTCGAGCCCTGGGCGGCGCGACTGAAGATGCCGCTGATCACCCCCGGCGCCGCCTCGAACGAGATCACCAAGGCGATCCATAACGACTACGACAAGAACAAGTACACCTTCCACGGCTATCTGACCTCGGCCGCGCAAGCGCAGCTCGTCTGCGACGCCGCCAAGGATCTGCTGGTCGACAAGCTCAAGTTCAAGACGGTCGCGATCATGAGCGAGGACGCCGCCTGGACCAAGCCGCTCGACGTCGGCTATGAGGCCTGTCTTCCGAAAGCGGGCCTCAAGGTGGTCGAGCACGTGCGGTTTTCGCCTGACACCACCGACTTCACGCCGATCTTCAACAATATCGAGGCCAAGAAGCCCGACGTCATCGTCACCGGCATCTCGCATGTGGGCGTGCAGCCGACCGTGCAGTGGAAGAACCAGCAGGTGCCGATCCCGATGTTCGGCATCAGCGCGCAGGCGCTGAGCCCGACCTTCTGGAAGGACACCAATGGTGCCGCGGACGGCGTGCCGTCGCTGGCGGTCGCAACGCCCGACGTCGCCGTGACATCCAAGACGAAACCGTTCGCGGCCGCCTTCAAGGCCAAGTTCGGCTCGCCGCCGGCCTATACCGGCTACACCGCCTATGACGAGGTCTACTTCATCACGGAGGCGATCAAGCGCGCGGGCTCGACCGATCCCGACAAGATGGTCACTGAACTCGAAAAGACCGACTACGAGGGCACGATCGGCCGCATCCAGTTCTACGGCAAGGACGACGAGTTCACCCACGGCATCAAGTCCGGTCCCACGACCGTATCCGGTCTGGTCTTCCAGTGGCAGGACTCCAAGCAGGTCGTGGTCTGGCCCGAGAAGATCGCGGAGGGCAAGCTGAAGTTTCCGAGCTTCGTGAAGCTGTCGCAGTAACACGCCGGGCTCGGCACGGCCCGGTATCCAGCGCCGCATCACCCCTGCAAGGCTCGTCGCTTCAATCGCGACGGGCCTTTGTTTTGTGCAGAACCGCCACTGGTACGCTGTCATCGGTGGACCCATCCTGCGATCCCGCCGTTAACCTCCCATGCGTGGGCCGGAGCAGCCAGATGGACGACCGACCAAGACGACCCGATGGCCTGATGCAGGACGACGGCTTCGTTCGCGTGCGCGGCGCGCGTGAGCACAACCTCAGGAACGTCGACGTCAGCATTCCGCGCAACGCCCTCGTCGTGTTCACGGGGGTGTCGGGCTCCGGAAAATCCTCGCTCGCCTTTGGGACGATCTACGCCGAGGCGCAACGGCGATATCTGGAATCGGTGTCGCCTTACGCGCGCCGTCTCTTCCACCAGATGCAGATCCCTGAGGTAGACGACATCGAAGGCCTGCCGCCCGCCGTCGCGCTCCAGCAGCAGCGCGGCGCGCCGACGACGAGGTCGTCCGTTGGCAGCGTGACCACCATCTCGAACCTGCTCAGGATGCTCTATTCCCGCGCCGGCGATTACCCGCGCGGACAAAAGATGCTCTATGCGGAATCGTTCTCGCCGAACACGCCGGAAGGCGCCTGCCCAACCTGCCACGGCATCGGCAGGATGCTCGACGTCACCGAAAAATCAATGGTGCCCGACGACACCAGGACCATCCGCGAGCGCGCCGTCGCGGCCTGGCCGAGTGCCTGGCAGGGACAGAACCTCCGGGACATCCTGACCACGCTGGGCTACGACGTGGACAAGCCCTGGCGTGAGCTGCCCAGGAAGGACCGCGACTGGATCCTGTTCACGGAGGAGCAGCCGACCGTTCCGGTTTATGCCGGTTACACTGCGGCCGAGGTCAAACGAGCCCTCCGCCGCAAGGAGGAGCCGAGCTATCAAGGCACGTTCACCGGCGCCAAGCGCTACGTGATGCAGACCTATGCCAAGTCCGAGAGTGCGATGATGAAGCGCCGCGTCGCACAATTCATGATCACCCAGCGGCACGCGATTGAAGCCCGAGGCGCTCAAGGTCAAATTCGCCGGACTTGATATCGCCGAGATGGCTCATCTGCCGCTCAAGAAGCTGCAGGAGATGATGAAGCCGTTCGCAGAGGCTTCGACGGATAACGCATCGGAGAAGACCATCGTCGCCAGGCGGATCTGCGAGGATCTGTCGGCGCGATTGGCCGTCCTGCTTGACCTCGGGCTTGGCTATCTCGCTTGCGAACGCAGCACGCCGACGCTGTCGCCGGGCGAGTTGCAGCGGCTACGACTTGCGACACAGGTCCGCTCCAACCTGTTCGGCGTCGTCTACGTGCTCGACGAACCGTCGGCGGGCCTGCATCCCGCCGACACCGAGGCGCTGCTGCGGGCGCTGGACCGGCTGAAGCACGCGGGCAATTCGATCTTCGTGGTCGAGCACGAGATCGAGGTGATCAGGCATGCCGACTGGCTGGTGGATGTCGGGCCTGATGCCGGCGAAGGCGGGGGACTCATTCTCTATAGTGGACCGCCCGCAGGGCTCAGTCAGGTCGCGCAATCCCGAACCGCCCCTTATCTCGCGCATCCACGAAAGCCGCTGCCGACGGTCCGCCGCGAGCCGAAGGCGCATCTGAAAGTCCGGGGTGTGACCCGCAACAATCTTCGCGGCCTCGACGTTGATATCCCGCTCGGGGTTCTCGCCAGCGTGACCGGCGTGTCGGGCTCCGGCAAATCGAGCCTGATCAGCCAATTCCTCGTCGATGCCGTGGCAGAGCATCTCGGCCATGCACGGGCCGCGGACGCGGACGACGACAGCCTGGCAGCACCCGCGGTCGAGACATTGGGTGGCAAGATCGTCGCCGGCCTCGATCAGGTCGATCGCCTCGTGGTGGTCGATCAGAAGCCGATCGGCCGCACGCCGCGATCCAACCTTGCGACCTATACCGGCCTGTTCGACCACATCCGACGGCTGTTCGCCGCGACGCCGCAGGCAAAGTCCCGCCGCTACGATGCCGGGCGCTTTTCCTTCAATGTCGCGAAGGGCCGATGCAGCACCTGCGAAGGCGAGGGATTTGTCTGCGTCGAGCTTCTGTTCCTGCCCAGCGTCTACGCACCCTGCCCGACCTGCAAGGGCGCGCGCTACAATGACAAGACGCTGGAGGTGAGGATCCGCGGAAAATCCATCGCGGATGTGCTGGCGATGCGCGTCGACGAGGCCTTCGAATTCTTCCGTGACGATGCCACGCTGAACCGGTCGCTATCGGTCGTCCGCGAGGTCGGGCTCGGCTATATCCGCCTCGGCCAGTCCGCGACCGAATTGTCGGGCGGCGAAGCCCAGCGCATCAAGCTCGCGACCGAGCTGATGCGTCCGCAACGCGGTCACACGCTCTATGTCCTGGACGAGCCGACCACCGGTCTTCATCCCAGGGATGTCGAGCGGCTGATCGCCCAGCTCGAGCGCATCGTGGATGCCGGCAACAGCGTGGTCGTGGTCGAGCATGACATGGATGTCGTCTCTCACAGCGACTGGATCATCGATCTCGGTCCCGGCGCCGGCGATGAAGGCGGCCGTATCGTGGCGTCGGGGACACCGCGCGAGGTGGCCAAGGCCGGCGGGAAGACCGCCGGCTATCTCGCCCGTCGCTTGAAACAATAGCGCGGGTCTCGTCGCCGCCCATTTCGCAATTGCGTTCTGCGTCGCGGAGGCCGGACCCCGACTTTCGCCATGTTGACTTTCCACCGCCCCGCTCCGCATACTTCGAAAAAGAATAACAAGACCAAATCATAAGACGGTTTTTGAGGGAGGATAGGATGCCGACTTCACGCAGGCAGCTGCTGAAGAGCTCGGCGGCTGCGGCCGCCGCACTCAGCCTCGATTGGACACGCGCCCAGGCGCAAGCCGAGAATTTACGCATCGGCCTGATCTACGACCTCACCGGTCCGTTCGCCGCCGGCGGCTCGGTCGCCTCCTCGATCGGCGCGCAGATCGCCATCGACCTCGTCAACGAAAAGGGCGGCATCGGCGGCAAGACCAAGATCGTGCCGGTCGCGGCGGACTCGCAGAGCAAGGCGGACGTGGCGATCAACGAGGCCGAGCGTCTGATCAGCCAGGAGAAGATCGACATCATCAACGGCGTCTATTCCAGCGCGCATGCGGTGCCGATGGCGGCGAAGGTCGAGCAGCAGAAGAAGATCCTGTGGATCACGACCGCGGTCTCGACCGCCGTGTTCAAGGACAAGAACCTGCAATACGTGTTTCGCGCGCAGATCCATTCCGACCAGTACGGCCAGGCTTTCGCGGGCTTCGTCGCCGAGCACGCGCAAGGCAAGCTCGGCATGGACCCGAAGGACGTCAAGGTTGCGCTGATCCACGAGGACGGCCCTTACGGCGTCGGCGTCGCGGCGGCCGACGAAGCCTATGCCAAGCAGGCGGGCATCCAGGTGGTGATGCGCGAAGGCTATTCGGCGTCCGCCCCCGACCTCTCGGTGCTCGTGACCAAGCTCAAGCGCGCCAAGGTCGATGTGATCTCGCATGCCGGCTACAACCCCGACATCACCCTGTTCCTGCGTCAGGCCCGCGAGAGCGGCCTGCGCTTCAAGATGCTGTTCGGCGCGGGCGCAGGCTACAGCCAGCTCGACAAGCTGCGCGCGACCTTCGGCCCCGACATCGACAATTTCTGCAACATCGATCCGGTGCCGGCGCAACTGCTCGATGCCGCCAAGCTTGCGCCTGGGATCGGCGATCTGACCAAGACGATGGTCTCGCGCTACCAGGCCAAGACCGGCGCCACCGACGTGCCGCCGCACTGCTCGATGGGATTCAACCAGACCTGGATCCTGCTCAACAACGTGCTGCCGGTCGCCAAGGAGAAGTACGGCAGCTTCGAGCCCGAGGCCATTCGTAAGGCCGCGCTCGACGTCGACATTCCCGCTGGCGGCACCATCCAGGGCTATGGTGTAAAGTTCTTCCCGCCGGGCACGCCGCTCTCCGGCCAGAACGAGCGCTCGACCCCGGTCGTGATGCAAAATGCCGGCGAGCACATCTCGGTGGTGTGGCCGACCAACATCAGGACGCAAGACCCGGTGTTTCCGCTGCCGAAGGGATCGACCTACGGGACGTAGGCGCCGCAAGGGGACTGCGCTCCCTCGCCCCGCTCTTCGCGGGGAGAGGGTTGGGGTGAGGGGCTGCCTCCCCGGAGACGGTGACAGTTGGACTCGCGGAGAGCCCCCCTCACCCGGATTGCATCTTCGATGCAATCCGACCTCTCCCCGCAAGCGGGGCGAGGTGACATCGCGGCGCTGCCGACGGCCCCCTACAACACCACCCGCCGTCCCTCCTCCGCCGCCCAATAGCCTGCGTAGTTCACCTTGATCGTCTCATACGCCAGCGCGAGGTCCGACAGCGGCTGCCGTCCCGTCGCGGCGCATTCCATGAAGTCCTGGATCTCCTGGAGATAGCCGCGCGTCCACTCCTCTTCGAGGCAGACATATTGCCAGCCGGTTTTGCGGTCCACCTTCTCGGTGATGTAGACGGAGGCGAGCTTCTCCTCGGAGGTCTGGTAGCTCATAAAATGATTGTTCGGCGTGATGTTGGCGAACAGCGAGCCGCCTGACGTGTAGGTCTCGATCAGATTACGGACGCCGCCCATGATCATGTCGCCGGAGAACACGGTGGCCTTGGTGCCGTCCGAAAACGTCGCGGTCAGCGTGCCCCAATCCTCGACGTCAACAGGCTTGGCCTTGATGTATGTACGCTCCTCCGGCTTGAGGACGGCCGTGACGTTGCCGACATCGCCGCTGACGCTGGCCACGCGGATGGTCTCGCCGCGCGCCTTGGCCTCGACCTGCTTGAGATACAGCACGGCGGAGAGCGGATGGCAGCCCATCCGGATCAGCGAGCCGCCGCCGGTCATCGCCCATTGCGCGGCATGGGCGGCGTGCGAGCCGGAATGGCTCTCCTCGCCCTTCATGAACAGGATCTTGTCTTTGGTCGCTCTGAGAATCTCCGCGGTCTTGGTCACCGCGGGTGCGTAGATCCAGTCCTCGGCATACATGAAGAGCTTTCCGGTGCGCTCGATCGCGGCACGCGTGGCGTCCATCTCCTCCAGCACGCGCTCATACATCAGCGCCTTCGGCACATGCTTGCCGATCGGCTGCCGGTCGCCGTCGCGGCCGAAATAGCCGGCGAACGGCTTTTCGCAGATCACGTGCTTGCCGGCCTGCATGGCGGCGACGATCATTTCGGCATGCAGATTGGGCGGCGTGCAGATGTCGATGACATCGAGCTCGCGGTCAGCAATCAGCTCGGCGAAGTTGCGATAGACCCGTGGGACCTGGTGGCGGCCGGCGAATTCGACGACGTGGTCGCCGCGCGCAGCGACCGCCGCGACCTCGACATCCACGCCGTAGACACGCCGGAACGCATACATATGCAGCTCCGACACGAAGCCGCAGCCGACGAGTCCCACTTTGATCCTGGCCATAGCGCCCCCTGACCCATGCTTTGGGCAGCACTATAGCGCGCTGGCAGGTCTATTCCACCGAGACCCGCACCACGCCGGCGCTCATCATGCCCAGCGCCTTGGCGGCCGGCACCGAGAGATCGACGATCCGGCCGCGGATGAAGGGGCCGCGATCGTTGACGCGGCATTGAATGGAGCGGCTGCCATAGGACACCCTCAGCACGCTTCCGAAGGGGCGCGTCCGGTGCGCGCAGGTCAGCTCGCCCCTCCCGGCTTTTCCGTATCCGTAATAGGAGGCAAGCCCGCTCTCGGCCTGGGCAAAGGAAACCGCAGAAAGCGAAAAAGTGGCAAGGCAAGATAACAGCGTGGTCTGCGCTCGCACGGCACCGCTCCGGGTTGGCCCTGCCCCGCGCAGCAACGTTTGTTGGTTCCCGTGGGTTCCTCAGCCGCCGCCGGGCCGCGCCCGGCGGTGCCATCACACATTGTTACTGTTTGTGGAATACGAGCGTCCGAACCTCGATGCTTTCGCGCGGCGCAGCATCGGCCGGCGTAGTCGGATCGACGAACGCGGTGTGCGGCCCGAAGCGGGTGCGACCGTCGGTTGCAGAATCGTAGCACTTGAGCAGCAGTGCTTCGTCGGGCGTCATCTCCGGGAAATAAAACCAGCGATGGTTTGGATTGTATTTCACAGAGTAGGTTTCGCCGCGGCGGTTGGGATAGATCAGGTCGGACGCGACGAGATCGTCGGGCGCGATCGTCGTGCCGTCGGCCATCGCCAGCGGCGAATCTCGCAACGGGCCGCGGATCGGCCGCCACAAATTGATCACCTGGACGCGGCCTTTCAGCAGCTCCTCGGCCTCATCGGGCAGATGCTCGCGCACGCGGTTGGCACCCGAGACGGCGGTCTGGTCGACGTGGACGCGCGTTGCCGGCTGACGCGGTCCGCCGTCGCGAATATCCGCAGCGCCCTCGACGCGCCTGCGCACGGTGTGGTCGAAGATGACGACGCGGTCGGCTTTCAGCGTTGCGCGCAGGAAGGCCTCCACGGCGGGATAGTAGACCGCCCTCACCTCTTCGTCGTTGCCGAAGTCCTTCACCCGGGTTGGATGCCGCACCAGCGCAAAACCTTCGCGGTCGAGCGAGAAATTCTGCGCGATCAGTCGCGCATCGAAGATCGGGACCTGATGCGGCTCCGGCAGCGACGTGCTCTTGGGCTCGCCAGGCGGCGGATCGAAGGCATAGGTGCGCGGCTTGCCCGAAACCGGCGCGAGATAGTTGAGTTCAGCGGTGACGAAGGGAAGCGATTCGATTTTTGTTTCTTGCAGGCCCATGGCCGGTCTCCCGATGTGGTCGTCGTTATGATTTTTGCCGGGAGGGTGCGCGGCGCAAGGGAGTTGTTGCAAATAGCAATGCGGGTGTTGTTGGCGCAGCGAAACGCAGAAGGAATGTTTCGACGATGGCGCCGCGTACGCCACTTCCCTTCTCCCCTTGTGGGAGAAGGTGGCGCGAAGCGCCGGATGAGGGGTTGCCTCAGCGAATTCGAATGCGAGAGGGATACTCCCGGAGAGAACCCCTCACCCGTCTCGCCGCTACGCGGCGAGCCACCCTCTCCCACAAGGGGAGAGGGGTAAGCAGCGCGTCCGGGACACGAGAGCTGTTCCTACAGCCCCGCCTTTGCAATCGCATCCGAGAACGAGCGATCCACGATCTCGGCCGCATCGAGCTTCTGCTTGATCAGGCCCCAGCGGAAGTAAAGATCGATCGTGCTCTGCTCGTCCGCGACCACGCCGTCATCGATCGGCGCGATCCGGATTTTTGCGCGCGACAGCCAGTTCTGCGGCACGGCTGTGGGGATGTTCATCAGCCTGCCCCAGGTCGCGGCATAGCTGTCGATATTGTTCAGCGACCACGCCCGCGCTGCGGTGAGGCGCAGGATGAAGTCGGTCAGCTCCGCGCGCTTGTCGCGGATCGAACCGGGCCGCGCCACCTGAAAGCTCAGCCCCGGTGTCAGGCCCTCCGAGGTGATGACACGGCGCGACTTGAACAGCACCTCCTCCCGGCTGACATAGGGCTCCCAGGTCGACCACGCGTCGACGGAGCCTTGCGTGTAGGCGATCTTGGCATCGGACGGCGCCAGGAACGCAATCTGCACGTCAGCCGCAGCCCAACCGTTCTTCTCAAGCGCCGCGAGAATCAGTTGATGCCCGATCGAGCCACGGCCGGTCGCGATCTTCTTGCCGCGCAGATCAGCAAAGCTCCTGATCGGAGAATTCTCGGGCACGAGCATGGCAAGCCCCTCGCGGGTCTGCCGGATCGCGGCGATCGCCTTCACCGGCGCGCCTGAGGCGGCGGCGAAGGTGAAGGGTGCGTCTCCAACGAGCCCGGTCTCGATCGCGCCAGCGCTGAGCGCTTCCAGCAGCGGCGCGGCCGCGGGAAATTCCTTCCACTCGATCTTGTAGGGGACGTCTTTCAGCACGCCGGCGGCTTCCATCACGGCCTGCGAATTGCCCTTCTGGTCGCCGACGCGGAGGGTGGTTTGCGCCGCCGCCAGCTCGAACGAGCCGAACAGCAGCGCACCGGCCAGCATCAGGCGGATCATTCCGCCGCCTCGCCGCGAACGGCCTGGCGCTTGGCGATCAGTTCGCGCGTCAGCGGGATCAGCTCGCGGCCGTATTCGATGGCGTCGATCAGGGGATCGAAGCCGCGGATCAGGAAATGGCTGACGCCGAGGTCGTAATAGTCGCCGAAGACCTCGGCGACCTGCTCGGGCGTACCGACCAGCGCGGTGGTGTTGCTGTTGGCGCCGGTGAGCTTTGCGATCTCGGTCCACAGCCGCTTGTCGATGCGGCTGCCCTGGTCGGCGAGCGAGAGCAGGCGCCGCGCGCCGGCGGTGGCATGGCCGTCGGCGGGCTTGCGATAGCCGGTCTTGTCCTGGAGCGCAGTGGCGTGCGCAAGAATCTCTTCCGCCTTGTCCCAGGCCTGCTTCTCGGTCGGGGCGATGATCGGCCGCACCGAGAGGCTGAAGCGTGGCGTCGGACGGCCGTGCCTGACGGCCGCATTGTGAACGCGCGCGGTGACGTCGCGCACCTGGGCATAGGATTCGCCCCACAGCGCAAAGGTGTCGGCATGCTTGCCCGCGACGTCGATCGCAGCGTCGGAGCCACCACCGACGAAGGTGTAGATGCCGGCCTTCTGCAGCGGCTTCACCTGCGAAAAACCGTTCTCGACGTTGTAGTAATTTCCGCTGTAGTTGAACGGCTTCTCGCTGGTCCATTCCAGCTTCACCACGTCGAGAAACTCGCTGGTGCGGGCGTAACGCTCGTCCTTGTCGTCGAGCGTGTTGCCGTCCTGTCTGAGCTCGGCTGCATTGCCGCCGGTGATGACGTGCAGCGAGACGCGGCCTCCATAGAGTTGGTCAAGCGTCGCCAGCTGCCGCGCGAGCAGCGTCGGCGCGGTAAAGCCTGGTCGCTGCGCGACCATCACTTTCAACGACTTGGTGATGGTCAGCACATGCTGTGCGACCTGGAGCGCATCCGGCGTGGTCGAATGGAACGCCAGCAGCGCGCGGTCGAAACCGGCAAGCTCATGCGCCTTCGCGACCGTCTCGATATAGGCGGGATCGAGCACCGGGCCCTGGCGCACGATGGTCTCGGAGGCATTGCTGTTGGCGATAAAGCCGATGAACTCGACCGACATGACGTTCTCCCTGAATGTTTGGCGGCAGGCTAGAGGCCCAATGCGGCACGGCCGAGGCCGGTGCGCGTGGAATCGTCCTGCGGCGTGTGCACGCGACCGCACAGGACGTCGCGATAGTGCCGCTCCAGCGGATTGGCGCGGGACAGGCCGTGATTGCCGGTCAGCGACAAGGCATCCTCGACCGCGGCGACGGCGTTGTTGGTCACCGTGAGCTTGATCACGTTGGACTCGCCCGCAGAAAGCGCGACACCGTCATCGAAATCGCCGGCGAAGGATGCGATCAGCCGCGCATTGACCACGAGCCGGGCTTCGATCGCGCCAAGGATCTCCTGCGCGCGCGGCAAGGTCGCAAGCGGCGCTCCCAGGCTGGCCGGCACGCGCTGCTTCAGGAACCCGACCAGCCAGTCGCGTGCAGCCCGCGCAACGCCGTCATAGATCGCGGCGACAAAGATCGTGTGGACGGTCGCCTGCGCGACATCGGGTGCGCGCCAGTCCGCCGGCTCGCGCACATCGATCTCGGCATCGAGAGGTATCACGACGTCATCGAAGATGACGTCGTGGCTGCCGCTGGCGCGCAGGCCGTGATGATCCCAAGTCTCGACGATGCGCGTGCCCGGCAGGCCCGCCGGCACCAGGAACTGTCCGACGCGCGGCTCGGCTTCGTTCGTCCGCGCCCAGACCAGATACCATTTCAGGATCGGCGATCCCGTCGAATAGATCTTGTGCCCCGAGAGCCGCCACCCGGTTTCAGTCCGGCGTGCAATGGTCGCGGGCAGGCCGCCGCGCGCGGGCGAGCCCAGTTCGGGCTCGACGCGGAGCGCGTTGACGAGCGCGCAGCCCTCGACGCTCTCGCGCGCAAGCTTGCGCGACAGCCGCGCCGGCCAGGTCGGGCTCCGTGCCATCACCAGATGGTTGATGTAGTGCATCGACAGCACCAGCGCGGTCGACGGATCGGCCTTGCCGATGATGCCGAGGACGCGTGCGGCGTAGCGTGCGCCCGCCCCGGCGCCGCCATGGGCGGCAGGCACCGTCAGCGACAGCAGACCCGCCTCGGACAGCTCGCGAAAATTCTCGAACGGGAAGCTTCCGGTGCGATCGTATTCGGCCGCACGGGCAGCGAAAGCCTCGGCCAGCGCTTCGGCACGTGCGATGTAGTCGGGCTCGTAATGCGCCGCGCGCCCCTTGGCGATCGAAGTTACCATGTAGCGTCCAATCCGAGCAGGCTAAGAATCTGGCTGCGCAAATCGGCCAGATACGGATCACCGCGATGGCGCGGATAGGGCCGATCGACACGGATGTCGGCCTTCACGCGCGCCGGGCGGTCGCTGAACACGATGACGCGGTTGGCGAGCACCAGCGCCTCCTCGGCGTCATGCGTCACCAGCAGCGTGGTAAAGCCCTTGCGCTGCCACAGCGAGACCAGCTCGGCCTGCATGGTGATGCGGGTCAGCGAGTCGAGCTTGCCCAGCGGCTCGTCGAGAATAAGGATTTTGGGATCGTTGACCAGCGCGCGGGCCAGCGCGACGCGCTGCGCCATGCCGCCCGAGAGCTGGTGCGGATAGGCATTGCGGAAGGACGAAAGCCCCACGAGATCGAGCGCGGCATCGACGCGGTGACGCTGGCTCTTCAAAATGCCCTGCGCCTCCAGCCCGAGCGCGACGTTGTCCCAGACCGTGCGCCAGGGAAACAATGTCGGATCCTGGAACACGACGACGCGCGACGGGTGTGGTCGCGTGATGCGCGCCTCGTCCTCGCGCAACGTTCCGGACCGGGGCTTGTCGAGGCCTGCGACGAGGCGCAGCAGCGTGGACTTGCCGCAGCCGGAGGGACCGAGCAGCGCAACGAACTCGCCCGGCTCGACGGAGATGCTGACGTCGCTGAGCACCGGCAGCTCGGCGCCGTCGATGTCGAAGGCGTGGCTGACCTGCTCGATGTCGAGCGCGGCGCCCGCGGCCGGGTGAGCGTCGATTTCAGCCAGTGCAGTTGCGGCTACCATTTGACGGTCCCCTTCTGCCAGACCAGCAGGCGATCGCGGATCGCAAACAGCAGCGTGATCGCGCCGGAGCAGAGCAATGACATCACGATCAGCGCCGCATACATGTTGGCGTAGGCGGCCCAGCCCTGCGCCCATTGCAGGTACCAGCCGAGGCCGGCCTTGACGCCGATCATCTCGGCGACGACGAGCACGGCAAAGGACGAGCCGAGCCCCATGAACAGGCCGACGAAAACGTGCGGCAAGGCCGCGGGGATCGCGACCTTCAGCACCAGGAAGGACGGCTTCGCCCCCAGCGTCCGCGCGACGTCGTAATAGGCGTTGCTCACACTCGCGACACCAGACCAGGTCAACACGGTGACCGGGAAGCCGGTCGCCAGCGCGATCAGAAAGGTCGAGGCGCTCCAGCTCGACGGGAACGTGAAGAAGGCGATCGGCAGCCAGGCGGTCGCCGGCAGCGGGCCGATGAAGCGCAGCACCGGGTGCACCCAATAGCCGACCGCGCGCGACCAGCCGATCGAGACGCCGGTCAGGAAGCCCACCGTCGCGCCGATCAGATAACCACCGAGCTGGAGCTTGACCGAGGCGAACACGCTGTCGAGCAGTTTTGGCAGATCGTCGGTGTAGACCTCGATGATCGACTGCGGCGGCGGGAAGAACGGCAATGGCAGCCAGGCGAATTTCGCCGTCGCGACTTCCCACAGGGTCAGGACAACGCCGAGCGCGACGAGCCACGGCGCGCGCTGGCGCAAGGCGCGGCCCGTGGAACCGAGATAATCGGCGCCGACAGTCCCGAACAGCGCGATCGCTGCGATGACAAGCGCGGCGATGCCGAGCGAATGCGTCCGCGACCAGTCGCCAACGTCCTCCCACCACAGGCAGGACAGGCCGAAGGCAATCCACGCCATACTCGCGAGAACGCCGACACCGGAGTCCCGGATCCAGCTGGCAAGCCACGGTGCGCGCGAGAGACGCGGCGCGCCGGAGGCGAGGCCGTCAGACAGCGAATACGTCGACATAGATGCGCTCCGCAAATCTGGCCGTGTCGGTGCTCTGCTTGAACACCTGCACACTCTTGAGATCGTCGGCATAGGCCTTGAGCTCGCGCTTTAGCACTTCGCCGACGGGATGATGATGATGGGTATGGTAGCGCACCATGCCCTCGATATCCGCGAGTGACGCCGTCTTCGGCGCATAAGGCTGGAACGATTTCGCCGTCACTGACGGATTTTGCGCAGTGAACATCGCGGCATCGAGCAGCGCCTGCGTGAGGGCGCGCGCGACCAGCGGCTCCTCGCGCACCAGGCTGCCGCGCAGGCCAAGGATACAGCAGCTCTTGTCGCGATATTCGCCATCGAGATTAGAGGCGACCTCCTTGTACTGGCTGTCCTTAAGCCAGAGATAACCCAGCGGGTCGGATGACAAGAAGGCCTGCACCTCGCCCTTCTCGACGGCGACATTGAGAAGGTTGCCGGGATAGGCGCGCCAGTCGACATCCTTGTTCGGATCGATACCGAGCTTGGCGAGCTGAATGGAGAAGAAATTCTTGTCGGGGCCACCGAGATCGCCGACCGCGACGATCTTGCCCTTCAGATCGGCGAGCTTGCTCACGCTGGAATCGGCGCGGGTCAGGACCCGCATGCAGCCACCATGGGTGCCGGCGGCAATCTTGACGTCAAAGCCCTGCTCCAGCGGCTTCAGCCAGCGGAGCGCCATGCCGAGCCCGGCATCGCTCTTGCCGGTCGCGATGGCCTCGAGCAGCTGGTCGGTCGAACCGGAATAGTTGATGAGTTCGATGTCGAGATTATGCTTCTGGAAGAAGCCGTGCTCGATGGCGACCGGCACCGGGGCGAGACAGACCGCGCCGGCGTTCCAGGACAGCTTGAGCTTGCGCGGCGCGCCGGTGAGCGCGGGCACATCCGACGCCGTCCGGCACAGCGGAAACTCCGAGAGATCGACGCCGGGCGCGATGGCCCGCGGCGCAAAGGCCTGTGCCGCACCGAAGGCACCGAGCGGCGCTGCGAATGCCGCAGCTAATCCCGCCTGGAGCAAATGGCGCCGGTCGAGCCTCGATCCGTCGCGCTTGTCGTCGTCGTTCATCCGTCTGCACTCCTGCGCTGGCACGGCTCCGCCATCGGCACAACGGCTTGCGTTGCGCCTGTTCCGTGCGGAGCTGCGTCGAGAGAAACTCTTTTCGCCGGCGCCTGCTCGGTGCCTTGATGCGATGCGCAAATCATGCGGCGCGTTCGCCGTATCGTCAATGAAATGGAATTTCGAATGTGGCACGAAGCGAAGTCATTCTCTCCATCTGTGCGTGCGAGGACGATGAAAGGATTTCCGCCGATGCATCGGTTGGCGGAGACCGGCGCGACTCCCTCTGCTGCTTCATTTTTGCGCAGCATCAGTGGCGCATACCGCACGTTCTCGAAATCAGTGTTTCGCTGAAATGTCCTTGCTGGTCGCGCGCGCAATACGGTTAGCCATTTCATTGACCGCGCATCGCGCGACCATAGACTTGATCGTCTCGCTGCATCGTTCGCTCACGCGTCGTGGGCAAAGCAACAAGACAGGCTACATGAGCATCAACTCCCTCGATCATTCCATCACGCGCCGGCTCGCGGCATCGCTGCTTGCCGCCGCCATCACCCTGTCGACGGCCGCCGCGTCGTTCGCGGCCGACGCAATCGTGCTGCGCGTCGGCGACCAGAAGGGCGGTAACCGTTCGCTGCTCGAGATCTCGGGCTACGCCAAGGATCTGCCCTACAAGATCGAGTGGTCGGAATTCCCCGCGGCAGCTCCAATCCTGGAGGCGCTCAACGCCGGCGCGCTCGACGTCGGCTACACCGGCGACCTCTCGTTCCTTTCGGTCTACGCGGCCGGCGCGCCGATCAAGGCGATCGGCGGCACCAGGTCGGATGCGAAGACACAAGCCATTCTCGTGCGCCAGGATTCGCCGATCAAATCGGCCGCCGACCTCAAGGGAAAACGCCTCGCCGGCACGCGCGGCGGCTGGGGCCAATTCCTGATCGACGCCACGCTGGAGAAGGCTCAGATCAGGCTGGAGGACGCGACCTTCGCGCCGCTCGGGCCGGTCGACGCCAAGATCGCGCTGGTCGCGGGCTCGATCGACGCCTGGGCGGTGTGGGAGCCCTACGTCTCGTTCGCGACGCTCAAGGACAAGGCCCGCGTGATTGCCAACGGTGAGGGCCTGACGCCGACCATCACCTTCATCGTCGCCTCCGACAACGCCATCGCCACCAAGCGCGCGGCTGTGCAGGACCTCGTGCAGCGGCTGAACAAGGCGCGGCTGTGGTCGCTGGATCATCTCGGCGAATATGCCCAGAGCACGTCCGAACTGACCAAGCTGCCGGAGGACGTGCTGCTCTCGGCCTACACCGCGCAACGCACCAGCCCGATTCCGATCGACGAGAACGTCGTGAAGGAGGTGCAGGAAGCCTCCGACCGCTCGACGCGCTACGGCATCCTGCCGAAGAAGCTCGACGTCAGCAAAGCCGTCGACCGCAGCTTCACCGCTGCGGCCGCGGGATCGAACTAAGCGGAGGCGGCGGGATGCGCGCGCGGCGCCTCAAGGCGGGCCCGCTGCATCTCGCCGCGACCGTGCTCGCGCATTTCGCCTGCATGAGCCTGATCGTGTGGCTGTCGCTTTAGACGCCGTCCAGCGTCGCGTTCGCCGGCCCGGCCTTAAGGAAAACATCAGGACAACATAAGGAGCCCATAAGGACTTCCGAGACGCCGCTGGCCTAGCATCGACCGTGTGATCGCGTCGGTAACAGGATGCCTCATCCCGCGGCCGGTCCAGGCAATCACAACTCGCTCTCGGGTTGCCGATACCGACCGGACGGGCTTACAGTGATCCGCCCTGCGGCCGTCGACGCTTGCAATGGGAAGGCGACCTTCGGGCTGGAGATCAGCGCCATGTCAGCCGATCAGTATCTTCGTTACGATCCGTCCGTCGAACAAGTCCGGCCGGAGGAAGCGGCGGCCGTCGAGGAGATCGTTGCCTCGATTTCGCGAACGAGCGACCGCACTTTTCGCAAAGACAAGCACGGGACCCGACAGCAGCACGCCAAGGGCGCCGGCTATCTCCGGGGCGAGCTGATCGTCTACGACGATTTGCCTCAACATCTGCGCCAGGGCCTGTTCAAGCAAGCTGGCCACTTCCCGATCATCGTCCGCCTCTCCACCGCATTCAACAGGAGCGATCGCGTACGTTCGCCGCGGGGGTTTGCCATCAAGGTCCTGGGTGTGACCGGGGCCAAGGCGCTCGGCGACGACGATACGACGAACCAGGATCTCCTGCTCGTCAATCACCCCAGCTATTTCGCGGATGCGATGGCCTATATGCGCGCACAGCACCACGTCGAGCGCACCCTGTTCCTGCCTGATCTGGCGTACGTACCCATAGGCTTTCTCGCGCGCGCGCTGGTCGCCGCATCGGACAGAACAGGCATTCCGATCCCGATCGTCTTGAAAGCGCTCGGTGATGCCGGCAGCAACATCCTCGGAGAAACCTTTCACACGGAGGGAGCATTGCGGTTTGGCGATTATATCGCAAGGCTTCGCCTGGTGCCGATCTCGGCCTCGGTTCGCCAACTCACCGGCCAGCCCTGTCACGATTCCGATGATGCCGTGCTGAACAGCGTCGTTGCCTTCTTCAAGGACAATGCGGCCGAGTACGAATTATTTGCCCAGCTCTGCACCGACCTGGAGCGAACACCGATCGAAAATGCCTCGATCGACTGGCCCGAAGACGTCGCGCCGCCGCAAGCACTTGGCAAGATCACGCTTCCGCGCCAGACCGCCGACAGCCCCGCGCGTCGGCTCTATTCCGACGAGGTGCTTTCGTTCGATCCATGGCGATGTCTCGCCGCGCATCAGCCGCTCGGCTCGATCATGCGGTTGCGCAGGGATGCCTACCGTGCCTCCCGCAAGCTGCGGCAGCAGCAAAATCACTTCACGGTCAAGCAACGGCCCGGCGAGCCGCGAGTGATCGCGGACCTGCCGGATTGAGCCGATCACCGTCCCGCATTATTGGGCCCGGTGTCGTAGGCTGCTTCGAAAAATGACGCCGACCGCAGCGGATCGCCGGGATCAAGCGTCTCTGCTAGCGATGCGATCACCCGGCTGGAGCGGTCCCGCCACTTGGCAGCCCTTTGCACCTGTCCGAGGCCCTCATAGACCACCGCTGTCGTGCGATAAACCCGCCAGGCGGCGTGCGGCAATCTGGCATGGCGGACGATCGAAATGGCCGTCGCCAAATGCCCGCGGGCGAGTTGCGTATCCTGCTTCAGGATCGCAATTCTCGCCATGGCCTCGTGGCTGAGCGCGAGAAACGGCCGGTCCGGTGCCGCGCTCGTCACCTCATGAAACTGGCTGGCCGATGTTTGCGCGCGGTCCAGATCGCCGGTCGCGATCCAGTAGTCGCAGCAGGTCAGCAGATAATGCGGGATGACCAGCGACTCCATCGGCACCCGGTCGACCTCCATCCGCCGCTCCATCGCATCGAGATGCTGCCGCGCCCGAGGCAGGTCGCCCATCCTGACATAAGCTCGCGCCAGCAGGTTCCTGCCAACGAAAAAGGTGAACGGATTGGCCTCGATCATCGGGCCGAGCGCATCCTCCGCACGCCGTGACGCGCTGCCATATTCCTCCGCCTCGGAGTACAGCCAGCCGATCGTGAGATGACACAGCGCGACGGCCTGCGGATTTGCATTCCGCTCCGAGATCGCCAACGCGGAGACGACGTTTCGTTGCGCCCGTCCCCATTCACCGAGATAAATCTGGGCAAAGGCCTCGACCGATTCATAGAGCACGAACAGATAGACGTCACCGACCAGGCGGGCGAGCTCCTTTCCCCTGGTCGTCGCATCGCAGCAGGCCGGATAATTCGCGCGCAGGAACTCCAGCACCATCTCCATCGAGCAGCGTCGCAGCCGCATGCTCAGATCCTGCTCTCCGGCGATCAGTGCTGACGCACGCTCGGCAAGCTCTGCATTCTCGCGATCCCAGCCGCGGAGCATCAGCTTCAGATTGGCGACGTTGCCCTGGACCAGAGCGCTGAACGCCGCGTCGTCGATCGCCCGGCTCTTGACAAGGGCCTGTTCCGCAACAGGCAGGCTCTGGCGTCGATCGACGTAAAGACAGAATCTGCTGAGATCGACCAGTGCGTTCACCTCCTCGCGCACGTTCCCGTTCTCCGCCGCGTGCGCGACGACTGCGCTGAGATCCTGCAGGGAATTCAGGAAATCTCCACTGGCCCGCCAGGCCCAGGCGCGCTGAAGCAGCAACTTCAGACGTGTCGTCACCCGAAACTCCGCCGGCAAATGCGGCACCAGTTCCAAAGCGCGGGACAGGTAATTGGCGGCCTCGCGTGTGCTGAACCTTCGCGCCGAGCCCTCGGCCGCCGCGCCCAGATAATGCATCGCTTTCGGGAAATCGCGGCCCAGTTCGAAGTGGCGCGCGACAACGGCGGCGAGCTCCACAGCCTGCGGCCCATAGCCCTGCTCGAGCCCCGCCCCAAGCAGCGCATGGGTTTTCGCGCAGCGCGCCGGCGCGAGCCGCTGGTAGAGGATCTCCTGGTAAAGTGCGTGCTGGAACGCATAGCGACCGGAGACGCCTCCGTTCGGCCACTCGGTCATGCCGGCAGCGACGATGACGCGATCAGTCCGCGCCAGGTCCTCGCACATCTGCTCGACATCCAGCACGGGACGGTCCAGCGCCCCGGCGATATGGAGCGCGGAAAACTCCGCTCCCGCCGCACTGGCGACCTCGAGCAGGCAGCGCTCGTCCACGGTGAGGTGATCGATCTGCTGCTTGATCATTCCTTCCAGATCGCGCGGCATGCTGTCATGCGAGGCCGCGTCTTCGCTGACCAGCCGCCAGCCCAATTCGTGCTCGACCAGCGCGCCCTGCGCCACGAGGTGATCGAGCAGAGACGACACGAACAGAGGATGGCCGCCGGTTCGCGCGAAGATGCGCTCGACCAGCTCTCTGGCAAAATCGGCCGAGTTGAAGCGCAGGGACAGATAGCGTTCGACGTCGGTGCCGGTCAGTCGATCGAGCGCGAGCTCGGTGGCGTGTCCGTGAATCCGCAAGTCCTGGTGAACCGCACGGACGGGATGTCCGCCGACGGCGACTTCCATCGGCCGATAGGTGGCCAGCACGAGGATAGAAGCCCGCCGATCCCGCCGCGCCAGCCGGGAGAGCACATCCACGGTGGCAAAGTCACTCCAATGCAGATCTTCCAGGATGATCACCCATGGTCGCGTGACGGCGAGATGTTCCATGAGATCGGCAAATTCCCGCAGCATGCGCTCCCGGGTTGCGCCAAAGACCTCGTGCTGGAATGCGGCCCGATCTGCTTCGCCGAGGAAACCGGGCATTTGCGCGAGCCAGGTCGGGGCGTGCTCGCGGATCGAAGTCAGCAGCGATGCTCCATCGGTTCGACGGCAGCACTCGTTCAGCGCTCCGATCAGCGGAAGAAAGGCCTCATGGGTGCCGAACAACTCGTTGCAGCTACAGTGCAGCACGCCCAGTCCCTGCTGGTTCATCCTGTCGAGCGTCATTTGCAAGAGAGTGGTCTTGCCGATCCCGGCCTCGCCGGTGATGAAGACGACCTGACGCTGTCCGGTACGGGCGAGTTGCAACGCCTTGTCCAGCGTGTCGAGTGCGCCGGTGCGCCCGACCCTCCAGTGCCGGCGTCGATCGACAGCCTGCTCCGTGGCGGACGCCGCCTCCTGTTCGGGCGTTCGATCGATCGTAGGCAATTCGGCGGTCGCGACCGCCGCAATGAAGCGATAGCCGCGCCGCGTGACCGTCTCGATGTAATTGGGGGACTGCCTGTCGTCGCCGAGCACCGAGCGTAGCGCGTTCACGGCAACGGCGAGGCTCGACTCGCTGACGTGCAGATCGGACCAGACCGCGTCGAGCAACTCTTCCTTGGTGACGAGCTCACCGGGCCGACCGACAAGATGGCAAAGAACCTCGAACGGCTTCGGCGCCAGCGCGATCCGCTCCCCGCCTCGCCACAATAGCGCGTTGGCCCGGTCGAGGCGGAATTCACCAAAGGCAAGCGCGTCTGTACGCACGGCTCCGACCCCCGGATGATCCCCGATCTTAAGGCAAAGCTCAGCCAAATGTAAGGGCACGCTAAAGACCTGCGCCCTGCGCCGGTACTAGCGTTGGCCTGTCCATTTCAGAGACGCCGGCAAGGCGTCGGACGGCCTTTTCATCACGCTGTCATTTCAGTCGACAGGCAGTCGATGCCTGAATTTTTGGCAAGGAGTTGGCCATGAGCATTCTAAAAAATTTGGCGATGCCGCCTCTGGCTTTTGCCATTCGCCATTACGACATCAGGGTCATATTGGGCATCACCGTCCTCAGCCGCATCTTCCTCGTCGCCATCTACCTTGCGAGCGGCGGCCCGGGCCTGTCCGAGTTCGAGCTCGTCAACACCATCGCACTGCCATGAGCTCGGGACCGCTCGAATGGTGCATCGAGATCGCGATCATCGTCGCGATCTGCACCGGGATTGTCGTGGGCGGCCATGGCCGGCTCGTCGTGCCGCATCACCGGGTTCAACGCGCGCAAGCCGATCGGGCCGCTTGCGTGCAGCGGCCCTCAAACCTCTTTAGCGTCGTCGCCCTGCGGCGAGCCGGTCCGCCCGTTTGATCGGTCACCAATACGCGCGGTGATAGTGCCGGTAATACGGCCGGTAGTAGCCGTAACGAGGGCCGAAATACGGGCGGTAAGGCCGATAGTAGCGCGGATAAGCATAGGCCGGACCATAGCCGTAATAGGCCGGCGCATAACCATAGCCGTAACCGTAGCCCGGCCCTGGGTATCCGTAGCCGCCATAATACGGCCCGCCGCCATAGTAGCCATAGCCGTAAGGCGCGCTGCTGGCGATGGCGCTGCCGATGATCGCGCCGGCTGCGAGCCCGCCAATACCCCATCCAAAACCTCGGCCGCGCCAATACACCTGCGTGACATCGTCGCCGACGGCGGCCTTCATGGTTGCGACATTGGTGGGCAGCGGAGCCGCCCCCGCCGGCTGAATTCCCCCCGCCATCACCGCGGCGGCGAGCGAACCGGCGACTGCCGTTTTCCAGACCCTCATCGTCTTACTCCTTTCTGACGTTTGGCTTGGACATGGATCGCAGCGCCATCATCGGGCATCCTGGCGCGAGGTCAAAGCCTCGCGTTTTGCGTGCACCGCACAAGACACATGCCTCCATTCTGATCAACCGGCACCCGACGGGCTCGACAACCTCGCCGCGTGTGACACCGGCAGGACGGTGCCTGGGGCCCGATCACCGCCGCAAAGCATTAAGCTTCCGGCGCATTCGCAACCAACAACCACCTTCCCGATTTACTATTCGTGCCGTTACTATCGGTTCCAAATGTGCGCGGCCGGGAGGCTTCTCGCGAGCGCCAGAGTTGTGGGAGAATGACATGAGTGCCGCGAGACCCGAGCCGCTTGCCCGTCAGGCGCTGGCGTTCGTCCTGGCCGGCGGACGCGGCAGCCGGCTGCTGGAGCTGACCGACCGGCGCGCCAAACCCGCGGTCTATTTCGGCGGAAAGTCCCGCATCATCGATTTCGCGCTGTCGAACGCGGTGAACTCGGGCATCCGTCGCATCGCCGTCGCCACCCAGTACAAGGCGCACAGCCTGATCCGGCACCTTCAGATGGGCTGGAACTTCTTCCGTCCCGAGCGCAACGAGAGCTTCGACATCCTCCCGGCGAGCCAGCGCGTCTCCGAAAACATGTGGTATGTCGGCACTGCCGATGCAGTCTACCAGAACATCGACATCATCGAATCCCACGCCTGCCGTTTCATCGTGGTTCTCGCCGGCGATCATATCTACAAAATGGATTACGAGGTGATGCTGCGCCAGCATGTCGACAGCGGCGCCGACGTCACCGTCGGCTGCCTGGAGATGCCGCGGCAGGAATCTTCCGGCTTCGGCATCATGCATATCGACGAGAACGGCTGGATCAAAGAGTTCCTGGAAAAGCCGAAAGATCCGCCGCCGATGCCGGGCAAGCCGGACGTCTCGCTCGCCAGCATGGGCATTTACGTGTTCGATGCCAAATTCCTGTTCGAGGAGCTCAAGCGCGACGCCGAGGATCCGAACTCCAACCACGATTTCGGCAAGGACATCATCCCCTATCTCGTCAAGAACGGCCGCGCCATGGCGCACCAGTACTCGACCTCCTGCGTCCGCTCCGGCAGCGACCCCCGCGCCTATTGGCGCGACGTCGGCACGGTCGACGCCTATTGGGCCGCCAATATCGACCTCACCGACGTGGTCCCCGAGCTCGATTTGTTCGACAGCGCCTGGCCGATCTGGTCCTATTCGGAGATCACGCCTCCGGCAAAATTCGTCCACGACGAGGAGAGCCGGCGCGGCCAGGCCGTGAGCTCGCTGGTTTCGGGCGGCTGCATCATTTCCGGCGCCTCGCTGCGGCGCTCGCTGCTGTTCACCGGCGTGCGCGTCAACTCCTACGCCAATGTCGAGAACGCCGTGATCATGCCCTACGTCAATGTCGGCCGCGGCGCGCGCCTGAAGAACGTCGTGATCGATCGCGGCGTCGAGATCCCGGAAGGGCTCGTCGTCGGCGAGGATCCCGAGTTGGACGCAAGACGCTTCCGCACCACCGAGCAGGGCATTTCGCTCATCACCCAGCCGATGCTCGACAGGCTCAATACATGACGCCTGTTCGCGTCCTCGCGGTCGCCTCTGAAGTCTATCCCATCGTCAAGACCGGCGGCCTCGCCGATGTCGCGGGCGCGCTGCCGATCGCGCTGAAGGCGCATGGCGTCGAGATGCGCACCTTGATGCCGGGCTATCCCGACGTGATGCGGGTGCTGGGGGGAGCCGACGAAATCCGGCGCTGGCCGGATTATTTCGGCGGACCCGGCCGTCTGCTCGCCGCCTCGCATGACGGCCTCGATCTGTTCGTGCTCGACGTGCCGCATCTCTACGCACGGCCCGGCAACCCCTATGTGACCGCCGAAGGCGTCGACTGGGCGGACAATGGCGTGCGGTTCGCCGCGCTCTCGCGCATCGCGGCCGATATCGGCCACGGCCTCGTGCCCGCCTTCGTGCCCGATGTGGTGCATGCCCACGACTGGCAGGCCGGGCTCGCGCCAGCCTATCTGCACTACGACAACCGGCCGCGGCCGGCCACCGTGATGACCATCCACAACATGGCCTATCAGGGCAAGTTCGCGCCCGAGCTGATCGGTTCGATTGGCCTGCCGTGGCGCGCCTACGGCGTCAACGACCTCGAATATTTCGGCGGCATCAGTTTTTTGAAGGCGGGCCTGCAATTCGCCGATCGCATCACCACGGTGTCGCCGACCTATGCGCAGGAGATCCAGACCGACGAGGGCGGCATGGGGTTCGGCGGCTTGCTTCGCGCCCGCGCGAACGTGCTGAGCGGAATCCTCAACGGCATCGATGTATCTGTTTGGAATCCGCAAGAAGATGCGCACATCGCTTACCGCTTCGGCGCGGAGGACCTCACGTACCGGGCCGCGAACAAGGCGGTGCTGCAGCAACAGTTCAATCTGGATTCCTCGGACGAAGCGCCACTGCTCGGCGTCATCAGCCGCCTGTCCTGGCAGAAGGGGCTCGATCTCCTGCTCGAAGCCATTCCGACCATTTTGCGCGAAGGCATGCAGCTCGCGCTGCTCGGCAGCGGCGACCGCGATCTGCAGGATCGCTATCAGGCCGTTGCGCGCGCGAACCCCGGCCGCATCGGAGTCGTGATCGGCTATGACGAGATCATGGCCCATCTGATCCAGGCCGGCTCGGACGCGCTCATCGTGCCATCACGGTTCGAGCCATGCGGCCTGACCCAGCTCTGCGCGCTGCGCTACGGCGCCGTGCCCATCGTCTCGCGGGTCGGCGGCCTCGAGGATACCATCGTCGATATCGGCGAGGCCGACAAATCGGGCCACGATGCCACCGGCTTCAAGTTCGGCCCCGTCACCGCGGATGCCCTCGCCGGCACGCTGCGCAAGGCCAACATCGCCTTTCACGACAAGCTGACCTGGCGGCGGCTGCAACTGAGCGGCCTTGCAACCGACGTGTCCTGGCGCAACCGCGCCGGTGACTATGCCGCGCTCTATCGCAGCCTCATGACCGCGCGCGCCTGAGGCCCGACATCGTCGAATCAATGCTATAGAGCCGCCATGGACCCGTTCTTGATCAAGCTGATCGGCTTTGCCGCCGCGACCTGCACCACCGTGGCCTACGCGCCGCAAGCCATCAAAGTGTGGAAGACCCGCTCGACCGGCGATATTTCGCTCGGCATGTTTCTTGTCATGGTGCTGGGGCTGGCGCTCTGGCTCGTCTACGGCCTGCTGTCGGGCGATGCGCCGCTCGTCGCCGCAAACGCCATCACCATCGTGCTCGCCGGCGGCATCCTGTTCATGAAGCTGAAATACGGGTGAGCCTGGAGTGTCGTAGGGCGGATTAGCCGAAGGCGTAATCCGCCGCCTTCATTGCAGCCGATGGTGGATTACGCTTCGCTAATCCACCCTACGATTCATCCGAACACATACGAGGCCATCGCGACATTCGCGACCTCGTCGACGAAGACGCGCTGGCCCGCGTCGCTGCCGGCGGCGCCGGCGGCCACCATCAGCGGCAGCAGATGATCTTCGCGCGGATGGGCCAGGCGCGCACTCGGGGCGTTCTCCCAGTCAACCAGCATCGCGTTGCGGCGCGCCGCGTCCTTGTGACTGATCGCCTCGTTCAGATACGCCTCGAAATCATATGAGACCGGCTTCGACTCCGCACGGCCGAACCCGCGCATGTTGTGATAGGTGAGCCCGCTGCCGACGATCAGAATGCCTTCGTCCCGCAGCGACGCAATCGCCTGCCCGACCTTGATGTGCTCGGCCGGATCATAGCTCGATCTCAGCGAGAGCAGCACGATCGGCATGTCGGCGTTCGGATACATCAGCCCGAGCGGCACGAAGGTGCCGTGATCGAACCCCTGGTTGGGATCCTCCCGGCAATCGACGCCCGCGCGAATGAGCAGCGTCTTCACCTCCGCGGCGAGCTCGGGCCGCCCCGGCGCGGGATATTTGAGGTGATAGGTGTGCTCGGGAAAACCGTGATAGTCGTACACCATCGGCGGATGCGTCGAAGTCGACACGGTGAAGGCGTCAGCCTCCCAATGTCCTGTGATGACGAGCACGGCCTTGGGCTTCGCCGGCAAGAGCTGCGGCAGCCGGCCGAACGCCTCGGCGGTCTTCGCATATTGCACCCGCCTGTCTTCCATGAACGGCCAGGGACCGCCGCCATGCGACAGGAACAAGGTCGGAAATCGCACCATGGGCTCAGGCTCGTTTCATTGGCAACATGCGCGTGCGAGCTGCCCGCGCTATCGGCCGCGAGCATAGGCAAACCCGTATGGTTAGCAAGACGTTAACGATTTTCCGCCCAGAATCCCGGGCGTAGCCGAAGGAGTCGGCCAGCAGCCAGGGACGTGAAATGAAGAAGTTTGCGTTGGGGGACGTCGTCAACAGTGACAAGGGCCGCCGCGGCGTCGTGCGCGCCGCCTACAGATCGAAGGACGGCCAGCAGTTCTACGCCGTCGAGAAAGACGGCGCGATGGATTATCTGGAGGAAGACCGGCTGAGCCCGGCGCCGCGCGTCGAGCTCGCGGCTTAAGTCCAACTCATCCTGCCCTAACGCCCGAACCGGTCCAGGCGCTCCGACAAGGGGTCGTCTCCGCTCGCGATGCCATCGTTCGTGATCAGCAGCAGGCGATCGCCGCCTGCGGAAGCATCCCAATGCGGCAGGTCCGCACCGTTGGGATCGCCGCTCTTGGCGAAATTGATCCAGTAGGCGCGCAGGCGATTTGCGACCTCGCGATCGCCTCGTGACAAGATGCCTGCACCGGGCATGCCTTCCACGCCGAAGATGAACTGCAATTCCCGCCCGTGACCGCCCTCGGCGTTTGCGCGCCGTGCCTCCGGCACATAGGCAAAGCGATATCGAAAGCTCGGCGCACCGCTGGCGGCATGCAGGCGCGCCAGCAGTCGCACCGGCTCGGAGAACACCTTGTCGGTGTAGAACCTTGCCGCGCGGACGGAAGGTCTGGCGAGGTCCGGATAGAGCCTGCGCAGTTCATCGCTGGTGGCGCCTGACGATGCCAGCTCGTCCCGGATATCCAGATCGCCGTCGAAACCGGTCTCGTCGTCGTTCGAGCCGATGATCAAGGGAATGCGGCTCTCATGTCCGGCCGCGAAGCCTGCGGCGACGTCCTCGCGCACCAGACTCCCATCGATGGTCGGCGCGAAGCTCCTCGGCGATTTTTCCAGCAGATGTTTTTCAGCGGCAAGCAGACGTCGCGGCTCGGCTGCGCGCAGATCGGCCTGTCGCCCCAGCGCCGCCACGAATTGCCGGCCCACAATCTCGGCCTCTTGTGCCGAACGCAGCCGCGCACTGCCGGGGATCGATTGCAGAATGGCTTTCTGGAACAGATCGCGCGATTGCTCAGACAGCATCAGCAGCGCGATCGAGGTCGCGCCTGCGCCACTGCCGAACAAGGTGACGTTGGTGGGATCGCCGCCGAAGGCCGCGATGTTGTCGTGCACCCAATGCAGCGCCGCGATCTGGTCCATCAGGCCGTAATTGCCGGAGCCATCTTCCGACAGCGCGGGATCGCTGAGCCAGCCGAGCGCGCCGAGGCGAAAATTCGCGGTCACCACGATGAGGCCGGCCTGCGCGAGCCTGGCACCGTCGAACAGCGGATCGTTCGCGGTGCCGCTGACGAAAGCACCGTTGTGGATGAACATCATCACCGGCAGCGGGCCATCGACCCCGAACGGACGGAACACGTTCAGCGTCAGGCAGTCCTCGCTCGATCCCGGCAGCGACGGCTGAAGACACGGCGCGCCATAGGCATAGGCGGTGCGCATCTCCGAACTCTCGGGCGCGGCCTGCGGCGAACGCCAGCGCAGCGGCCCGATCGGCGCGGCCGCATAGGCCAGCCCCTTGAACGAGGCTATCTCGCCTTCGACGGCGCCGAGCATCTGTCCTTCGCGCGTCAGCGCAAATGGAAACTGGCCGACCGGCTGGGCCACGACCGGGCCGGCGCAACAGAGGACCAGAGACGTCGCAAACAGCGCGAACACGGACCGCATCTTCAGAGCATCTCGATGCGAAGGGTTTAGGCAGGTTATGTCCGTGGCCCACTGCGAGGCAAGCGGCGTGACCGCGCCTAGCTCCGCTTGGCGGCAAGCTCCGCCAGTGCGTGGCGTGCAATGATGCCGAGCTCACCGAGCGTGGTGTGACCGGACCGCGCTGCCTCGATCAGCCGCTCGGCGATGAACCTGCGGCTGTCGTGATCGCCGCCGTGCGGCAGTTGGCGGCACGTCTCCTCCAGGACAACGTCCATGTTCGCTTTGGTCCGCTCACTCAACTCTGTCATGACGCCCTGAGAACGCGTGGCTTGTAGCCGCAAGCATACACAGACGGATCGTACATGATTAGCCCGGGTAATCACGGCCATTGTGCATCGCGGTGCGTGCATTGAAGCAACGTTCGCGCAGCCACGATGACGCCGCAAACGGCCACCGAAGATTGCACTTGTTCTGATGACAAGCCGAACCTGCAGCGATAGCCTGCCGGCAAAACAAAACACACGGGAGGAAATGCCATGCCTGATGCAATGGTTGCTGCGCGTGCCTCTGATGCGGGGCGCGGAACCAGCCAGCAGGTCGATGTTGCCGTGGTCGGTGCCGGATTTGCCGGCCTCTATCTTCTGCATCGGCTGCGCAAGGCCGGCCTGACCGCGGTCGGCCTCGAAGAAGCCGGCGACGTCGGCGGCACCTGGTACTGGAACCGATATCCCGGCGCGCGCTGCGATATCCAGACCATCGATTACAGCTACACCTTCGATCCGGACCTCGAGACCGCCTGGACCTGGTCGGAGAAATACGCGACCCAGCCGGAGATCCTGCGCTATCTCGGCTTCGTCGCCGACCGCTACGATCTCAGGCGCGACATTCGCTTCAAGGCCAAGGTCACGGAAGCGAAATGGGACGAGGCCACCGAACGCTGGCAGCTCACCACCGACAATGGCGCGCCGGTGTCCTGCCGCCATTACATCATGGCCACCGGCTGCCTCTCGGCGCCGAAGCCGCCGGAGATCGACGGCGTCAAGGACTTCAAGGGCGAGGTCTATTTCACCGGACGCTGGCCGCATGACGGCGTCAATCTCGCCGGCAAGCGCGTCGCGGTGATCGGCACCGGATCGTCGGCCATTCAGTCGATCCCGCTGATCGCCGAACAGGCCGCCCACTTGACCGTGTTCCAGCGCACGCCGAATTTCGCGCTACCTGCGCACAACGGTCCCGCGCCGGCCGATCGCAGGGACCTGTTTCAGAGCGACCGCGCCGCCTATCGCGAGCAGGCGCGCCAGTCGATGGCCGGCGTGCCCTATCCGCAGCAGACGGTCGTGAGCTGGCAATTAAGCGATGCCGAGCGTCGTGAGCGGTTCGAACGCGCCTGGGCGGCCGGCGACCTCGTCCACATCCTGACCCAGCTCTGGGCCGACCAGGCGGTCGACATCGACGGCAACAAGATCATCCAGGACCTGATCCGCGAGAAGATCCGCGCCGCCGTCAAAGACCCCGAGACCGCCGCGGCGCTGATGCCGGACGATCATCCGTTCGGCGCCAAGCGCCCCTGCCTCGATACCAACTATTACGCGACCTACAACCGGCCGAACGTCACGCTGGTCAATCTGCGTCAGGAACCGATCAAGGCGATCACCGCAAGCGGCATCACGACGGCGAGGCGCAGCGTTGAGGTCGATGTGATCGTGTTCGCGACCGGATTCGACGCCATGACCGGCGCGATCCGCGCCGTGCATCCGATCACCGGACGCGGCGGCAAGTCGCTCACCGACGTCTGGGCGCAGGGGCCGCAGACCTATCTCGGGCTCACCGTCGAAGGCTTCCCAAATTTCTTCATGATCACCGGACCCGGCAGCCCGTCGGTGCTGTCGAACATGGCGGTGTCGATCGAGCAGCATGTCGACTGGGTCGTCGATCGGCTCAAGGCGTTGCGCGACGGCGGCTTCACCACGATCGAGCCGACCGAGACGGCGCAGGCCGGCTGGAACAGGCACATGGCCGACTGCTCGATGGTGACGCTGCACCGGCTCGCCAACACCTGGTACACGGGCGCCAACGTTCCCGGCAAGGTGCAGGGCCTGATGCCCTATACCGGCGGCGTCGGTCCCTATCGCAGCATCTGCGACGAGGTGGTCAGCCGCGGCATGCTCGGCTTCAAGCTGACCGGTCCCGATGTCGCCGCGCAATGCAATGACGGCGAGGTGGTGCGCCTCCAGCCCGATGTGCGGCTGGTGCTCAACCTGCTGGCGTCGCTCAACCTGCCGCCGATCGAGTCGATGGGCGCGCAAGGCGCCTGCGCCTTCGTCAATGAGTTCAACAAGGGCCGTCCCGCTGGACGGCCGATCGGCGAGATCGTCGACGGCACGCTGCCCGGCGCCGACGGTCCCTTGCCTTATCGGGTCTACAAGCCGGCAACATCAGGGCCGCATCCAGTCGTGGTCTATTTCCACGGCGGCGGCTGGGTGCTCGGCGACGAGCAGTCGGACGATCCGTTCTGCCGCGACATGGTGCGGCGGACCGGCATGATGCTCGTCAGCGTCGGCTATCGTCATGCGCCCGAGCATCGTTTCCCGGCCGCGGCCGAAGACGGCTACGCGGCGACGCGCTGGATCGCGGAGCACGCCGCCGAGCTCGGCGGCAGGCCGGGCCCGGTGCTGGTCGCGGGCTGGAGCGCCGGCGGCAACATCGCCGCCGTCACCTGTCAGCTTGCCCGCGATCGCGGCGGGCCTGATATCGCGGGCCAGCTCCTGATCTGCCCGGTCACCGACTGCACTTTCGACCGCCCCTCCTACAACGACAATGCGACCGGCTATTTCCTGACCCGCTCGTTGATGTACTGGTTCTGGGACCTCTATTGCTCGCCGGCCGACCGCACCGATCCGCGCGCCTCGCCGCTCCGCGGCAAGGTCGCAGGCCTGCCGCCGGCCTTCGTCGTCACCTGCGAATTCGATCCGCTGCGTGACGAAGGCATCGCCTATGCCGAGGCAATGGCGGCCGCCGGTGTCCCGGTCGAGCAACTCAAGGCGCGCGGCCATTTCCATTCGTCCTTCACGATGGTGGACGTGATCATCACCGGCGCGCCGGGCCGGGTGCAGATGGCCGAGGCCTTGCGACGCTTCGCCGGGCTTCCGCCCGAAGTTGGTCGCGGCGACGATCGCAGCCAGGTTCATACCAGCCCGGGGCATAAGATCGCGGCCGCCGCGAGTTGAGCAGCGGCAAGCCGGCCGGGAGCCATGCTCCCGGCCGCGACGACAATTGATATCGTCCCGGTACGCGCGTTTCCTTTGGACCAGGCCCGACGACGCTGAGCCGGCCTGCGTTGTCAGCTGAGCAGCTGGGGCTGGTGATCCGGCAACAACGACGAGGCCGCAATGAGGCCGCCTGCGGATGCAAGAGCGGCAATAAGCCAGGGCCACACATAGCTGACAGCCGCGGCTTCGTAGGGCAGCGGCGCACCGAGCGCCGCGATGCCCAATGCAAAGCCGCCTTGGCGCATGACCACAGTCACTGCCGAGGCCATGCCGGTTTGGTCCGGAGACACCAACGCGACGACAGCACCCGATAGTTGCGGGTGCGCCAGCGCTGCGCCAACCCCGATCAACAGCATCCCGGTCGCCGTCGCGGCGAGAATAACTCCAGTGTTCGGGAGCCAGCCACTCGCGATCAGCATCAACGTGAGATCGCCCGCCAGCAGCACCAGCATCGCGGTCGCGAACAGCCGGCGCCAGCCCCAGCGTTTCGCCAAACGGGCTCCATAGGGCGGCAGCAGAAGCATCGGCAGCGTCGCAAAGAGCAATGCGAATCCGACCGATGAGCCTGTCCAGCCAAACGCTGCATCCAGGAACGGCGGCAGGTAGACGAGGACGGCCCAGTATCCGATGGAGACGGCAATCAGCAACGACGAAATTCCGATCATGACCGGTCGACCAAATACAGCCGGATCAAACATCGGCGCGGGCCGGCGCCGCTGCTGCATCGCAAAGATGGCGAGTAGACACACACTTGCCCCGAGACCGACCGCAACCCGGACCGGTGCTGCACGCCCCATCAACAGGCTCTCGATCGCTAGGCCAAGAGCAAACGTGAGAAGAACGATACCGCTCCAATCAAGCGGACGACCGGCAGGGCCGCGCGATTCTGCGACCAACCGTGGAACAGCGAGAATGGCGAGCAGGCAAAGTGGGATATTTGCCAGGAAAATCCAGCGCCACCCAACCCACGTCGAGACGAGCCCTCCGAGCGTCGGCCCAAGAGCCATCGCCGTACCCGAGATCACGCCCATCAGCGCGAATGCACGGGCGCGCTCGTCAGGCCGGGTATAGGTGCTCGCGAGCAGCGCGATGCCTCCGGTAATGACGAACGCTGCGCCAAGGCCTTGAACTGCACGCGCAGCCCACAGCACCGGGCCTCCCGCCGCGAAGCCGCAGGCGATCGAACCGGTCAGGAACACGATGTTGCCGCCAAGCAAGGCACGTCGTCGTCCATACCTGTCCGCCAGCGCACCGGCGGCCAGCAATCCCCCTGTAAAAGCCAGACTGTAGGCATCCATGACCCAGGCATAGGCGGCGACGCCGAAACCGAGCTCGGCCGCGATGGCCGGCATTGCGACGACAACCGCTGTCACGTCGAATTGCGTCAAGAAGGCCGCCATGCCGAGCACCGTCGCCGGCAGCAGGTCGTGCCAACAGCCCCGCGACTGCGTAGGGAGTTCGGGCTGGGTCATCGGTTTCCAATCGTGAAAGCGTCTCTCCCGATATGCACGCCGGCGCGGGTTGCACGCCAATGCAAGTTGTTCACATCGCCATGAAATTCATTCATGATGATGCGATGCGCTCATTTCCTCCTTTTGACGGCCTGATTGCGTTCGAGGCCGCCCTGCGACATGCGAGCGTCACCCGCGCCTCGGCAGAACTCGGGCTTACGCAGAGCGCGGTCAGTCATCGGCTGCGCAAACTCGAGGACTTCGTCGGGACGCCGCTCCTCATTCGCCAGCCGAGCGGCCTCAGCGCCACGCCCGCCGGTATTGCACTCTCGAACGAGTTGGCCGGCTTGTTCGACAGAATGGCGGATTTTCGTGCGCTTTGTCGGGCCGCCGCGCCACCTCAGGCCTTGAAGGTCGGCGTAGGTGCAGCGCTTGCCGACTATTGGCTCGTGCGGCGCTTGCCCAATTTTGCGCAAGCGCATCCCGGCATACCGGTTGAGCTGGCGGTACGTGAAGCCGACGCACACGCGAGGTCGGCCGATCTCGACGTCACGGTCCTGTGGCAACCAGCAGCGGGCTTCAGGCCCATGTCCACGCAGCGTTTGCTGTTTCGCGAGCATGTGTACCCCGTCTGCCACCCGCGCCTGCTGCTTGGCCGACGCCCCCTGACCGACGTGACCCGCCTCAAATCGTTGCCGCTCCTGCACAAGGGCCGGGCCGGCGAAGACAGTGGGGTCGAATGGTCATGGACAACGTGGTTCGAACGATTGGGCCTCGGCCGCCCGCCGCCGGCCGAGATCCGTTTTGCAACGATAGCCACTGCCGTCGCCGCCGCCCTCGCCGGCAACGGGATCGTGCTCGCACGCTCGCTACTGGTCCAGGACGCGCTCAAGGACGGGAGGCTGGTACGGGTGCTTCCGCAATCGTGGGACTTGCCGGCGAGCAAAGCCCAAATCGTGCGCTGGCCCCCGGCGATGGCCAAAGATTCCCGGGTGCAGGCGTTTGTTCGCTAGATCCTGCAAATGCCCAGGATTCCCCAGGATTGAGCCAACGCCGCGACGATTAGCCGGGAACCATTTCTCGGCCGCCGCGTTAAGGGGCGTGTGGCATTGAGATGCAGTAATGGGTGTGGGCCCCGGTACGCACGATCGTGTGCCGGGGTTCTTTTTGCGTGAGGCGGGACGATGGGGGACGTGGCTGGGGATTCAAAGGTCGATTTTGGTGTCCTGGCGGTGCTGCATAAATGGCCATCGCTTGCGAACCAGCGGCGGTCGGACCGAGCGTCCTACCAGGTGATCGAAGGCACGCTCGACGAATGCATCTCGGCGTTCATGGCGAAGCCGGCGGCGACCAGGCATCTCTATGAGATTCGCACGATCGCACAACCGCCGCTGGTCACCGACATTCTCTCGCCCGAGCACATCACCGAGCTGGCGCGGCTGCGCGAATTTCTCTGATCCTCGCAGAAAGCACCGGCTGAGCGCAGGAACCTTCTTCCGGTTTTTCCCGTTGATGGTGATCGGAAGCGAAGGCGTGAGTGCCTCAGATGCTTGAAGCCGGCGTGCCAGCCCCGGTCGTGCCCTATGGCGCAGACCAGACCCTGTTCGTGGTGATCGACCGCCTCGACAAGGCGACTGAAATCCGTGTCGAGCGGAGCGATCTCGACGCCACGATCGGCGAGCTCGTCGCAGGCTGCTTCAACGACCCCGTCAAGGTCATCTCATTCAACACGCTCGAGCACTGGATGAAGGACATCTCGACCGACGTCGCCGGCGAGATTCGGGCGCGCTGCGACATCGATGGCGTGACGCTGCCGGACTATCTCAGCGACTTCGTCGAGAGCCACAGCTGAGCCCGCGTGGGGTGATCAGAATCAGGCGCGCCGGTACTTGCCGGCGATGACCTCGATCTCGCGGCGGCGTTCGTCCGCGAAGGTCAGAAGCTTTTCGATCGTCAATGTATCCGTGATCCGTTTGGCCAGCCGCTCGGCGCGTGCCGCCTGATCTTCGAGATACTGGATCGTGTTCAAACGCCGCCTCCCAGGAGCTTCAATCTGGAGTCCCGAATGATTGGGTATCCATGGTGGCTGGAGGCGGCTAACAGCCGGTTAAGCACAGCGTTTCGGATCGATATCACTGCAAATTATTGCACCACGTCGAGCCGGACATTGGTGACACCCTTGTCGACCATGCCGAGCGCCTCGGCCGCGGAGGGAGAGATGTCGACCACGCGCCCGCGAACATATGGCCCGCGATCGTTGATCCTGACGGTCACGAAGCGGCCGGATGAGACGTCGGTGACGCGCAGCTTGGTGCCGAACGGCAGGCTGGGATGGGCCGCGGTCAATTCGTTCTTGTCGAACCTCTCGCCGCTCGCCGTCTCCGTGTCCGAATAGAAGCTGGCGACGCCATGCGAGACGCTCTGCTTCGCGTCGCCGTCAGGAACGCGCGCCCGGCTGATCGGACGCGGATGCAGCGCCGCCACCCTGTGCGGTCGTTCGACAGCGGCTTGGCGGTGGGTGCCGAGATCGGCTTTCTGGCGGCCGACCGGCGATTGCGCACACGCCGCAAGCGACGCCGCGCCGATGATGGCGAGCAGTATCCGGCACAGGCTTGCCGGCGAAATCCGGGCAGTTTCGGCACGTGCAAATCGAGACATGATGCGCCCTCCGAACGACCCCGAGTTTCGGTGGGCAATGAGGGCAGAACCTTGTCGGAACGAAAGCGCGCCTAAGGCCGCAGCTGTTTCGGGTTTAGCTGTGGCGATTCCACCACACTGGCTTGTCCTGAATCGAGACAGACTCCTGGGATAAGCCCGATACGACGCGCCAGATCGGGCGCGTCTCCGGAGGAACCTCGCCAGGCTCGGCGTCGCCCTTCAAGAGCCGTGCGAGTTCGCGTCGATAGAGCGGCCGCCAGCCGGTTTTCAGGCCGGCGAGAAAATCGAGCTCCCGTTGTGTCAGCGTGCACATCATGAACCCGATCCGTTTGCGAAAGCCGCGTCGTCAGCCGACGAGGCCTCCCATCGGTTTGACGTCGGCGCTGCCCGGGAAGACGGCTTCTGCGAGCACCTTCTCCTCGACACGCAGGTGATCCCGCAGCAGGCCCTTCAACACCGCGCGCAAATCCGTAGTCGGCTTGAGATCGCGATCCTCGAAGAGCTGCGCCGGCTTCAGACCCGGCCAGTCCGCGATCACGCGGCCACCGGTGAGCCCGCCACCGATTAGGAAGGCGACCGTGCCCGTGCCGTGGTCGGTACCCTGCGTCCCGTTGATGCGCGCGGTTCGCCCGAACTCGGTGACAACAGCCACGACTGTTTCGCGCCACGCTTCGCCCATGTTGCTCTCGATCGCAGCAAAGGCGCCGTCGAGCGCGCCGAGCAGATTGTAGAGCTGGCCCGAGGCCGCGCCCTCGGCGATGTGCGTATCCCAGCCGACGAAGCCCATGGCGCCGACGCGCGGACCGTCGGGCTTGGCGAGATAGCGCGCGGCGGTGCCGGCGGCCTCGGCAAAATAGGCGCGCACGCGCGCGATGCCGGGCGGCGCCAAGGTCGGATCGTCGGACATCGGATCGCCCACGCCGGGCGCGCCGCCGAGCGAGGCGAGCCTCATGCGGGCCTGGAGCACGGTCGCAAGCTTCGGATCGGTGTGCTGGTAGAGATCGAGCAGGCGGTTCTGCGTGTCCTCACTCGCCGGCAACAATCGCTGCGGCACCCAGGTCATCACAGGCGCCGAACCGCGCACCACCAGCGGCGTCACGGAGCCGATGCCGAGCGCGCGGCTGCCGCGCGGGTCGACACGCCCGCCGGATTCCAGCGCGAGCAGCGCGCGGTTGAGCCATCCCGAGCTGGTCATGCCCGGCTTGACGAGCCCGCTTTCCAGTACGTCCTGGCCGTCGAAATGCGAACGCTCGCGATAGGGCGTCGCGGTGGCATGGACGATCGCGGCCTTGCCGCTCTCGTAGAGCCGATGCAGATTCGGCATCGCCGGATTGAGCGCGAAGAAGGCATCGAGCGGCAACGCCGGCGGCTTGCCGTCCAGCACCAGCGCACGATCGCCGCGCAAGGAGATCCAGTCGGGATCGCCGACCGGCGCAACTGCGCCAAGGCCGTCGAGCGCGCCGCGCAGCACGATGACCAGCAGGCGCGGATCGCGCCCTTCGGCGCGCGCAATCCGCGGCATCTGGCTCCATGCGAATAGTGCGCCGGATCCGACCAGAAGCTCGCGCCGCGTGGGCAAATGATTGACGACGCCCATGCTCACCTCCTCTGAAAGTCCGCCGACATGAACAACAGCGCCAACGCCTGCTGCCGGCTCTCGGCACGGCCGACCGCCTGCTTCACCTCGGGTGATATCTCCGATGCGAAGACGTCCTCGATGATCACTTGCGGATCGGCCGTGGTCGCGACGCGCTCGGCAAAATTGTTGGCGACGTCCAGCCGCCGGCCGACGCCGTCGATCCAGCTCGCCTCGTCATCCGGATAGCCCTTCGGCGCCGACGGACGCCACAGCGCCTCGCCGAGCAGTTCCTGGCCGCCGGTGAAGCGGATGGGATCGACGACCGTGATGCCGACCGCACGCACCATGCCGACAACCCATTCGCCGGGACGCTTGAGTTTCGACGGCGGCCCGCGCCAGGCCTCGTCCGAGGACACCATCGCAATCGCGACCTGCTTGAGATCGCCCTCTGTGTCGCGAAAGATTTTTGCCATCTGCTCGACGAGCATCGGCGGCGGATCGTCGGCGACGAAATGGCGCGCGAGCTTGGTCGCGACATGGGTCGCGGTCGCGGGATGCGCGGCGAGATCGCGCAACACGGCGCGGCCCTGCTCGGCATCCTCCTGCTCGTAGTGCTTGCCGAGCACGGTCTGTCCGCCCGGTTCGTGCAGCCGCGGATTGAATGTGAAATCGCCGCCGTGCTGGGGATCGGCGCCCGGCGGCACCAGCGTCCAGCCAGTCAGCACATTGGCAAAGCTGATGACGTCGTCCTGGGTGTAGCCGGCGCGCACGCCGAGCGTATGCAGCTCCATGATCTCGCGCGCAAAGTTCTCGTTGAGGCCGCTGCTGCGGTTGATACCGGCCGTCGAGTTCGCGCCCATCGAACCAAGATTGTCGAGATAAAACAGCATCGCCGGATGACCCTCGACGGCCAGCAGGAGATCGACGAAGCGGCCGAGCGCATTGGCGCGAACGGCCTCGCGCTCATAGGCGCCGGACATGCTCCGGATCTTGTTGGCTGAGACGCAGAAATGGTTGGACCAGAACCACACCAGCCGCTCGGCAAAGCCGATGTCGGCGGAAAGCGCCGCTTCCGTGCGCACCTTGGCTTCCTGCAAATAGATCGGACGCCCTGGATCGGGAATGGCATCGGCCGCCTGCTTGGCCGCCATCTCGGCGGCGTCCTTGTCCGCTCCCTGTCCTTGCGTCTGGTCTTCCGACATGGTCGGCGTCGCCGCCACCTGCTGCTTTTTAGCCTGCTGCTGGGCCTGCTTGGCGCGCGCGGCGCGCCGCGCATTGGCATCAGCCACGGTGCGATAGGCCTTTGCGCTGGAGGGAAGGCTGGCGGCAGCGTTCAGGACGAGCGGGCGGTCGAGCTCGGCGATCAGCGCGCCGCGCGGGTCGGTCCCGAGAGCCGCGATCGATCCCGGGCGCGGCCCCATCCCGAAGCGATGAAGCGCCAGCACAGAATTGACCTTTGCAGAACTGCTCATGGCGAATGCCCAATTCTTCGAGCCTGCCGACGGTGCCCGCGCAGGCTACGAACTGTAATGCTACGGATGGTAGCATTCACCGCGAGAGCCGGCAAGCGGAGGATTGAGAGAGCGCCGTCAACAACTCGGGAGCTGCCGGTCCCGCAGACCAGCGGCAATCGTCCTAAAAATTCGGCCCGAGCGCGATTTTCGTGATCGTTCCGTTTCTGACGCCGATGCGCCATTCCGCCGAACCGTTGGCGAACTGGGCAACATAGATATCGCTGTCGAGCGCGGTGACGCCGCGGAAGGAGACCGCACGCAGCGCACCCAGCCGCGTCAGAATCGCCTGATCGAACGGAAGCTGCGTGCGTGTGATGTCGGCGACTTCCGACGTCATGCGCTCGTAGTCCGGCTGTCCCCTGCCGACGCCCTCGATGTAGCGGCGCAGCATCTCCTCGCCATTGGCGATCGGAACGGCGCGCCGCGCCGCGCGACCTGGACGCGCACCGAGGCTTGAGACCTCGACATTGTGGAAGCGCGTCTGCCGACCCGGCACCAGGATCTCCATGCACCGTCCCGACTTGTCGGCAATCACCCACGGATTGTTCACGGTGGTGGTGGAAGCCCAGGTCATGTTGGGCCTGACGACGCTCTGCGTCTTGCGATTGCCGTCGGCATCGAGATTGAAGATTTGGATGTCGTCGCCCATCTCGTTATAGACCATGATCCTGATCGGCGAGGTGCCGGCGCGGCCGCGCACGTTCGCCTCCTCCGAGCAAGGCACGATGCCACCGAGCTCGTCGTTGCCGTCGGCCCGGAAGATCACATCGCCGGCCTTGCCATCGGGCTCGATCAGCAGGCGGAATTCGGCCGTGCCGTTCTCGAACTTCGCGCCATAGATGTCGTAGCCGCCAGGACCGACGCCGCGGAAGAAGATCGATTCCAATCCGCCGAGCGCAACGAACGTCGCGTGCATTTCATTGAGCTGGCGGTGGATCTTGGCCGCGAGCGGCGCGCTCATGCGGTCGTAGTTCGGCGTGCCGGCGCGCAGATCCTCGATCCCGCGCAAGATCATCTCCTTGCCGCCGACGGCCGGGACCTGCTCCCTGAAGCGATCGGGCACTTCGGCAAGGCGACGCGCGAAATCCGCTTCGACCGCCTGAGCCACCGCCGCATCGACGCGGGCCGCAAGACGCGCGCCGAAAACCGCACTCTGTAGCAACACGCGCGAGACCCTCGACTGCTCGTCGCGCAGGAAGATCACGAGATGGTCGCCGCGGAAGGAGAACGCATCAGTGCCCTCGGCAAGGATTTGCGTCGTGCCCTGCCCAGTTTCCTGCAACCAGAGACGGTCGCCATCGCGGCGCACGGTGAGCACGCGGTTCGGCGCAATCCTGTACCAGCCGACATATTGATCGAGCGAGGCAGCTTCGGTCGCAGGCGTCGGCATCTCGGCGACACGCACCGCGCGCACGTCGCGGCCGTTCATGCGCAGCATCAGTTCGGCGGAGCGACGTTCCGCATCGAGCGGGAACGTGATCTCGCCCGACGAAGCCATGTAGGACGCGGTGCCGTCGCTACCGACATTCAGGCGCAGCCGGCGCTGCCCGGTGAGCTGGCCGTAGAGGTCGTCACCTTCGCGGAAGATGGCGAACACCGAAGCCGGGCCCATCGCGTAGAAATTGACGAAGGGGCGGTAATGCTGGGCCGGCACCTCTCCACTATCCGCCGCGAGCGGCGCAGGCTCCGGGGTACGATAGGCGATCATGCCGGCGGACACGATCACGGCGGGAACGATCGCGGCCGCGATCCACGCCCGCTTGCGCCAGCCGACCGCGACGGGCATCGCGGCGGCCGCGATGATGCGCTCGACGCGGGCGCGCACCGTCGAGGCCCGCGCCATCGCGAGCTCGAGCGGCCGCGGGTTTACCGTGCTCGCGAAATCAAGCAGGATTTCCGCGTAGGACAGCCGGTCGTCGATCACCTCGATGGCCTCGGCGTCGCTGATGATCTCGGCAAGTTCGGCAAGACGCGCGAGCTGCCACCAGGAGAACGGGCTGAACCAGAACACCGCGCGATTGAGGGAGGCGAGCAGGAGGATATAGAAATCTCGGTTGGCGACATGCGCGCCCTCATGCGCGAGCACCGCAAGGCGCTTCTTGGCATCCCAGCCGGCAAATTGCGGCGGCACCAGAATGGTCGAGCCAAACGTGACGGGACCGCCGACGTCGCGGCTGACGCGCACATCGGCGTCGACCAGGCCCCGACCGTCGATCGGCCTTGCCGCGCGCGCGAGGCGCCAGGTCAGACAGAGGCCGATGGCCAGCCGCAGCAGCAGCAGGCTGGCAACGCCGGCATGGACGATTGTGGCGATCAGCCACCAATTGATCGAGACGCCGCTCTTCACCGGCGGAGCAATCGCCGCGCCGGGCGCGATCGGTTGCATGGGCTGCGGCATCTCAAACATCGAGATATCGGCAGGCAGGACATCATCCGGCACCGATACCGGCAATGGCAGCCGGGTGATCGTGACCGTCGGCCAATGCATCACCAAGGGCATCGCCAGCGATGCCAGCAGCACGACGACCCACGCCGTCATGTGGACGTGCGGATTGCGCACGCGAAACAGGTTGAGACCGAACCAGACGACGCCTCCCAGCACAAGGGAGCGTAGCGCCGCCTCCGCCAGAGTTGCGATCATTCTTTCTTCACTCCCCTCGCCTTCTTCGCCTTGGCCACCTGGTCGGCCAGTGTGCGCAACTGCTGCTGGTCAAGCATTGCATTGTCGACCATGCCGACGAGGACCTCCTCCATCGAGCCGTTGCAGAACCAGTCGACGATGCGCTGCACCGCCTTGGCCGCAACCCGCGCGCGCGCTTCGGCTGCGTGGTAGACATAAGTGCGTCCGTCCACCGTATGCCGAGCATAGCCCTTTTCTTCCAGCCGGCGCAGCACCGTGCGGACGGTCGATTCCTTCAGCCGACGCGACAGCTTTTCGCGCACAATTTCGGCCGTGACAGGACCATGGGCCCAAACCAGTTGCATGACCTCGTGCTCGAGGTCGCCCAGGTCGGGCAAACGATCGTCCATGGCGGCTTACCTTGGTTTTGCATTTTCTTGTAGCGCTACAGAGCGTCGCATATACGACCGCGCCGCGCAACGGGGTTTCTACCTGAAATGGTATCGCGTGCTGACCGAACCGGGGAAATAACGTTTCGCAAGTCGGATCGACTTTCGATCGGGCTAGCAGACTGCCCTGCCCCTCACCCGGATTGCGCCGGACGATGCTTCGCATCGCCGGGAGCAATCCGACCTCTCCCCGCAGAAGAGCGGGGAGAGGTTAGGGAGGCAACCTCTCTCACTCCCTCGCCCCGTTCTTACGGGGAGAGGGTGGGGTGAGGGGCAGCCTCCCAGATTCAGATCGAATTGTAAGCCTCAGTACTGCGGCTCGTACATCTGCGACTGAACCAGTCCCTTCACGTCGTTGGGCGCGGGTCCGTCCGCGAGTCCGCGCTGATAGGCGACGTCGGCGACAGCGGCGGCGATGCGGACCGAGACCTCGCGGATGCGCGGCAGCGCCGGGTAGAGGCTGCCTTGCGCGAGATCGTCCTTGCCGACGCAATCCGCCAGCGTATGGGCGGCCGCCATGAACATCTCGTCCGTGACCAGCCGCGAGCGGCTGGCGATGACGCCGAGGCCGACGCCCGGGAAGATGTAGGAGTTGTTGCCCTGGCGCGGCACGAAGGTGCGGCCGTTGAGCTTGACCGGGTCATACGGGCTGCCGCAGGCAAACAGCGCGCGGCCCCCGGTGTAGCGGTAAGCGTCTTCCGCCGAACATTCGGCCTTCGAGGTCGGATTGGAGAGCGCGAACACGATCGGCTGTTCGTTGAGCTCGGCCATCGCCTTGAGCACCTCGGGCGTGAAGGCGCCGCCGACCGCGGCAACACCGATGATCGCTGTCGGCTTCAGCGTCCTGATCGCGGTGAGGAAGTCGGCGATCGGCGCCTGGTCGGCATGGGCGTAACGGAGCTTGTGACCGGACAGGCCTTCACGGCCGCCGACGACGAGGCCGCGGGAATCCACCAGCCAGTTGCGCCGAAGCGCCTCGGCTTCAGAGGCACCTTCCGCCATCATCGCGGACGTCACGAGATCGGCGATGCCGGTCGCGGCCTCGCCCGCGCCGAGGAACAGGATGCGCTGATCCTTCAGCTTGCCGCCGTTGACGCGTAAGGCCGAGAACAGGCCGGCGAGCGCAACCGCAGCCGTGCCCTGGATGTCGTCGTTGAAGACGCAGGCCTCATCGCGATATTTGTGCAGCAGCTTGAACGCCGAATGATTGGCGAAATCCTCGAACTGGATCAGCACACCGGGAAAGGTCTTCCGCGCGGCGACCATGAACTCGTCCACGAAGCTGTCATAGGCCTCGCCCGTGAGCCGCCGCTCGCGCAAGCCAAGATAATACGGGTCTTTCAGCAGCTCTTCGTTGTTGGTACCGACGTCGAGCACGATCGGCAGACACGTTTCGGGATGCACGCCGGCGCAGGCGGAATAGAGCGAGAGTTTTCCGACCGGAATGCCCATGCCGTTGGCGCCGAGATCGCCGAGGCCGAGGATGCGCTCGCCATCGGTAACGACGATCAGCTTGGCCGGATAGGGCCAGTTCTTCAGGATCTCGGCGATCTGGCCGCGATCGCGCGAGGAAATGAACATGCCGCGCGGCCGCTGGAAGATCAGGCCGTATTTCTGGCAGGCGAGCCCGACGGTTGGCGTGTAGATGATCGGCTGGATCTCGTCGATATTGTCGACGACGACGCGGAAGAACAGCGCCTCGTTGCGGTCGTGCAAGGCATTCAGCGCGACGTATTTTTCGAGATCGGTCGGCAGCGTGCGCAGATTGACGAGCACCCGCTCGACCTGGGTCTCCATCGTCAGCACGCAAGGCGGAAGCAAGCCGCGCAGGCCGAGCGCATCGCGCTCCTTCGCGGTGAAGGCGGTGCCCTTGTTGAGCAGGGGATCGCGCAGCAGCGCCATGCCGTGCACGGAATCGGACGATGTCGAATGGGCGCTGACCCGAGCAGGTCTATTCACGAATTCCCCCAGGGGGTTTCTTATTGAAGGGCGGGCATTGTCGGCCAGCGCTCACCCGAGATCAAGGACGCAGAAGCCTGCGGCAAGCATCGTGATCCCGCACCGCAGCGAGGTTTTCGCGACAGACGGCCGTCGTGCGCGAAAGGTTAACGCCGCAACGGTGGTCGTTCTCCTCATGGTGAGGAGCGCGGAACGCGCGTCTCGAACCATGAAGGCCCCGCTCTCGCCCGCGGCGCATCCTTCGAGACGCCCGCTTTCGCGGGCTCCTCAGGATGAGGGAGAGTTATGCAGCAACAACTGCTACTCCGCCTTGATGTCGGCGGCCTTCACGATCGGCCACCATTTCTCGATCTCGGACTTCTGGAAGGCTCCGAGCGCTGCGGGCGTTTGCTGATCGGGCGGAGGAATCTCCTGCCCCAATTCGCCAAATCGCTGCTTGACGGAAGCGTCGGCAAGCACGGCGACGATGGCCGCGTTGAGCTTCGTGACGATCTCCTTCGGCGTGTTTTTCGGTGCCCAGATGCCGTGCCAGTAGGAGATGTAGAGACCGGGCAGCCCCGCCTCGTCGACCGTCGGGATATCGGGCGCGGAGGCGAGCCGCGTCGGGGACGTCACCGCGAACGCCTTGATCGCACCGTTCTTGTAGTGCGGCAGCGAGTTCGAGGCCTGGTCGAACATGATGTCGATCTGCCCGGCCACGAGGTCGATCATGGCGGGCCCCGCGCCGCGATAGGGCACGAACTGGAAGTCGGTGCCGGTTCTCTCCTTGAAGAAGACACCGGCGACGTGCGCTCCCGTGCCGGCGCCGGCGGTACCGGCAGTCACCTTGCCGGGATTGGCCTTCAGCCACGCGATCATCTCCTTCAGAGTGTTGGCCTCGAGCGACTTCCGGCCGACGATGAGCTGCGTGCCCATCGCGATCGTCGCGACCGGTTCGAAATCGGCGATCACATCGTATGGCAGCTTGAAGATCGCGCCGTTGAGCACATGCGTGCCCCAATGTCCGATCGTGATCGTGGTGCCATCAGGCGTTGCGCGCGCGACGCGGGCGCCGGCGATGCTGCCGGAGGCGCCCGCCACGTTTTCAACCACGATCGTCGCGTGCAATTCGGCGGCGATGCGTTCGGACAGGATGCGCGCCAGCGTGTCGGTCGGACCGCCCGCCGCGAACGGCACCACGAGGGTGATCGGCCGCGACGGAAACGGCTGGGCGTTTGCCGGTGTGGCCCACGCCGCACATCCGAGCAACGCACACATGACGGTCACATGACCGCGCAGTCCAGCCCACCGCCCCCGCATCAGTCTCTCCCACCCTTTTTGCCGCCCGCATATTGTCAACGGGCTGGAGCCGGAGTGAACGCTGCCGAACGGATGGAGGCAAGCCGGAAATGATGCCGGACCGCTCAGGATATGTACTCATAAACTCGCGCTGCACTTCGTGTGAGGTCCGCTCTGCCTCCGATACCGGCCGTGTTGGCGCACCTCACCCTAGGTCCGAGTTGTGCCAAGAAGAGACATGCGGTTAAAGCGCCCGGGCACCAAGGTCGAACGCTTTTTTTGCCGCCTGTAGGACTGACCGACTTCCCACCTTGGCGACTGAGAGTGACCGAATTCGACGGTTTAGTTTGTTCGAAGTGCGAGTGACAACATTCCAATTCCAAGCCATTGGATCGCCCATGGAATGCTGGGTATCAGCCCACTTCGTGGCCCGCTTCTGAGTGTTGTGGTTGGTACGAGAGGGATGCAATCCCATCTTACCAACTCCACCGAGTTGAAGAGAAATCAGGCCCCAGCCCTCTGCAACGTGTCTGTGCGAGCCTAATCCACTCGATGGATCGAGCTTGATCCGCCGTATTCGCACATGGTTCGACGCTTCGACAGGCCAAAGCACAAGAAAACATGACAATGCTCCGTTGGAGCAATCACCCACATTGGTGCCTTTGGCGAGCTCCTCCAAGGAGGAAAACTCTCTGAGGTTTTTGTCAAAACTTGAATAGGCCTCTAGGACGCGGCAATGCAGGTCGTCAAAAATAAACTGCAGTATCGGTTCAAAGTCGCCCGACACCGCGTAGAAGTCGCAATTAGGCAATGGCGCGTGTCCTACTCATCAAGACATGTACGGTAGCACTGCGCGCTGGCCGGGCCAAGTAGAGCAGTCATCCCGCATGACCGCTTCGGGTCACGAGCCGCCGATCACACGCAAGGTGGAGACTTCCGCTTTGGATTGGTAAGCCGACGTTTAGGGGTGCACGCCCTATCCTGCCGCTCGCCTTGGCGTCAAATGAGCGGCGCTATCAGCCGGCGGCGCGATGTGCATCAGGATGGTCTGGGTGGCGGATGCGACCTCGATGCCGTTGTGCTGGAAACGCTGCTTCATGCGGCGGTTGAATTCGCGCTGCACCGGCCAGCGGCCGGCCTCGGTGCAACGGATCTGGCCGACAATCGACACCATGGCGCCGTCGACCTTGTCGATGCCCCAGAGCTCGAGATCGCCGCGGATCAGGCTGCGGAATTCGATCTCGCGGCGCATCTCGTCGACGATATCCTTGAGGATCTGGCCGGCGCGGTCGGTGTCTTCCTTGTAGGCGACGTTGACGCTGACGGACGCATTGCCGGCGCCGCGGCTGGCGTTGGTGATGGTCGTGACCGCGCTGAACGGCACGATGTGCACGGCACCGTCGCCGGCCCGCAGCCTGATCGTGCGGATCGAGACGTTCTCGACCACGCCCGATAGCCCGGACACGCTGACGCTGTCGCCAACCTGGACGGTGTTCTCCAGGAGCAGGAACAGCCCGGTGATGAGGTCCTGCACCAGCTTCTGCGAGCCGAAGCCGATGGCGATGCCGACGATGCCGGCGCCCGCCAGCAGCGGCGCGACGTTGACGCCGATCTCGCTGAGCGCCGTGAGGCCGACGACGGTGGCGATGACGCACAGCAAGGCCGTCCGCAGCATCGGCTGAAAGGTCCGCAGCCGCGCGGCGCGGGCATAGTGGCCGTCGCGCGACAGCGAATTGATCTGGCGGTCCAGCAGCGCGTTGCTGGCTTCCCAGATCGCAGCAGCAATGAATACGGCAAGTCCGATCGTCACCACCGCCGAGATCAGCCGGCTGCCGATCTGGCCGCCATAGAACCAGACGATGGCGTCGACGCCCCAGACTTCGAGCACGGCCACCAGGCCAATGAAGGCGATGACGCCGGATACGATCTTGCGCAGCAGCGGCAGATAGCGGTTGGCGCGGATCTCGAGGCCCGGAAAGCGCTGGAGGATTTCCGGCTTGATGCGGAAGCCGCGGTCGATCAGGCCAAGCGTCAGCATGATGGCGACGCGCGTGATCAGCGCCACCGCGATGGTGCCGACGAAATATTGCAGCAGCAGCGAATAGCCGTTGCGGATGTTCAGCGCCCAGACGGCCCACAGCGCAAGGTCAAGCGCGATGGCAAGATAGTGCCAGCCGCCCGCGATGCGGTTGCGCAATCCCGCCGCGATCCCCTGCCGGTCAGCGGGCGCGCGGATGGCTTGCGCGACCTGGCGGCGGCATTGCAGGATGATGACGACGACGAAGAGATGCACCACCAGCATCACCATGCGCAGGAGCGCGGCATAGCCGCCGCGATGCAGGCCGAGCAGCAGCGCCACATTGGCAAAGGCGATGCCGGAGACGCCGACACCGACGATACGGCGCGCCCAGATCTCGATATAGGCGGCTGTTTCGGCCCTGACCGGAAACAAGCCGAACGGTCCCGCCAGCACACGAACCACACAGATGAGCCCGCGCGAGGACGCATAGGCGTTGACGACGGCGAGGATCACGAGGCGGACGGTGGTGGGCTCGCCGATCTCGGTGCCGAGCAGCGCCGTGGCGACGCCGACAAAGACCAGCACGGGAAGCAGTTCGAGCAGAAAGCGTCCCAGCACGAGGGGCAGCCGCAGCATGATTTGCCAGGCCCGCGCCAGGCTGTGGCGGCGCCTGTGCAGTTCGGGCGCGGGGGTGACATCGGCCACTGATGACGGCGGATCGGCAATGGGCAACAGCTGCACCGGCAGGCGCGCCGTTTGCGGCATGCGCCCTTCCAGGAACACGACGGGGCGCCGGATCAGACGGAACATCACCCATTCGGCGCAGAAAGCGGAGCCGAAGACCAAAGCGAGCTTCCAGGCGATCTCGATCAGGAGGTTGTAGGCCGCGGGATCGTTCGCGGTTCGCACGATCCAGTAATAGAACGCCGGGAAGTGCGTGAGCGTCCTGGCCATATCGGCGACGTCTCGGGAAATTTCGCCGATCTCCTCGGACACGGTGAGCATGAGCTGCGCACCGAGGCCGTCGGCCGCCAGCGGGATCGGCGATTTTGGCTCGGGCGCGGGCTGCTGTGCACCGGACGCATTGGCAATAGCACGCAGCGTGTCAATCATCTGCGCGCGCTTCTTGTCGTCCTGCAGCGTCTCCAGTGCGCGCTTGGCCTCATCGGGCGACAACGCGGCAGCGCTATTCGCCGCCGGTGCAGGCGGCGCGGCGCTGACGCTGGAGAGAGACGAAATCGCGATCAAGAGCGCGGCGAGAAGCGCGGAGGCAAGCTTATGCGACACGAGGGATTCCCTGGGAAAATGAATGCGACGGCGACGTCGGGACCGTCACCGCCGAAGCACATGCATCATGTCGGATCGACGCTATTCGCCCGGGCGCTGTGTCGGAAGTTGGCCAATGAGGCGACATTCTCTTGGCATTTGCCGCGGTGCAGGAAACGGGAACCGCGGTTCTCAAGCCGGGACGTGCAGCGATCGGAATGCAGGCACGCGGCTGGAAGCTCGGCAGCGGTCATGCTTCGAGACGCCCGCCTGCGGCGGGCCCTCAGGATGAGGGATGAGTATGCGGCAGCATTTCAAGGCAGATGAATGCAGCTGAGCCTCATCCTGAGGAGCCGCGGAACGCGGCGTCTCGAAGGACGAGGCGCTCGCTCAGGCGCCGCCGAGACGTCATCTGCGATCGCTCTGATATGCGATCGCCCTGCGTCATTCCGGGAGTCGGCCCGGAATGACGCGATGAGGAGGAGGAGGAGAGAAGCAGGATGTCGAAAGCGCGGCGGCCAGCTCACGGCCGTCCGACATGGTCGCTGTGATGCAATCGATGTGATGCAGAATACAGCGCCGGGCAGGTAGGGGCCATGCCACACTGATGCAGCCCTCTAAACCTTGGCCCGGCGTGCCGTTCGCGTTTCTGCCGCTATGCGATAGTCCGAACGAGCTCCATCGCACTTAACGCGGCTGGATCTGCGGAGGTGGTGTCATAGACCTCCCCTTGCTCTTGATGTGGACGTTGCGCGTCGCTTGTTTGCGACCATTGGGATGGTCCTCCCGTGACGCAAGACTGTCAAGCAAGATCGACGGCGCGCAAATCACATTTGAAGGCGCGTTCCATCTCACTGCGACGGATTCGCTGCAGCGAATTGCGAGAAGTGGGCGAATTGCGAGGCCGCCCTTCCCGCAAATGTAGAGCGCGTCTGCTACGGGTTGGCGCGTGGATCCTGAGGGATTGGGGATGATGACATCATACCCCTGTTTTGCCCGACGAGTCAAACCGCTTCGATAAATCCGCAATCGCCCGCGCTAACTTTCAAGTCATTGATTTCGCTATCCCCGGCTACTGTGCATGGGGTTGTTTTCGCGTTTTTTGTTTCTTGCCCGCCTTCTCCTCTTTCTCCAGCGCCTTGCGCACCTCGTCGAATTCGCCCAGCGAAGCCTTGTCGGCGCGGGGGAAGCGCAGATCGAGCTGTTCGAGCGCCGCGACGATGGCCGAGCCGATCACCACGCGGGCGAACCATTTGTGATCGGCCGGCACGACATACCACGGTGCATGCGGCGTTGCCGTGTGCCGGACGATGTCCTGATAGACCGCCTGGTAGCGCGGCCACAGCGCGCGTTCCTTGATGTCGTCCATGGAGAACTTCCACTGCTTGGACGGATCCTCCAGCCGGTCGAGGAAGCGCTCGCGCTGCTCGTCCTTGGACAGATTGAGGAAGAATTTCAGCACCACGGTGCCGTTGCGCGAGAGATAGCGCTCCCACGCAGAGATGTCCTCGAACCGCTCCTTCCAGATGCTCTTGGTGACGACCTTCGGCGGCAGCTTCTCCTTGGCGAGGATCTCCGGATGCACGCGCGTCACCAGGCATTCCTCGTAGTGGGAGCGGTTGAAGATGCCGATATGGCCGCGCTCCGGCAGCGCGACCGCATGGCGCCAGAGGAAATCGTGATCAAGCTCCTTGCTGCTCGGCGCCTTGAAGGCACTGACTGCGCAGCCCTGCGGATTGATGCCCTCGAAGATCGCCTTGATCGCGGAATCCTTGCCGCCGGCATCCATCGCCTGGAACACGATCAGCACCGACCACCGGTCCTGGGCGTAGAGCTTCTCCTGAAAGGCGATCAGCCGCTTCTTGTTGGCATCGAGAATGTCCTGCGCCTTCTCCTTGTTGAGGTCGCCCTTCTCGTCGGTCTTGTGGTCCTTGAGGTGAAACTTGCCCGAACCATCGTAGCGGAATGGCGCGATGTAGCGGTCAAGTTCCTGGGCGAGCGATTTGGACGGCTTCTTGCTCATGAGCGCGGGGCACCTTGCGTTGCGGCTTCAATCGGTCGAGCAAGCTACCAAGGATGCCCTTCGGAAGGAATATGATGAAAAGCACGAGCAGCACGCCGTAGACGAGATTGTCCCAGCCGACCGCCTTGGTGCCAAAGCCGATGCGCAGGGTCTCGGCCAGCATAATCGTGATGACGGCGCCGAAGGTCGGGCCGAGCGAGACGAACAGGCCGCCGACGATGGCCGCGAACACCATCTGCAGCGACACCGCGATGCCGCTGACGGTGTCCGGCGTGATGAACATCTGGTACTGGCAGTAGATCGCGCCGGCCAAGGCCGTCATCAGCGCGCTGAGCAGCGTGATCTTCAGCTTCTCCGCGGTGACGTCGACACCGGCGGCGGCCGCGGCGTCCTCGTCCTCCGAGATCGCCTCCAGCGCATAACGGGCCATGCTGCGGTCGACCCAGTGCCAGACCACGATGCCGAACAGCCAGACCCCGAGCGCGATCAGGTACCAGGTGATCTTGTCGTCGAATTGCAGCGCCCAGAGCTTGTTGCCCGCGGCCCGGTTCGGCGTGTAGCCGAGCGAGCCGCCGGTGTAGTCGCGCGTCGCCGTGATGACCTGGAGCACGATGCCGGAGAGCGCGAGCGTCACCAGCACGAAATAGTGCCCGGTGATGCGGAAGCGAAAACAGGGATAGCCGACGATCAGCGCCAGCGCGCCGGCCGCGACCATGCCGATGGGGATGCCGATCCAGGGCGACCATCCCAGATGATTCCAGAGCAGCGCGGTGACATAGGCGCCGATGCCCATGAAACCGCCATGGCCGAGCGAGACCAGGCCGAACCGCCCCATCATCGACCATGACGTGTAGGCGAACGACCAGATCAGGATCAGCACCAGGATGTGCAGATGATAGGGATCGCGATAGACGAAAGGCAGCGCGACCAGCGCCGCCAATCCCATCGCCCAAGCTGCAAGCCGTCCCCGCCCCATCATCGGCGCCTCGCGAGCAGGCCCGCGGGCCGGATGAACATCATGACGATGAAGAAGGCGAAGGCGAGCACATAGCCCCATTCGAGATCGGAGAACAGGCCGCCGAGCGAGATGATCTCGGCGAACACGAAGGCCGCGATGAAGCCGCCGATGAAATTGCCGAGGCCCCCGAGCACGCAGATCAGGAAGGTGATCGGCCCGAATGACAGGCCGACGAAGGGGTGCACGTCATATTGCAGCACAAGGAGGCACGCGGCGAGCCCGGCCAGCCCCCCGCCGATCGCGGAGGTGATGAGATAGATCCGCTTCGTGTCGACGCCCATCAGCGCCATGATCTGCCGGTCCTGCGAGATCGCGCGGATCGCGGTGCCGGTGAAGGTCCGCGTCATGAACAGATAGACCGCGACCATGCCGACCAGCGCAGCCAGGAAGGACAGAAGTCGTGCGTAGCTGAAATTCATGTCGCCGAAGGCGAGCACCGGCAGGCGGATGCCGAGGTTGCGGAAGTCGATGCCGAAGGCGACGGTGGCAAAGCTCTGCAGCACGAACAGCACCCCGCCGGTGGCGAGCAACTGGTTGATCGGCGGCGCAGTGAGCAGCGGCGCGATCACGAGGTAATGCAGCGCCGCGCCGAGCAAGGCGACCAGCAGGATGGTGAGCGGCGCGGCGAGGAAATAGCTGATGCCGTAATACTGCACCAGGAAGTACATGGCGTACATGCCGATCATCACCAGCTCTGCGTAGCAGATCCAGGTCACATCGATGACGCCGAAGATCAAATTGAGCCCGAGCGCGAGCAGCGCCAGCACGCCGCCGAGCAGGATGCCGTTGATCACGGCCTCCAGCAGGTAGATGTCGAAAATGTCCAGAAATGCTTGCATGCCCCGATGAACCTCACACCCCGAGATACGCTTCCTTGACCGTGTCGCTCGCCAGCATCTCGGCCGAGGTGCCTGAGGACCTGATCGTGCCCGCCTCGATCAGATAGGCGCGATCGACCACTTTCAGCACCTGCTGCACATTCTGCTCGACGATCAGCACGGTCAGCCCGCTGGCGCGGATCCGCTTCACCAGCTCGAACACCTGCTGCACCACGACCGGCGCGAGCCCCGCCGACGGCTCGTCGAGCAGCAGCAGCTTTGGATTCGACATCAGCGCGCGGCCGATCGCGCACATCTGCTGCTCGCCGCCGGACATGGTGCCGGCCATCTGGTGGCGTCGCTCCTTCAGGCGCGGAAACAGCTCGAACACCACGTCCAGCCGCTCGGCATAATGGCCGCGCGCCTCCTGCATGAAGGCACCCATCTTGAGATTGTCGTCGACCGAGAGCTGCGGAAACAGCCGCCGGTTCTCCGGCACATGCGCGATCCCGAGGCTGACGATCTTGTGCGGCGGCGTTGCCACGACGTCCACGTTTTGCATTCTGATCGACCCGCGCGAGGGACGGATCAGCCCGGAGATGACGCGCATCAGGGTGGTCTTGCCGGCACCGTTCGGCCCGATGACGCCGACGGCCTCCCCCGCCTTCACGTCGAGATCGACGTCGAACAGTGCCTGGAAGGTGCCATAGCCGGCATTGACGCCGCGGAGCTCAAGCATCACTGCACTCCTGCGCGGCGGCGCGCTGCGGCGGCCGCGGCCTGCGTGGTCTCGGCATCGGTGCCGAGATAGACCTCGATGACACGGGGATCGCCGGCAACGGCACTCGGCAAACCTTCCGAGATCTTCTCGCCGTGATCGAGCACCATGACGCGATCGACGACGCGCATCAGCACGCCCATGATGTGCTCGACCCAGATGATGGTGATGCCGAGTTCGTCGCGGATGTTGCGCAGCATGTCGGCCGCCTGACCCATCTCGGCCTCGTCGAGGCCGCCGAGGCTCTCGTCGGCCAGCAGAAGTTTCGGCGCGGTCGCGAGTGCTTTCGCCAGTTCGAGCTTTTTCAGGCCGGCTGCGCCGAGGCCATCGACACTGGCATGCCGATCGGTCGGCAGGCCGACCATTGCCAGCGATCGCTCGGCCGTCTCCTCGGCCCTGGCACGGCTGTGGCGGCCCTGGCCGTAGAATCCGGCGAGCGCGACGTTCTCGAAGATCGTCAGGCGACGGAATGGTCGCGGGATCTGGAAGGTGCGGCCGACGCCACTGTTGATGATCCGGTGCGGCGGAAGGCCTGCGATCTCGGAGCCGTCGAACAGGATCGAACCGGACGTCGGCGCCAGCGTTCCCGAGAGCATATTGAAGATCGTGCTCTTGCCCGAGCCATTGGGGCCGATCAGGCCGAGGATCTCGCCCTGGCCGACCTTGAACGACACATTGTTGACGGCGGTGAAGCCGCCAAACCGCTTCACCAGCCCGCTGACTTCCAGCACCGTCCCGCTCTCCTCTCTGCGCGCATTTGCGCTACTGGTTGCTGTAGGTGGTACCCTTCGGCAACGGCAGCACGGCCTCGCGCTGCGCCTGGCTCTTGGGCCACACCACGGAGGACTTGTCGTTGATGTATTGGATCACGACCGGGAACGAGCGCTCGTTCTGCCCGGCCATCGGCGTGCCCTCGCCGTAAAACTTGACGCCGAAGCCGAGCATGGTGCCGCCCTCGGGAATATCAATGTCGAGCGCCGCCTTGCGCAGCGCATCCGGATCGACCCCGCCATATTTCTTGATTGCGCGCGGCAGCACGTCATTCATGAACACATAAGTGTTGGACGCGCCGATGCCGACATGCGCCGAGCGGATGGCGACGCCGGGCCGGATCTTGTCGAATTCCTCGCCGACCATCTTGATCACAGGCGGGAGCTTGGGATCCATGGTTTTTTGGTTGGCAAGCCAGATCGAAATGGGGTCGGTGTTGAAGATGTAGGTGGCATCGGCGCCCATGCCTTCCTTCAGTTTTTCATAGACCCCGTAACCCGCGCCGTGTCCCATCAGCGCGCCGAACTTCAGCCCCTGCTCGCGCGCCTGACGCAGCAAAAGCGTGATATCAGGGTTGTAGCCGGTGTGGAAAATGACGTCGGGCTTGGCGCGCTTCAGCTTGGTCACCAGCGCGGAGAGGTCAGGCGCGGTGGCCGAATAGCCTTCCTTCATCACGACGTTGAAGCCCGCCTTCTTCGCGCCGGCCTCGTTGCCCCTGGAAACGTCGACACCATAGGCTCCGTCCTCGTGAATGATGGCGACGCGCAGATCCTTCGGCTCCTTGTCGAATTTCGCCTTGGCGTTCTGCGCGATGAAATCCATCGTCATCATGCCGAACTGGTCGCCGCTCGCCTGCGGGCGGAAGACGTATTTATAACCCTTCTCGTTGAACACGGCCGACGAGATGCAGGTCGTCATCCACATGAACTTCTTGAGCTGCTCGACGCGGGCCGCGACCGGCACGCATTGTGCCGAGGAGAAGAAGCCGAGCACCATGTCGACCTTTTCCTGCTCGAGCAGGCGGACGGATTCGTTGATCGCGATGTCGGGCTTGCTCTGCGCATCGGCATAGACCGCTTCGATCTTGTAACCCTCGACGCCGGTCTTGGCGAAATGGTCGAGAACGATCTTTGCGCCGATATAACCGAGTTCAGAGCCGCCGCCGGCGAGAGGCCCGGTCAAATCGAAAACGACGCCGATCTTGATCTTCTTGTCTTTGCCTTGATCCTGGGCCTGGGCGGACAGCGCCAAGCCCGTCGCTGATATCGCGACCAACAGCCCACGTACCAAACGGGCAGCCATGCGCACGCGCATCAAAACCTCCCTGGCCGATTGTGCATTGCATTCTTTTTGCTTTTGTATTTTTGCCCATCACATGGGCTGGGCGCAGCGATGTCAAGCCTCGCGCGTCAGCGCAACGCGAACTGCTGCTCGACGAAGGCCGTGACAAATCGCGGCATGGACGGCGTGAGATCGCTCATTCCGCGTACGAGATGGATGGACGAGAGCTCCGGCTCGGCCTCGCCCGCCAGATTGCCTTCGATCCGCGCACGCGCCACATCACCCGGCATGTCCAGGTTGATAATTTGCAACATCGCAATCGTTGGGCCGGTGACGACGCAGTGCCAGCCCGGCTCGACCCGATAGTCGGCCGCGGTCAGGCCGGTCTCTTCCTCGAGTTCGCGGATCACGCTGCCGGGAATGTCGAGCGTGTCGCCCCTGACGTCGTCGAGATCGGGCGTGCCCGATGGGAAATAGATCCGGCCCGCATTGGCGGTGTGCTGCGCCATCTCGCCCATGACGAATGCGCCGTCAGAGGTGCGCAGCGCGCCCATGCCAAAGCCGTTGAACACGGCCTTGTCGGGAAAGCCCCAGTCGCGCCAGGCGAGGAAGCTGGCGAAATCGGTCTCGAAATAGGTCGCAGAGAGATGGTCGTCTGCGAACATTGCGTCGCGCCCGAGCAGGACGCGACCGTTCCAGATCTTTGGCCGCTCGCGCTGCTTCTCGGCGAAATACACCGCGATCTCGTCACGCCGCTCCTCCGCGAACGGCCAGATGATCGGCCGCACGGCAAGATCAAGCGTCGTGACGCGATGGATTGTCAGTGACGTCATGACGCTTGGTTACCGAGCCTTCGCGTCAGTTATTTGGCGGTGCCCGTGGTCTTCTTGGCCTGCTCGACATATTTGTTGGTGAAAGTCTTGCTGACGTCGATCTTGGCGTTGGCCACGTCGGGCGAGCCGACGCTGAACACCGCGAGCACGGCGTCCGCGCCCTTCGGGTCCATCTTGCCGGTTTCGGAGAACATCGGGATCGTGTTCTTCAGCGCCGCAAGATAGAGATCCTTGTTCTTGCCGACCGTCTCCTCCGGCATCTTTGCCATGATCTCCTCGGGCGAGTGCGAGTGGATCCAGGCGAGCGTGCCCAGGATCGCGTTGGTGAGCGCCTGCGTTTCCTTCTCGTGGCCGGCCACCCAAGCCGCGGTCGAGTACAGCGCGCCGCCCGGATATTCGCCCCCGAACGTCTCGAGCGTATCCTTTTGCGTGCGGGTGTCTGAGAGGATGCGCAGATCCTTGTGGCTGCCCTGGAGCACGGTCACGGAGGGATCGAGCATTACGGCCGCGTCGATCTGGCCCTGCTCCATGGCAGCGACCGCAGTGGCGCCGAGGCCGACGCCGATCACGGCGGTGCTGGCCGGATCGACGCCATTCTTCTTGAGCATGTATTTTAGGAAGAAGTCCGTGGAGGAGCCGGGCGCGCTGACGCCGACCTTCTTGCCGGCGAGATCCTTGATCGACTTGATCTCGTTGGTGTGCGAGGGCGAAACCACCAGCACGAGGCCGGGATAGCGGTCATAGACGACGAACGCCTGAAGCTCCTGCTTCTTGGCTGCGAGGTTGACGCAATGGTCGAAATAGCCGGAGACCACGTCGGCGCTGCCGCCGAGCACGGCCTTGAGCGCGTCCGAGCCGCCCTTGAGGTCCACGAGCTCGACGTTGAGACCCGCCTTGTCGTATTCGCCGAGCTGCTTTGCCAGCACCGTCGGCAAATAGCACAGGCAGGAGCCGCCACCGATCGCGATGGTGACCTTGCTTTGCGCCGCGGCAAGACCGGTGGTGAGCGTCAGCGCGAGCAGCGCGCCCGCGAGCCTGGCTATCGTGTTCTTCATTGGTTTCCTCCGTTCGGCTGGCGGCACCATAGAGCAGCCGGGCTGGCTTGAGAAGCAGGACCGAAGGCGCTGGCCATCGGCCTTTCGGCGCAATAGCATGAGCCCACAAGAACAATTCTTGATGGGGAGGATCATCCATGAATCGCCTTGCAATCGGACTGTCGATCGCCACCGCTTTTGCCGCCGGATGCGGCGCAACCCACCTGCTGCGGCCGGCGCTGGCCGCGGAGAACATCACGCCGCAGATCATCCACACCGGCGAGATGGAGGGCGATGCGCTCGGAAACGCGAACGCCGTCGGCTTCCGTTCCAAGATGTTCGCGAGCGCCGATGGCGCCACCATCTCGATCCAGGTCGGCAACGTGCCCAAGCACATGCATCCCAACACCAACGAGATCCAGTACATTTTAGAGGGCACCGGCACGATCTGGTTCGGCGACAAGGAAGTCACGGTGAAGCCGGGCGACCTCGTCATCATCCCGAAGGGGACGCCGCATGGCGGCACCAAGCCGATCAGCGGACAGGTCAAGGCGATCGCAATCAAGACCCCGCCGCAGGCCCCCGACGACACCAAGCTGCTGGATTGATCAATCCGGGGCTCGCGCCGATGCGAGCCCCCTTGCAGTCTAGCCGCGCCCGTCCACGGTCGGGCGCCAGACCAGCAGTCTCCGCTCCACCAAGGTGACGCCAAAATCGATCAGGATGACGAAGGCCGACAGCACGAACATGCCGGCGAACACGCCGGCGACATCGAAGATGCCCTCGGCCTGCTGAATGAGATAGCCGAGCCCCGCCGCCGATCCCAGATATTCGCCGACGACCGCACCGACCACGGCAAAGCCCACCGACGTGTGCAGCGAGGAGAACATCCACGACAGCGCCGAGGGCCAATAGACGTGCTGCATCAGCTGCCGCTCGCTCATGCCGAGCATGCGGCCGTTGTCGAGCACGGTGCGGCTGACCTCCTTGACGCCTTGATAGACGTTGAAGAACACGATGAAGAACACCAGCGTCACGCCGAGCGCGACCTTGGACCAGATGCCCAGCCCAAGCCACAGCGCGAAGATCGGCGCCAGCACCACCCGCGGCAGTGCGTTGACCATCTTGACGTAGGGATCGAACACCGCGGCGACCAGCGGCTGGCGCGCGAACCAGAAGCCGATCAGCACACCGCCGGCCGATCCGATCACGAAGGCCAGGATCGATTCCGTCAGCGTGATGCCGAGATGCTTCCAGATCACACCGGACGAGAACCATTTGACGATCTGGGCGAAGACATCGACCGGGTTGGAGAAGAAGAACGGCGGCAGCAGGATCTTGCCGAACACGGGCACGGTCGACAGCAATTGCCACAGCGCGAGGCAGACCACCGCGACCAGCACTTGCAGCGAGAGCAGCGTCACGCGCGACATCAGACCGCCTCCGCCGCTTGCGTGGATTGCGCGTAGCCCTTCATGACCTCGTCCTTGAGCACGCCCCAGATCTCGCGATGAAGCGCATGAAACTCCTTGTCCAGCCGCACTTCGAAAATGTCGCGCGGGCGCGGCAGGCTCACGCGCCAGTCGCCGATGATGCGGGAGGACGGCCCCGCCGACATAATCACGACGCGGTCGGCGAGCGCGATCGCCTCTTCCAGATCATGGGTGACGAACAGCACGGCCTTGCGGTCAGCGTTCCAGAGCTCAAGCAGCAGGTTGCCCATCACCTGCCGGGTCTGTGCATCCAGCGGCCCGAACGGCTCGTCCATCAGCAGTATCTTTGGATCGCGGATCAGCACCTGCGCCAGCGCCACGCGCTTGCGCTGGCCGCCCGAGAGCATGTGCGGATAGCGGTTGGCGAAGGCACCCAAGCCGACCGAGGTCAGCCACTTTTGCGCCCGCGGCAGCGCCTCGCTGCGCGGCGTGCCGCTGACTTCGAGCCCGATCGCGACGTTGTCGAGCGCGGTCTTCCAGGGGAACAGCGCATCGGCTTGGAACAGATAGCCGGCATCACGATTCAGCCCGGCGAGCGGCTGGTCGAATATCCTGACGCTCCCGGCAGCCGGCTTCAGCAGCCCGGCCGCGACGTTGAGCAACGTCGATTTCCCGCAGCCGGTTGGGCCGACGATGGCGACGAACTCGCCCTGCGCCACCGTCAGATGCGCCTTCTCCACCGCCGTATAGACCCGCCCGTCCCCCAGCTGGAACGCGACCTTGGCATCTTCCAGCGCCACTGCCGTAGGCGTTATCATGTGTTCCCTCCGAACTTGGCCCGATGCCTTAGCCGCTCGCGCGGCCAAGTTCAATCAAGCCGCCAAGCGTGGTACGCATGGGCCTCGTCATCCCCTCCCTTCCTCCCTCCCTCCTTGGGGCGGGTCAGCGTAGTGAGCCCCGCCCGATGCCATCCAGGCCGATGATTGGCTATGCCCAGGTCACCAAGAGCTTCGGCGCGCTCAAGGCCGTGGACGATGTGTCACTCGACATCGCCGAAGGCGAGTTTGTGGCCGTCGTCGGCGGCTCGGGTTCGGGCAAGACGACGCTGCTGCGGCTCGCCAACCGCCTGATCGAGGCGGATGGCGGCACGATCACCGTCGAGGGTGACGACGTGCAATCGGTCGATCCGGTCGCGCTGCGGCGCCGCATCGGCTACGTCTTCCAGAGCGGCGGGCTGTTCCCGCATCTGAGCGTCGCCGACAATATCGGGATCACACCAAAACTGCTCGGCGTCCCGGCGGCGGATATCGCAACGCGGGTCGATGAATTGCTCGAACTCGTGCAACTCGACCGGGCCGCGCATCGCGAGCGATTGCCGGATGCGCTCTCGGGCGGCCAGCGCCAGCGCGTGGGCGTGGCGCGCGCGCTTGCGGCACGGCCCCGCATCGTGCTGATGGACGAGCCATTCGGCGCGCTCGATCCCCTCACCCGCGATGCGCTCGGCGACGATTTTCGCGAGCTGCACCGCAAGCTCGGCCTGACCACCGTGATGATCACCCACGACATGACGGAAGCGATCTTGCTCGCGGACCGCATCGCCGTGATGCGCAGCGGAAAGCTGCTGGCGCAGGGCACGCCAGTGGAGCTTTCGAAAAGCAGCGACGCCTACGTGCTGGAGCTGCTGCGGACGCCGCGACGCCAGGTCGAGCGATTGAACGCGCTGCTGCCACAGGGCGGGGCGGCATGAGCCTTTTCACCGATCCGCGCTGGGGCGAGGCGCTGGGGCATTTGCCCGACTATCTCGGCAACCACGTCCGGGTGAGTCTCGCTGCACTTGCGCTCGGCCTGATCATCAGCCTGCCGCTGGCGATCCTGACCCGCAACCGCCCCACCCCGCGCGCCGTCCTGCTCGCGCTCGCCAGTATCGTGCAGACAGTGCCCGGGCTGGCGCTGCTCGCGCTGTTCTATCCGCTCCTGCTGCTCGCGGCCTCCGTGGCGCTGGCCTGGTTCGGCGTCTCCTTCTCCGCTTTCGGCTTCCTGCCGGCGATGCTGGCGCTGGCGCTCTATTCGATGCTGCCGGTGCTGCGCAATGGCATCACCGGCCTCAACGGCATCGATCCCGCGCTGATCGAGGCTGCCAAAGGCGTCGGAATGACCGCACCGCAGTCGTTGATGATGGTCGAACTGCCGCTGGCCCTCCCGGTGATGATGGCGGGCATCCGTACCGCCGCGGTGTGGGTGATCGGCACCGCGACGCTGTCGACCCCGATCGGGCAGACCAGCCTCGGCAATTACATCTTTGCCGGGCTGCAGACCCAGAACTGGGTGTTCGTGCTGTTCGGCTGCTTTGCCTCGGCCCTGCTGGCGCTCGCCGTCGATCAACTGCTCGGCCTGATCGAGAGCGGCCTGCGCCGGCGCAGCCGCGTGCGTGCGGGGCTTGGCGCGGCCGGGATCGCGGCACTGGTCGCCGCAACACTGGTGCCGACGATGGGGCGCTCGACACAGAGCTATGTCGTCGGCGCCAAGACCTTCGCGGAACAGTATGTGCTGTCGGCGCTGATGCGGGACCGGCTCCAGGCGGCCGGTCTTTCCGCCGTCGCGCGATCCGGTCTCGGCTCGAGCGTGATCTTCGAGGCGTTGAAGGCCGGCGATATCGATCTCTATGTCGATTATTCCGGCACGCTCTGGGCCAATCAGCTTCACCGCACGGACATCAAACCGCGAGCGGAGCTGTTGGCTGAGCTGCGGACAACGCTTGCGAAGGAGAACATTACGCTGCTCGGCGAGCTCGGTTTCGAGAATGCCTATGCGCTGGTGATCCCGAAGAAGCGCGCCGAGGCGCTTGGCATCCGCACCATCGCCGATCTCGCCGCGCATGCTTCGACCCTGTCGATCGCCGGCGACTATGAGTTCTTCTCGCGACCCGAATGGGCGGCGCTGCAAAAAGCCTATGGGCTCCAGTTCCGCGCCCAGCGCCAGATGCAGCCGGACTTCATGTATGCGGCCGTCGCCAGCGGCGAGGTCGATGTCATCGCGGGCTACACCAGCGACGGGCTGATCGCAAAATACGATCTCGTTGCGCTCGACGATCCCAGGCACGCGATCCCGCCCTACGACGCCATCCTGCTGCTGGCCCCGAAGCGCGCCGGCGACGAGCGGCTGCAGGCCGCGCTGAAACCGCTGCTCGGCAAGATCGACATCGCCACGATGCGCGAAGCCAATTTACGCGCCGCCGGCAATGATGCGAATTCGTCGCCGGATGCCGTGGCGAAATGGTTGTGGGAGAAGGTGGGTGGGCGGTAGGCCGGCTACAGCCCCCTGATCATCCCCGCATCGATCAGCAGCCGGTTCAGCCGGCGCGCTTCGGCACCGTCCTTGCAGCCGTAGAAGATGCCCTTGCAGCGGAGCATGATCTCCTTCTGCTCGGCGAAGGACGGATCGAGCGGGATGCCGGCGGCTTCCTGGATGACCAGCGGCAGATACGGACCATCGACCGTGTCCATCACGGCCTCGCTCTTCACCGGGTCGAAATTGACGGCGTCGATTGCGTAGTAGGTCGCGTAGAGACGTGGGTCGTAGGCGTCGAGCTTCTTGCCGATTGCACCCTCGTCGAGCCCGGGCTCGAGGATACCGGGCGCAAACTCGGGCTGATGATCGCCATAGCGCACGATCACGAAAGGCTCGCCGGGAAAATTCTTCTTCAAGCCCGCGAGGAAAGCCTTGTACTGCTGGGCGCTCATCGCCTGCCGGCGCAGATATTCGTCGATGGACGGCACATTGCCCGGTGCGCGCCAGTTCGGCAGCAGATCCGGGCGGAAGCGCGTCTCCCAGGGGAAATGATTGGCTCCGAGATAGATGAAGGTGAACAGCGGCTTGTTCGGCGTTCGCTCACCCATCAGCCGGAGCGCCTTGTCGTAGAAGAAGCTGTCCGGCTCGACATCCTTGGCGCCGAGATCCTTGGAGTCGAGGAAGCGTTCGATGCCGGTCGTCATCTGAAAGCTGCGTGCGGCCATGAAGCCGCCATTGGCGGGGTAGAGCGACATCGTGTCGTAGCCGCAGCGGCGCAGCGCCAGCGGTAGGCCACGCTCGACACGGCCTGTTGCAATGCGCGTCACGAAATAGGCGAAGCGGCCGAACGAGCGCGACGACAACCCCGCGAGCACATTGTATTCGGTGAACCAGCTCGGCCCGCCATTGCTCTCGGCCAGAAACGCGCGCTCCTTGCCGTCCCAGGATTTGAAATGGCTACCGTAGCCGGCCGGCACCTTGATGCCCTGCGCGGCGCGGATGTCGAAACTCGATTCATCATGGACCATGATGATGTTCGGCCGCCGGCCGACGGGATGGCAGGCATCGACCAGCGGCATGTTGAGCCGTTCATTGGTCGAAGCGGCCGACTCCATGAAGCCGTATTGCGCGAAGTCGGAGACCGCGCTGACGCCGGAGCGGAAGAACTTCGAGAGATAGCCGTCGTCGTAATAACCGCGCCAGGCCTCGTCCGGATGATAGAGCGAATAGCCGACCAGCGCGGCGAGGCAGGCGAGCTTGCAGGCGAGTGCCGGTAGCCTACGGATGCGGAACGGATCGAGCCACCACAGCGCATACATCAGCGGCAGCGTGACGAGGCCGGCTCCGATCACCGACCAGCGCAAATTCGGGAAAATCGTGAACAGGAACGCGACCGTGTCGCGGTCGATCATCATCAGGTCGATGAAGTTGACCGTCATCTGCACGACGTCGTGCTTCAGCCGCGATAGCAGCACCAGCACCACGACCATGGTCAGCGACAGCGCACCCGAGAGCGCCGGCCGCCGCAGCAGCGCGATCCAGAAGAAGTTGAGGATGCCCCAGGCCAGCACGAAGGAGAGCCGTGCGCCGAAATCCGTCTCGGTCTCGTACATCAGGACGAGCGCTGCGAGATGCGGCGCCGCAACCGCGAGCAGCCGCCAGATACCGAGCGCGGCGACGCTCGCCAGGACGGCGGTCGTGGCAGAAGGACCTGGATTGGGCGCGGACGCCATCGACGACACGCAACTGCTGGTCCGGCACGGTGATGCCGAGCCGGCTGACCGGGCCTGCGGCGTTCGGCGCAGCCGGAAGGCCTGCACCGTGTCATAAAACTGTAATTGAACGGTCACGGACAAGCAACGCGCGTCGCGGTCCGACCTTCGCTTAATGTTAGCGGAAGCCGATCGGCCTCCGCGCCCAATTCGTCCCGCCAGAGCAATCCCGCAGTGCAGAACCGACTTGCCGCCTAGTCGAGGCCCTCGACGCTGACCAGGCGGGCAGAACTGTAAGCGTCTCGGACCGCTTTGAGTCCCTGGTAGGTCGCGCCCGTGTAGAACGCCTCCCAGGCTGCGACGGATGGGAATTCCAGCAGAACGATCCTGCGGGGCTGCCAGTCTCCCTCGTAGACCTTGTGGGCGCCCCCTCGCGCCAGATATCTGGCTCCAGCGGCCTCCAGGGCGGGCTTCACGCCCAACATGAAGCTTTGGTACTGCTGAAAATCCCTGATCTCGACGTCGAAAATCACATAAGCCGGCATCTCAAGCTCCCACGATCGGAAATCGATCACCCGTCTGGCAATGGTCTCACCTCGGAGGCTCAGCCCTGCGGCAGCAGCCCGAGCCGCTTGGCGATGATACGGTCGACGACACGCTTGGGTAGCGCGGCCGTCATCAAATGTCGCATCCGGTCCGGCGTGATCTGATAGCGAACCTTGGGCCTTTCGGCGGTGAGCGCCTCGAAAACGACCTCGGCGATCCGCTCGGCCGGCAGCCCGGTCTCGCCGAGCTTCATCATGAACGCCATGACCTTGTTCAGCGCCGGCAGATAAGGCGAGTTCTGGTAGACCGAAAGATCGATCTGCTCGGCCTTGCCCCAGATCGGCGTCTTGACTGCGCCGGGGGCGACGATGATGACGTCGATGCCGAACAGCATCAATTCGCGGCGCAAGCTCTCCGACAGGCCTTCGATAGCGTGCTTGGAGGTGCTGTAAGGCGCCAACAACGGATTGCCGTTCTTGCCCGCGACCGAGCTGATCATCACGATCCGGCCCTTCGGTCCCTTCAGCGACGGATCGGCGCCGAGTAGCGGCCCAAAGGCCTGCGTCGCGATGACCGGGCCAATGACGTTGATCTCCATCTGCCGGCGGAAGTCGTCGGCCGACAGTTCGAGCACGGGGCCGGCGACCGCGACGCCGGCGTTGTTGACGAGACCGGCCAGCGTCTCGTCGCCCAGCGCCTCGCGGACTTTTCGCGCAGCCGCGAGGACCGCCGCCTCGTCGGTGACATCGAACAGCAGCGACGTGAAGTTCGCACCGAACTCACCCGCGAGCCGGTCAGCATCGGCCTGCTTGCGGACACTACCGAAAACACGATAGCCGCGCCCGACCAGAAATTTCGCAATGGCCCAGCCAATGCCGGTGGACGCGCCGGTGACGACGACGGATCGCATGGTCTTTTCCCCCCGAAGAGCTCCCGCGATCATGCAGTGGAAAAGTGCCGCGGCGCAATGCCGTCCACCGCTCAAGGAGACGCCGCCGATGTCAGTTCTTAAGTTGAAGCGAGGCGCGAACGTCGCGACGTGAGATCGATTGCAACGTGAAGATATGGATGAAGAGCCGAATCTTTGACCCTGAAGACGCTCGGCTTTTGAGGATCGGGAGCTTCTGAGAAATTCCGAAAATCAACGCGAGACCAAGAATGTGGTTTAAGCGTCAGTTCTTCGTGCTCAGGGAGCACTTCAGCTCGCGAAGAATTTGAATGAAGCAGCAATGCTTCGCGCGAGACGAAAAGAGCGAGACCGCTGGTTGCGATCTCGCTCGAATATAGCCGCGAAAGATTTAAGAATTGGTTTGGCGAGCGAAGCTTGTGTTTTCGCTCGCGTGTCCGGATGCGGCGTAACCGATACGCCGCATCCGAACGGCCGCGACTTAGTTCTTCGACTTGTCGACCAGCGCGCCCTTCTTGATCCAGGGCATCATGTCGCGCAGCTTGGCGCCGACTTCCTCAATCGGGTGCTCGGCGAGCTTGGCGCGGGTCGCCTTGAACGAGGTCTGGTTGACCTTGTTCTCGAGCATCCAGTCGCGGGCGAACTTGCCGGACTGGATGTCGTTGAGCACGCGCTTCATCTCGGCCTTGGTCTCGGCGGTGACGATGCGCGGACCGGTGACGTACTCGCCGTACTCCGCGGTATTGGAGATCGAGTAGTTCATGTTGGCGATGCCGCCTTCATAGATCAGGTCGACGATCAGCTTCACCTCGTGCAGGCACTCGAAATAGGCCATCTCCGGGGCGTAGCCGGCTTCGACCAGGGTCTCGTAGCCGCCCTTGATCAGCTCGACCAGGCCGCCGCAGAGCACCACCTGCTCGCCGAACAGGTCGGTCTCGCACTCTTCCTTGAAGGTGGTCTCGATGATGCCGGCACGGCCGCCGCCGACGGCGGAGGCATAGGACAGGCCGAGGTCGTGGGCGTTGCCCGAGACGTCCTTGGCGATCGCGATCAGGCAGGGCACGCCGCCGCCGCGCTGGTATTCCGAACGCACGGTGTGGCCGGGGCCCTTCGGCGCGATCATCAGCACGTCGAGATCGGCGCGCGGATCGAGCAGGTTGAAGTGGACGTTGAGACCGTGCGCGAAGACGAGCGCTGCGCCCTTCTTCATGTTGTCGTGCAGGTGCTCGCGGTAGATGTCGCCCTGGAGCTCGTCCGGGGTCAGCATCATGACGAGGTCGGCCCATTTGGCGGCCTCGGCGACTTCCATCACCTTGAAGCCGGCAGCTTCCGCCTTCTTGGCCGAGGCCGAACCCTTGCGAAGCGCAATCGCCACGTCCTTGACGCCGGAATCCTTCAGGTTCAGCGCATGGGCGTGGCCCTGGCTGCCATAGCCGACGATGACGACCTTCTTGCCCTTGATCAGGTTCAGGTCGGCGTCGCGATCATAATAAACACGCATGGTCGTTTCCTCGTTCAGGGCCAGAATCGGCCAAAGGTCAGTGTCCGAAGGGCGAAATTTGCAGATTTCGGGGGCTGTCTAGAGCATTTTGGCCCCTTAAGGAAACCCGTTTCTGCATGGAAATCCGGGACATCATGCATCCATGAAAACGGGGTAGAGGGAGGCGAGCAGCAGGATTGCCATCACGATGTTGAAGGCCCGGACCAGGCGCTCGGACGTCAGCACCGGCCGTAGTGCAGTGCCGAACAGGACCCAGACCACGGTCGAGACCGCGCCGACGAGGAGGCTGACCAGGGTCTGGATTGCGATATTGACGGGGAATTGGGCAATCGCCGCGTAGGCGGTGATGGTGCCGATCACGATCACCCAGCCCTTGGCGTTGATCCACTGGAACATCGCCGCGCCCCAGAAAGTCATCGGGCCGCGGCCGGTCTCACCATCGGGTGTGGTCGGGCCGGACAAGGCAATCACGGCGGCGAGGTAAATCAGATAGGCCGCGCCGGCATATTTCAAGATCGTCTGGAGGATCGGATAGGCCAGGAACACTGTGCCGAGCCCGAGACCCACGGCGGCGATCATGAAAGCAAAACCGATGACGATGCCGGCGATGTGGGGGATGGTGCGCCGGAAGCCGTAGGTCAGGCCCGACGCCAGCAGCATGATGTTGTTCGGCCCGGGCGTGAAATACATCACCACCATGAAGGCGAGGAAGGCATAGAAGAGCGAATAGGCCATAGTCACCTCACGCGATCTTCGGCAGGATTTGCGGGCGCTTCGCCAGCACCATCACCGCGATACCGCCGATCACGGTGAGCATGCCGGCGAGGCGCAGCGGGCCGAACCGCTCCCCGAACACGATGCTGGATGCGGCCGAGCCGACGAACGGCACCAGCAGCGCGAACGGCACCACTTGCGCGGTGGGATAGTCACGCAGCAGCCGGCCCCACAGCCAATAGGCGATGCTGGTGGAGATGCCGCCGATCAACAGCAGGCAAATGAGGCCGGTGAGCGACATGTGGATCAGCGACTGCCAGGTCGGCGTCGGTCCGTTGACGATCAGCGTGAGCGCGAACAGCGGGACCGCGGTGGCCAGGCACAACCAGGCGAACAGATCGAACATCGGCACGCCGCGGGCCCCGCGCAGCAGGATATTGCCGACCGCAAAGCTGACCGGGGCGATCATCAACACGGCGAAGGCACCGATGCTGAAATCATAGCCGACCGTGCCGCAGATCATCAAAAGACCGATTGCTGCGATGACGATACCAAGCGTCTGCACTGGCGTCGGCCGCTCGCCGAATGCGATCGCGGCAAAGCCGATCGTGAACAGCGCCTGGCTCTGCACGACGACGCTGGTCAGCCCCACCGGCACGCCATGGGCGATGCCATAGGCCTGGCTCAGAAACTGGCCGAGAAAGAGCGTGAAGCTGATCGCGATCAGGAGCGGCCAGGCGACTTTCGGCTTGCGAATGAACAGGCACGGCACCGCGGCAATGGTGAAGCGCATCGCCGTCATCAGCTCCGGCGAAAATTCGTCGAGCGCGATCCGGCTCGCCACGAAGGCAAGCCCCCAGATGATCGCCACCAGGATGGCGATGAGGATGTCGGCCGGCTTCATTGTCGTTCCCGGTTCTGCCCTGTCGTGCAGCCCTGTTTGTTGTTCTGGTCGAGCCTTGCTTGCCGGCCTTTACGTGGAAGAGTTGGGTTTCCGCAGCAGATAAGTGCCGTGCATCGGAGCGTGGTAATCGGCCGAGACCAGCGTGAAGCCGACGTCGGTCAGCATCCGCTCCATGACCCAGCCAAAAGTGGAATATTCGTCGCGCATGTGAGTGACGACGCTTTCACGCGGGACATCATGGTTCTTGATCTCGAAGTCGGCCCATTGCTCGACGTCGCGCTCGAGCGCATCGGGCATCGACGCGTAGACGATGTCGCGCAAATAGAACGTGGCGCCGGGCTTGAGCGCGCGATAGATCCGCGACATCGCCACCGCCTTCCAGAAATCCGGCAGATGGTGCAGCGTGAACTCGCTGACGATCAGGTCATAGGATTCCGGCCGGTAGGCGAAGCTGAGCAGGCCGGCGGACTGCGTGCGGACGGGCGCCTTGCGGTCGCGCGCATAGATCTCGGCGAGCGCCAGCATCGCGGGCGAGATGTCGATGGCGTCGACTTCGGCGCCCATCAGCGCCGCCTCGGTCGCAAGCACGCCGTTGCCGCAACCGATGTCGGCGATGCGCCAGCCGCGCTGGACGCCGAGCATTTTCAGCGCGGCGCGCGCCCGTAGATCGGCATCGTCGTGACTGTCGTAGATCGACGCCACAGCGGGCCCGATCCCCATCCGATTCCGCTCGTTGTAGTACCAGTCGCGCGCCAGCATGGCTCACATTCCTTCAGGCCCGCGACCGATCGCGGCAACACCGGTGCGCGACACTTCGACGAGGCCAAGCGGACGCATCAGGTCGATAAACTGATTGATCTTGTCGGTATTGCCTGTGATCTCGAACACAAAGCTTTCGGTGGTGGCGTCGATCACGCGGGCACGGAACGCGTCAGCCAGCCGCAGCGCCTCGACGCGATGCTCGCCCTCTCCGCGCACCTTGACCATTGCAAGCTCGCGCTCGATCGAGCGTTTCGTCAACGTCATATCGACGACGCGATAGACCGGGATCATGCGATCGAGCTGATGCTTGATCTGCTCGATCACCATCGGCGTACCCGTGGTGACGATGGTGATGCGCGAGAGATGCTTCTGGCTCTCGGTCTCGGAGACCGTGAGGCTCTCGATGTTGTAGCCGCGCCCCGAGAACAGGCCGATGACGCGCGCGAGCACGCCGGGCTCGTTCTGCACGAGCACCGAAAGCGTGTGCGTCTCGTTCGGGTCGTGGCGTTCCTCGATGAAATAGGCGGATGCGGGCTGGTTCATTGTCGTCCCCTTTATTTTCGTCGTCACGCCGTCGCCCGATGAGCGACCGGCGCTTCCGTCCCGACCCAACCGCGGAACAGATCGAAATCGATATTGCCGCCGGACAGCACGAGACCGACGCGCTTGCCCTGTAACTTGGTCTTTTCCTGAAGCGCTGCGGCGAGCGCGGCGGCACCGGCGCCTTCGGCGAGATTGTGCGTGTCAGTCCAGAGCGCATGGATCGCAAGCGCGATCTCATCGTCCGTCACCTGGACGATACGCGAGGCGCCCCTGAGGATGACCGCGAGCGCTTCCGGATCGGGAATCCGCGTCGCCATGCCGTCCGCGAGCGTGTTGCTGGTCTCGGTGGTCACGACGCGGCCCGCCGCGAACGACAGCGCGTAGGACGGCGCCTCCGTCGATTGCACGCCGACGATCTCGGTCTTCAGGCCGAGCAGATCGCGCGCCATGATGCAGCCGCAGATCCCCGAGCCCTGCCCGATCGGCACATAGAGGATGTCGAGATCGGCCGCGGCCCGGAGCAATTCGAGCGCATAGGTCGCCACGCCCAGCACTAGGTCCGTATGGAACGACGGCACCATGTGCAGCCCGGCGAACTGCGCGTGGCGCCCGGCTTCCTCGCGTGCGGCCTGAAAGTCCTCGCCGTGCTCAACGAGTTCGGCGCCAAACGCCTTCATCGCGCGGTTCTTCTCGATCGAATTGCCGCGCGGCACATAGATCACGGCAGGCACGCCATGGCGGCTCGCCGCAAAGGCGAGGCTCTGGCCATGATTGCCGCGCGTCGCCGAGATGATGCCCGGAATGTTCGGCCGTTCGCGCTTCAGCCGATCGAGATAGACCAACCCGCCGCGCACCTTGAAGGCGCCGGTCGGCGTGTGATTCTCGTGCTTGACCACGACCTGCGTGCCGAGCCGCTGGCTGAGCAGCGGCCAGGCGTGCGCCGGCGTCGGCGGCACCGCCTGCTCCACGATCGCATGCGCGCGTTCGAGCTCGTTCAGGTCGACCATCACGCTCACACCAGCGCCTTGCCGCCGGCGAACGCCTTTGCGGTGGCTTCGTCGTTCGCCTGCTCCGGCAACAGCATCTCGTTGTGCGCCTTGCCGGAGGGGATCATCGGGAAGCAGTTTTCCAGCGACGCGACGCGGCAGTCGAACAGCACCGGGCGCTTGACCGAGATCATCTCCTGGATGGCGCCGTCGAGATCGCCGGGCTTGTGCACCTGGATGCCGACCCCGCCATAGGCTTCCGCGAGCTTGACGAAGTCCGGCATCGCCTCCGAGTAGGAATGCGACAGGCGATTGCCATGGAGCAGCTGTTGCCACTGCCGCACCATGCCCATGTACTGGTTGTTCAGGATGAAGATCTTGATCGGCAGCTCGTACTGCACCGCCGTCGACATCTCCTGCATCGTCATCTGCACCGAGGCATCGCCCGCGATGTCGATGACGAGGCTGTCGGGATGGGCAACCTGCACGCCGACCGCGGCCGGCAAGCCGTAGCCCATGGTGCCGAGACCGCCCGAGGTCATCCAGCGATGCGGCTCCTCGAAGCCGTAGAACTGCGCGGCCCACATCTGATGCTGGCCGACCTCGGTGGTGATGTAGGTGTCCCTGCCGCGCGTCGCCTCGAACAGGCTCTGGATCGCGTGCTGCGGCAGGATGACGTCGTTGCTCTTCCTGTAATAGAGCGAGTTGCGGGCGCGCCACTGCGCGATCTGCTGCCACCAGGCCTTGATGTCGGGCTTCTTCGCCTCCGCCTTGAACACCTGGAGAATGTCGCCGAGGATGTTGCCGCAGTCGCCGATGATCGGCACGTCGACGCGGATGTTCTTGTTGATCGAGGACGGGTCGATGTCGATGTGGATCTTCTTCGAGCCCGGCGAGAACGCATCGACGCGGCCGGTGATGCGGTCGTCGAAGCGCGCACCGACGCACAGCATGACGTCGCAATCATGCATGGTCATGTTGGCTTCGTAGGTGCCGTGCATGCCGAGCATGCCGAGCCAGCTCTTGCCCGACGCGGGATATGCGCCGAGGCCCATCAGCGTGGAGGTGATCGGAAAGCCAGTGACCTCGACCAGCTCGCGCAGCAGCCTGGTGGCTTCAGGACCGGAATTGATCACGCCGCCGCCGCTGTAGATCACGGGCCGCTTGGCGCCTGCGAGCAGCGCCACGGCCTTGCGGATCTGCGTCGCATCGCCCTTCACCCGCGGCGCGTAGGAGCGATGCACGTCGGACTTGCGCGGCGGATGATAGGTGCCGGTCGCGAACTGCACGTCCTTGGGCACGTCGACGAGCACCGGGCCCGGTCGACCCGTGGTCGCAACGTAAAACGCCTCGTGCAGCACCTTTGCGAGATCGTTGACGTCGCGCACCAGCCAATTGTGTTTGGTGCAGGGGCGCGTGATGCCGACGGTGTCGCATTCCTGGAAGGCGTCGTTGCCGATCAGATGCGTCGGCACCTGGCCGGAGATGCAGACCAGCGGGATCGAGTCCATCAGCGCGTCGGTGAGTGGCGTCACCATGTTGGTGGCGCCGGGACCGGAGGTCACCAGTGCAACGCCGGGCCGGCCGGTCGAACGCGCATAGCCCTCGGCGGCGTGGCCCGCACCCTGCTCGTGGCGGACCAGGATGTGCTGGACTTCGCTCTGCTGGAAGATCTCGTCGTAGATCGGGAGCACCGCGCCGCCGGGGTAGCCGAAAATGTCGGTCACGCCATGATCGATGAGCGCGCGGACGATCATCGCGGCGCCGGTCATCTGGTTCGGATCGTGGCTCTTGTCGCTCATTGGCTTGCTCCGGATGCGCTGTTGTCAGCGGCTTCGTTCGTGTCGGGTTTTCGGAAATAAAAAAGGCCCCGAAGAGGGCCCATGCACACCGCCTGTCATGTGGATGGCAGCTAGCCACCCCCGGCGGTGTGCCTGGGTACGACGGCGATAAGGAGTTTGGTAATAATATTACGCATGGTGGCGGCTCGGCTTCCCAAAGGTTGCGCGAAACATAACGGCCGGCGCCCCGATGTCAAGGCAATGCGGCCGTTCCCGCGCGATTTTGGCAGTGTAGCGGTGTTCCCGGGGTTGGGCGAGAGGTAAATTCGGCGACCGAGGCACAAAAGCGTGTCAACCGGGGTCCCGGGCCGCGTTCACGATCGCCGCCAGCCAGCCCCGCGTCTCCCCGGGCTTCAGCCACTCGAACTCGGGCAATTGGTGCCGGAACCAGGTGAACTGCCGCTTGGCGTAGTGGCGGGTGTCGGCGCGGCCGATGGTAGCCGCCTGCTCCAGGCTGAGCTCACCGCGCAGATGCCGGATTAGCGCCGGCACGCCATGAGCCTTCATCGCCGGCAGCAGCGGATCGAGGTCTCGGGCGGCGAGACGCTCGACCTCCTCCAGCGCGCCGGCCTCCAACATGGCGTCGAAGCGGGCGTCGATACGCGCATAGAGCTCGTCGCGCTCGGGCGCGAGGAACACGGCGCGAAAACTGTCCTTCGGCAGCAGCGGCGGCTGGCCCTCATGATGCCAGTCCAGCAGCGAACGGCCGGTGGCTTCGACCACTTCGAGCGCGCGCGCAATGCGCGTGCGATCACGCAGGTTCAATCGCTCGGCGGCTCGCGGATCGGAGGCTGCGAGTTCCGCATGCAGCGCCTCGACGCCGTTCCGCTCCAGCCGCGCGCGAACGTCCTCGCGCACCTCGACAGGGATCGGCGGCACCACGGAAAGGCCCGCCGTCAGCGCCTTGAAGTACAGCCCGGTCCCGCCGATGAAGATCGGCAGGCGGTCCTCCGCTTGCGCCTCTTCGAGCGCCCTCGCCGCGTCACTCACCCAGGCACCAGCCGAAAAATTCACGGCCGCATCGACATGGCCGTAGAGGCGATGAGGCACCCGCGCCTCGTCGTCATCTGTGGGGCGCGCAGTGATGATGCGGAGGTCGCGGTAGACCTGCATGGAATCGGCATTGATCACGACCCCGCCCGCAGCGAGCGCAAGCTCGAGCGCCAGCGCCGACTTGCCGCTGGCGGTCGGGCCTGCGATAAGCACCGCCTTGCCAACATGCCTTCTGCCGACTTGTCCCTCGCTCACGAAAACCTCAAATGTCCCTCGTCGCCACGCTGATCTGCAACCCGAATAATCCCGCGCTCGACTCGACCATCGTCGACGGCGCCCGCGCGGTGCTGCCACAGGCGGCTCCCGCGCACTGGCTGTTCGACGGGGTGGCAGTCGATATCCCCTTCGGTGCCGACAGTAACCTCGAAGGCGACCGTCACGCCATCGAGCAGCGACTCCGCGAGATACGAGGCGACCTGCCCATCGACATCGTCGTGCAGCCAGTCGGCTTCCGGCGCAAGAAGCTTTTTCTCGCCGACATGGATTCCACCATGATCGGCCAGGAATGCATCGACGAGCTCGCCGATCTGGTCGGGGTGAAGGCCCATGTGGCAGCCATTACCGAACGTGCGATGCGCGGCGAGGTCGAGTTCGAGCCAGCGCTGCGCGAGCGCGTTGCGCTGCTCAAGGACCTCCCCGCCAGTGCCGTCGACGAGGTGCTGGCCAAGCGCATTACGCTGACGCCGGGCGGCCGCGAACTGGTCGCGACCATGCGCGCCCATGGCGCCTATGCCTGCCTCGTCTCCGGCGGCTTCACGCTGTTCACCAGCGCGGTCGCCACCAGGATAGGTTTCCAGGAGAACCGCGCCAACGAGCTCGTCGTCCGCGACGGCAAGTTCACCGGCGAGGTGAAGGAGCCGATCTTGGGGCGCGCGGCAAAGCTCGCGACGCTGGTGGATCTGATGGAGTCGTTCGATCTCGACGACGTCGACTCGCTGGCGGTCGGCGACGGCGCCAATGATCTCGCGATGATCCAGGCGGCGGGGCTGGGCGTGGCGTATCATGCGAAGCCTGCGGTGGCCGCCGCTGCGGCAGCCCGGATCGATCATGGCGATCTCACCGCGCTGCTGTATGCGCAGGGGTATCGACGTGAGGAGTTCGTGGAGGCGTAGCCTCCTCTCCGCTGTCATCACCCGCGAAAGCGAGTGATGACAGTATTCCAGAGACAGAGCGAGGATACGTAAAAGCCGCGGCGTACCGGATGCCCCGCTTTCGCGGAGCATGACAGTGAATGTGTGGCTGCTCGTGCGCCTACTGCACGCTCAACGCCACGAAGCGCAGCTCGCCTTCGGCGTTCGAGACCAGCAGCAGCACCGACTTCTTACCGTCCTTCTTGAGCTGGTCGACTCGTTTCTGGATGTCGGCGCCGCTGGAGACGCTCTCCTGCGCCACCTCGACGATGACGTCGCCGGCGGAGAGGCGCTTCTCGGCGGCATCCGAATTGGAGTCGACATTGGTGACGACCACGCCCTTGACGGTGTCCTTGATCTTGTAGCGCGTACGCAGATCCTTGCTCAGCGCCGCGAGATCGAGGCCGAGCGCCTTCTGTGTCACGGTCTTTTCAGGCGCGGGCTCGTCGGTCTTCACTGCGGCCTGCACCTTGTCGGGATCCTGCAGCCGGCCGAGCATGACCTTCTTGGTCTCCTCCTGCCCCTTGCGGATGATGACGACGTCGACCTCCTTGCCGACCGCGGTGTCGGCGACCACGCGAGAGAGATCCTTGGGGTCCTTGACGTCCTTGCCGTCGAACTTGACGACGACGTCGCCGGGCTCGATGCCGGCCGGTTTGGCCGGGCCCTTGTCGTCGACGCCGGCAACCAGCGCGCCGCGCGGCGGCTTGATGTTGAGGCTCTCGGCGATCTCGTCGGTGACGCTCTGGATGCGCACGCCCAGCCAGCCGCGGCGCAATTCGCCGAACTGGCGGAGCTGGTCGACGACACCCGCCACCGTCTTCGACGGTACGGCGAAGCCGATGCCGATCGAGCCGCCGGAGGGCGAGATGATCAGCGTGTTGACGCCGATGACGTCGCCATCGAGGTTGAACAGCGGACCGCCGGAATTGCCGCGGTTGATGGAGGCGTCGGTCTGAATGTAGCTGTCGTAGGGACCTGAGGAGATGTCACGGTTCTTCGCCGAGACGATACCGGCCGTCACGGTGCCGCCGAGGCTGAAAGGATTGCCGATTGCGACGACCCAGTCGCCGAGGCGCAGCTTGTCGGAATCGCCGAACTTCACCGACACCAGCGGCTTCGGCGGCTTGAACTTCAGCACGGCAAGGTCGGTCTTCTTGTCGACGCCGACCAGGTCGGCCTTGATCTTGGTGCCGTCGTTGAGGATGACGTTGATCTCGTCGGCGTCCGCAATGACGTGGTTGTTGGTGACGACGACGCCTGATGTGTCGATGATGAAGCCGCTTCCGAGCGAGTTGGTCTTGCGCGGCGCCGGGCTGTTCTCGCCGCCCTTGCTGCCGCCGCCGGGACCCTTGCGATTCTTGAAGAAGTCGTCGAAGAACTCCTCGAAGGGCGAGCCGGGTGGCAGTTGCGGCATGGCATTGCCGCCGCCCTTGGCTTCGACGGTTTGCGAGGTCGAGATGTTGACGACCGCGTCGATCACCTTCTCGGCGACGTCGGCGATGCCGTCCGGCCCGCGCGCATAGGCCGGTGTACCGAGTGCGCTGAAAGCGCCAACGGCGAGCGCGGCCAGCCCTAAGCGCAAACGGGTCGGGGCAATGGTGGCAGCGGTCATTGTGATCTCCAGGAAACAAGGATTCGAGGTCAAGACTGCGCTCGAACGGGGGGACGGCGCAAGCGCGGACCTTAACGGGCCTCAAGACCCGGATAATAAGGCGAAAACCGGTCCCTCGCCTTCACTTTGGCGTTGGTGCGACGGCTAAATTGGACGTCGCATAACCCAGATCAGGACCAGGCCGGCCACGGCCGAACCGATGCCGACCGCCCGCAGAACGTTGTCCGGCGTGGCCATCGCGCTTTTCATGGCCTTGCGCATCCAGGCCGGGCTTGCCGCGAACATCAAGCCTTCCAGCACGAACAGGATGCCCAAACCGATGAGGAAGTCGGTGAACGCAATGGACCTCATCGGATTGGAACCTCCCGTTGTGCTGTTCTTGTCTGGACGAAGAGCGGCCAGACTTGCCGCCCGACTTGCCGCCCTTGTCTCACTTACGGCTTCGCTGGCGTCGTGGTCGCCGTCTTGCCGGACGGGTTACCAAAGAACCGGAAGAAATCCGAGTCCGGCCGCAGCAGGAAGCGGGTGTCGTTCGCGCGCAGCCCGGTTTCATAGGCCGCCATCGAGCGGTAGAAGGCGAAGAAATCCGCATCCTTGCCGTAGGCTTCGGCGAACAGACGGTTGCGCTCGGCATCGCCGACGCCGCGCGTCTGCTCGGCCAGCGACCTTGCATCCGCCTCGATCACGGTCGCCTCGCGGTCGGCCTTGGAGCGGATCTCCTGTGCCTTCTGGCCGCCCTGCGCGCGGAACTCGGCGGCTTCGCGCTCGCGTTCCGTCTTCATGCGCTGATAGACCGCCTGGCTGTTCTGCTCGGGCAGATCGGCACGGCGGATCCGGACGTCGACGACCTGGATGCCGTAGCCGTCCGCCTCGTGGTCGAGCTGATCGCGGATGCGCTGCATCAGCTTCTCGCGGTCGTCCCGGACCACGTTGATGAAGGTCACCTCGCCGAGCACGCGGCGCAGCGCCGCGTTCAAGAGCGTGGTGAGCTGGATATTGGCGGCCTGGATCGAGCCGATGCTCTGATAGAAGCGGAGCGCGTCCTTGATGCGGTAACGCGCGAAGGCGTCGACCACGAGTCGCTTCTGGTCGGACGCGATCGCTTCCTGCGACGGGTTCTCCAGATCGAGGATGCGCTTGTCGATGTTGATCACCGAATTCCACGGCGCCTTGAAGTGCAGGCCGGGAGCGGTGACGACGTCGACGGGCTTGCCGAATTGCAGCACGATGGTCTGCTCGGTCTGCGCCACCGTGAACAGGGACATGTAGCCCACGATCACGACGAGCAGGAGGCCGAGCAGCGTGACGATGCCTGTGACCGGAGATCTCATCGGTTGCCTCCGGTCGTCTGCTGGCCGGTTGCAGGCGGCCGCTTGGCTGTCAATTCGCTGAGCGGCAGATAGGGCACGACGCCCTGGCCCGACTGGCCGCCGTCATAGATCAGCTTTTCCGAGCCGCCGAGCACGCGCTCCATCGTCTCCAGATAAATCCGTTCACGCGTCACGTCGGGCGCCTTCTTGTATTCCTCGTAAACCTTCAGGAAGCGCGAGCTCTGGCCCTTGGCCTCGGCGACCGTCTGCTCCCTATAGCCTTCGGCGGCCTGCATGATCTGCGCTGCACGTCCGCGTGCCTGCGGCACGACCTGGTTGGCATAGGTCTGCGCCTCGTTCTGCAGCTGCTCGAGATTGGCGCGCGCCGCCTGGACGTCGCGGAAGGCGTCGATCACCTGCGCCGGCGGGTCGACCTTCTGCATCTGCACCTGGCTGATCTGAATGCCGGCGCCGTAGCTGTCCAGGGTCTTCTGGATCAGTTCCTGCACGCCCTGTTCGGTGACGTTGCGCGCACCGGTCAGGATCGGCTGGATCTGCGAGCGGCCGATCACCTCGCGCATCGCGCTCTCGGCGACCGCCTTCACGGTGCCTTCGGGATTCTGGATGTTGAAGAGGAAATCGCCGACGCCGTTGGGCTTGATGCGCCAGAGCACGGTGAAATCGACGTCGACGATGTTCTCGTCGCCGGTCAGCATCAGGCTCTCTTCCGGCACGTCACGAATGGAGCGGCCGCGCCGCGCCGGATCGTCGATCAGCGTCATTCCGATGGAGATGGTGGACACGCGCAATGCCTTTGGCAGCAGCACGGTCTCGATCGGATAGGGCAGATGGTAGTTCAGGCCGGGCTCTACCGTGCGGACATGCTTGCCGAAGCGCAGCACGACGCCGAGCTCTTCGGACTGCACCCGGAAGAAGCCCGACAGCAGCCAGAACGCGACGATGAGCAGCACGATCAGCGTGATGCCGATGCCGGAGAAATAGCCACCCGGCATGATCTGCTGGAGGCGATCCTGGCCGCGCCGCAGAAGGTCTTCCAGATCCGGCGGCCTTGGCCCGACCGGTTGCGGGCCGTTGCCCCATGGTCCCTTCGGACCCGAGCCCCATGGGCCACCGCCCTGATTCTTCCACGGCATTCGACGCTCTCCTCGGCAGGGTGAAATTGCCCCCCGCCCGCTTTGTCCGGTCCGGCTTTATAGGGGACAGGCAGGTCCCTTACAACGCAGCCATCGCCGCCCTCCGAGCTAAGCTCGGGGGCAGAAAAGTCAATGTTAACATTGGCAAATGCGGTTAATGGCCCGCCCGCCGACGATATGTCACATAGGAGTAGTCGGCGCTGTCGTTGGGACCGGCAGGATGACGGATGCGTTCAACCTCATCCCACTCGGCCCTGTCGATGCCGAAATGCGTGTCGCCCTCGGGGCGGGCATGCACTTCCGTGATTTCGAGGCGATCGGCGCGATCGAGCCATTGCCGGAAGATTTCGGCGCCGCCAATCACGGCGATCTCGGTGACCGAACGCCGCAGGGCATCGCCGCGCGCGATGGCGTCTGCGGCGGCGGTCGATGTCGTGACAATGGCGCCGATGGCGCGATAATCCGCATCGCGCGTGACGACGATGTTGGTGCGGCCCGGAAGCGGCCGGGGCAGGGATTCGAAGGTCCTGCGGCCCATGATCACGGGCTTGCCGATCGTGAGCGCCTTGAAGCGCGCCATGTCGGATTTCATTCGCCACGGCATCGCGTTGCCGGCGCCGATGACGCCGTTCTCCGCGATCGCCACCACGAAGACGATCTCCATCAGGTCGCGCTCCCGGCAAGCCGCGTCAGCGCAGGCCCGGTGACGCGGCACAGCGTCCAGTCCTCCAGCATGACGGCACCGAGCGATTTGTAGAAGGCGATCGACGGCGCGTTCCAGTCGAGCACCGCCCATTGCAGCCGCGACCAGCCGTTCTCGACGCATTCCCTGGCAAGGTGCACGAGCAGAGCCTTTCCGAGGCCCCTGCCGCGATGCGACGGCCGCACATACAAATCTTCGAGATAGATGCCGTGGCGGCCGCTGAACGTCGAGAAATTCGCAAACCACACCGCGAAGCCGACCGGCTCGCCGTTCCACTCGGCGAGGGCGCAATGGACTTGCGGTCGCTCGCCGAACAGTGCGTCGGCGATGTCAGCCTCGGTCGCCTCGACCTCGTGCGAGAGCTTTTCGTACTCGGCGAGCTCGCGGATAAACGCGAGAACAAGCCCGGCTTCGCCGGGACGCACACGGCGGATGTTGAGCGACATCGACTTCAGACCGCGACCGCGGCCTTGATGTGCGGATGCGGGTCGTAGCCGACGAGCTCAAAGTCCTCGTAACGGAAGGAGAAGATGTCCTTCACGTCGGGGTTGATCCGCATCACCGGCAGCGCGCGCGGCGCGCGCGTGAGCTGGAGCTTCGCCTGCTCCAGATGGTTGGAATAGAGATGGGTGTCACCGAACGAGTGCACGAAGTCGCCCGGCTTCAAGCCCGTGACCTGCGCCACCATCATGGTGAGCAGCGCGTAGGAGGCGATGTTGAAGGGCACGCCGAGGAACACGTCAGCCGAGCGCTGATAGAGCTGGCACGACAGCTTGCCGTTGGCGACGTAGAACTGGAACAGGCAGTGGCACGGCGGCAGCGCCATCTTGTCGACCTCGGCCGGATTCCAGGCCGAGACGATCAGGCGGCGCGAGTCCGGGTTGCGCTTGATCATGTCGATGACGTTCGCGATCTGATCGATACTGCGTCCGTCCGGCGCGGGCCAGGAGCGCCACTGATGGCCGTAGACGGGGCCGAGATCGCCATTGGCGTCGGCCCACTCGTCCCAGATGGTGACGCCGTTGTCGCGCAGATATTTGATGTTGGTATCGCCCTTCAGGAACCACAACAGCTCGTGCACGATCGCCTTCAGCGGCAGGCGCTTGGTGGTCAGCATCGGGAAGCCGGCCGACAGGTTGAAGCGCATCTGATGGCCGAACACCGACAGCGTGCCGGTGCCGGTCCGGTCGGTCTTTTCGGCGCCGTCTGAAAGAATCCGCTCGAGCAGGTCCTGATACTGGTGCATGTGCGTGAGCCTTTGGGGAGGCGGCGAATTTAGCGGCCGCCCCCACGCTGCGACAGCGGCGATTCGCCATCCATTGGCATTATACCCGGAAAAGTGAGCGTTCCCGGGGCAAACGACAAGGGGCGGAACTTAGCGTCCCGCCCCTCGTCTATCAGATTGATCCTGCTGGCCAACTTGCCGGCTTGGGTTCGAGCCACGGCGCGCCGACGCTGGCGCGGCGCCCTTAGTTTTCGGATTCCGTGAACACCTCGTCGCGCTTGGCACGCAACGCGGGCAGCACCGTGAGCACCAGCAGGAAAGCGGCGATCGCGAGCAGCACGGCCGACAGCGGACGCGTCAGGAACACGCTCCAGTCGCCGCGCGAGATCAGCAGCGCGCGGCGCAGATTCTCTTCCATCAGCGGTCCGAGCACCATGCCGAGCAGCAACGGCGCCGGCTCGAAATCGTGCTTGATCAGCCAGTAGCCGACCAGACCGAACACGCCTGCCAGGATGACGTCGACCGGCGCGTTGTTCACCGAGTAGATGCCGATCGCGCAGAAGATCACGATCGAGGGGAACATCAGCCGGTAGGGAACGCGCAACAGTCGCACCCAGATTCCGACCAGCGGCAGGTTGATGATGATCAGCATCAGATTGCCGATCCACATCGAGGCGATCATGCCCCAGACCAGCTCCGGCTGCTTCTGCATCACTTGCGGACCCGGCACGATGCCGTGGATGGTCATCGCGCCCACCATCAGCGCCATCACGGCGTTGGGCGGGATGCCGAGTGTCAGCAGCGGGATGAAGGAGGTCTGCGCCGCAGCATTGTTGGCGCTTTCCGGCGCCGCCACACCCTCGATCGCACCGCGGCCGAACCGCGACGGGTTCTTGGCGATCTTCTTCTCGAGCGTGTAGGACGCAAAGGACGCGATGACCGCGCCGCCGCCCGGCAGGATGCCGAGGATCGAGCCGAGCACAGTGCCGCGCAGGATCGCAGGCGCCGAGTCGATCAGGTCTTTCCTGGTCGGCATCAGGCCTGTGATCTTCTGCTGCACCAGGTCGCGATTCATCTCGGCGCCGGCGTCGAGATTACGGATGATCTCGGCGAAGCCGAACACGCCCATCGCCACCGTCGCGAAGCCGAGACCGTCGGCAAGCTCCGGAATGTTGAAAGCCATGCGCGAGGCGCCGGTCTCGATGTCGGAGCCGACCATCGACAGCATCAGGCCGAACACGATCATCGCGATCGCCTTCAGCACCGAGCCCTTGGCCAGCACCACCGCGAAGATCAGGCCGAGCACCATCAGCGAGAAATATTCGGCCGGACCGAACGCCAGCGCGAGCTTGGTCAGCGGCGCGCCGAGCACGGCGATGAGCACGGTCGCGACGCAGCCGGCGAAGAACGAGCCGATCGCCGCGATCGCCAGCGCCGGGCCGGCACGGCCCTGCTTCGCCATCTGGTGACCATCGATGGCGGTGACGACCGACGTCGCCTCACCGGGAATGTTGACCAGGATCGAGGTGGTCGAGCCGCCATACTGGGCGCCGTAATAGATGCCGGCGAGCATGATCAGCGCGCCGACCGGCGGCAATCCGAACGTGATCGGCAGGAGCATCGCCACGGTTGCGACGGTGCCGATACCGGGCAGCACGCCAACCAGCGTGCCGACCAATGCGCCAATCAGGCACATGAGAATGTTGATCGAGATCGGCAGCGACAGACCGTAGAGCCACCAGGGTGACCACCAGGAGATCTGAAACACCACACCGAAACCAAGGCCCAGATTGTGGAAGAGATCGAACATCACACCCTCACTGAACCAGGAAGCGCGGGAACATCGGCATCGGCAGCCCCAGCACATAGGGGAAGAGCAGCGCGCAACCGAGCGTCAGGCAGGCGCCGACGATGATCGCTTCGACCCAGCGCGTTTCATGCGTGCCCATCGCCGAGATCAGGAAGCTCGTGAACGCCGTCACCACCACGCCAAGCGGACGAATCGCCAGGGCGAAGAAGACGATCGAGATCATCACGAAGAGCGGCCCGCGCCAGGCATAGTGCGCCATCGCCGGCCCGTCGGTCAGCAGTCCCGTCAACGCAATGCCGGCGCCAAGTGCAACCAGGAGCCCGCCAAACATCCGCGGCGCCGTGCCGGCGCCGAAGGAGAAGCCCCGCATGCCCTGCAAATCGCTGGAGGCCCACAGTGCGAACAAGGCGAGCGCCATCAGCACAATTCCGCCGACATAGTCCTGCGCCGACCTGATCGTCATGAAGAACGTGAGAATCGCCACCGCAAAGACCGGATAGGAATAGATCAGCGCCAGCAGCACATCGGATGACGCCTTCTTGGTGTCACCGCCGACCGCCCCGAGCAACGCGCCGGGCGCCCCCGCGAGCAGCGCCGTAGCATGGCTGATCACCACGGCGGCCGGCCCGCGTCCGGCGCCCCAGCCAAAGATCGTCCCGAACGACCAGATGAATTCGAAAATCTGCGGCGCTATGGCCAGCAGACAAAAGCTGATCACCACCGAGGTGTTTCGGTTGGCTGTCGCCGAGTGGCCCATCGTATCGGCCATGCATGTCTCCTCCGCGACCCGTAAGCCACGAGCAATGTTGTTCTAATCGGCTGGAAATCGATGCCCCCGCCCGGATCCCTGCCTAGCCATTTTCATTACACAATGCCAGCAAAACCCAACAAGCCCCCGACCAGCAAAATCCATAGTGGATTGATGCGCGAGACGGATGCGACCACTGCAACCGTCGCGGTCAGGAGCAGCGCAGCAAGCGTGCGATCGGTCGACTCGGCGAGGATCAGGGCGCTCGCCGCCATCAAGCCGATCGAGAGCGGAACCAGTGCAGCCTGGATCAGCCCGGGCCAGCGCGATTGGCTCGGCCGATTGAGGAGCCGGCTGACATAATAGGCAAGCAGCGCGGTGGGCAGGCACATGGCCAAGGTCGCCGCCAGAGCGCCGGGGATGCCGGCGACGGCATAGCCGATTAACGTGACGATAAGTACGTTCGGACCTGGTGAGAGCTGCGCGATCGCATAGGCGTCGGCGAACTGCTTGTCGGTCATCCAGTGATGCACATCGACCGCGATGCGGTGCATCTCGGGCACGGCCGCCGCGGCGCCGCCGACTGCGAACAGCGACATCAGACCGAAGGTCGAGATCAGCGCCCAGATCGGGTTCTCCGCGTTCATGCTGCTACCTTCCGCCGCATCAGGGAGGTGGCGCCGATACTGACGGGGATCGCGACCAAGAGCACCGCCTGGAGCGGCAGGCGAAGGACGCCGATGGCAAGGAAGACAGCCAGCATCAGGATGAGCGCGACGGCGTCCAGCCGCTTGAGCAGCGGCGTCATCATCCGAAAGACCACCGCGATCAAGAGGCCGACGGCCGCACAGGAGATGCCCGCGAGAATGCGGCGCAACACCTCCACATCGCCGAACCGGGCATAGACGATCGCGAGCACCGTCATGATCAGCGTGGGCGGCAGCAACAGCCCCGCAAACGCGGCAATGCCGCCGGCGATCCCGCGCAGCCGCGCGCCGAACACCATCGACAGATTGACGATGTTGGGCCCGGGCAGGAAATGGCAGAGCGCAAATGTCTCGTTGAACTCGTCCGCCGTCATCCAGCGGTGCCGCTCGACGATGGCCTGCCGGGCGAACACCAAAACCCCGCCGAAGCCCGCCAGCGACATCCGGGCGAAGGCCAGGAACAGCGCGAGCAAGCCCGGCGGAACGGCGCTGGTGGCGGGACGGTCCGGCTCTTGAACTGGTTGTTGGGCGGCCGGTGCGGAATCCTCGGACATGTCAGGAGCTTAGAACGCCGGCCGGCGCGCGGCCAAGCCTGCCGGGAACCTATCCAAAGGGAACCTCGGAATGGTCGCTCGAAACACCTGTTATTTGAAACCTTTGCCCCCTATATTGGGAGTGCCGGTTCGCCGGCTATGGAAATAAACGGTCGTCGCAATAAACCATTCGGACCCGGGGGCGGTACCCGGCGCCTCCACCAAAGCCCACCAGTGGGCTAGCCCTGAGGCGGGCTTTGGCGGGGGCGAAATAGGATCGACGAGGGCGTAAAGGGCGTTCTTTTTCTCGGTATTGTTCCGCCGTTATCGGGCTATGCAATAGTTGCCAACGACAACTTTGCTCCGGTTGCTCAGGCTGCGTAACGCAGTTTGAAAGACCATTCTGAAGTCCTAACGGGTTAAGCTCCGTTAGGCGGGGTTCGGAGGCACCTGGCAACAGAAGCCTCCACTTACCTCTTATTTCCTACCCCGCGGGGACTCCTGTTGACCCGTCAGGCGCGGTACTATTGCGGCTTGGCGAGTCGGGCCGGCAGGGCCCAGCTCCTGGAATGCAACAGGACGACCATGGCGACCGATCATATCCGATACGATGTGCTGGCCCGCGACGCGCTGCGCGGCGTGTTGCGCAAGGTGCTGACCGACGCCGCGTCCCAGGGACTGCCCGGCGAGCATCATTTCTTCATCACCTTCGTGTCGAAGGCCGACGGCGTGAAATTGTCGTCGCGGCTGCTGGCCCAGTATCCGGAAGAGATGACGATCATCCTGCAGCACCAGTTCTGGGATCTGACCGTGCTCGAGGACCGCTTCGAGGTCGGCCTGTCCTTCGGGGGCATTCCGGAGCGGCTGATCGTGCCGTTCAGCGCCATCAAGAGCTTCCTCGATCCGTCCGTGAAATTCGGCCTCCAGTTCGACACCTCCGATGTCGCCGACGTTTCGGCCGAGACATTGCCGGCCGCTCCCGCCCCATCCGCGGTCGCGGTGCCCCCTGCCACTGAACCGGCGGAAGGCACTGAGGAGCCGGCGGCTCCGAACCAGGGCGGCGCCGAAGTCGTGCGATTGGATCGTTTCCGCAAGAAATGATCTAGATCGGACTGGCGCCCGTCGCAGGCGGCCAAACTCCCTATATAGAGGCACATGAAGAGGCCGCGTGGCATTTCGCGCGGCGGAATGGATGTGCTCATGGCCAAAACTTCCCTCTCGAAGACTTCCCGCTCGACGGCTGCCCGCGCGAAGACCGACCGTTCCTCGCGCCCGGCGACCCGCACCGAGACCGACAGCTTCGGCCCCATCGAGGTCCTCGCCGACCGCTATTGGGGCGCGCAGACCGAACGCTCTCGGCAGAATTTTCGCATCGGCATCGATCGCATGCCGATCGCGCTCGTGCATGCGCTCGGCATCGTCAAGCTCGCCGCGGCGCAATCCAACCAGGAGCTCGGCCTGCTCGACCAGCGCCGCGCCAACGCCATCATCCGCGCCGCCCGCGAGGTGATCGAGGGCAAGCTGGACGATCATTTCCCGCTGGTGGTGTGGCAGACCGGCTCGGGCACGCAGAGCAACATGAATCTCAACGAGGTCATCGCCAACCGCGCCAATGAGATGCTCGGCGGCGAGCTCGGCGCCAAGAAGCCGGTGCATCCCAACGATCACGTCAACATGAGCCAGTCGTCGAATGACTCGTTCCCGACCGCGATGCATATCGCGGCGGCAAGCCGCATCACCGCCGATCTCGTCCCTGCCCTCGGCGAATTGCTGCGTGCACTGCGCAAGAAGGAGAAGGAGTTCGCAAAGATCGTCAAGATCGGCCGCACCCACACCCAGGACGCGACGCCGCTGACGCTCGGCCAGGAATTCTCCGGCTATGCCGCCCAGGTCGAGAGCGGCATCGCCCGGCTCAAGGTCGCGGTGAAGGAGCTCTATCCGCTGGCGCAGGGCGGCACCGCCGTCGGCACCGGCCTCAATTCGAAGCCGCGCTTTGCAAAACTGTTCGCAAAGCACGTTGCCGGGATTACCAAGCTGCCCTTCACCAGCGCGGCCAACAAATTCGAGGCGCTGGCCTCGAACGACGCCTATGTGCTGGCGCACGGCGCCATCAACTCGGTCGCGACAGGCCTGTTCAAGATCGCCAACGACATCCGCCTGCTCGGATCGGGTCCGCGGTCGGGCCTCGGCGAACTGATGCTGCCGGAGAACGAGCCGGGCTCCTCGATCATGCCCGGCAAGGTCAATCCGACACAGTGCGAGGCGATGACCATGGTGTGCTGCCAGGTGTTCGGCAATCACACCGCGATCACGCTTGCCGGCAGCCAGGGCCATTTCGAGCTCAACGTCTACAAGCCCGTGCTGGCCTACAACATGCTGCACTCGATCCGGCTGATGGCGGACGCCGCGCGCTCCTTCACCGAGCATTGCGTCAGCGGCATCCGCGCCGACGAGAAGCGCATCAAGGAACTGATGCAGCGTTCGCTGATGCTGGTGACGGCGCTCGCCCCCAAGATCGGCTACGACAACGCGGCCAAGGTGGCTAAGACGGCGCATGCCAACGGCACCACCCTGAAGGAAGAGGCGCTCCGGCTCGGCTTCGTCTCGGCGGACGAGTTCGACCGTCTGGTGCGCCCCGAGAAGATGACCAGCCCGGGATAAATTCCGAATTCCGATAGCCATCCGTAATGATACGGAGCCCCAAGCTCCATTAAATGTAGGGCTTAACGGACGGGATTTGATTACCGTCAATGTCGCGGCGGGATTGCGTGTTACGCAGCCCCTCCGTCCCCACGGGGCGGAATTCATCGTTTGATGGCCCAAGGGTCGATTGACGAGGACAAGCGAATGGCGATCAAATCTCATTGGGCGCAGTGCGGCGCACAGTTTCTGAATGTTTCATCCTGCCCACGGAGGATCGGATGATGGAGACGCGACATGGGGAACGTCATCAACCTGAATCGTTTCCGGAAGCGCGCCGAGCGGCAAGCCACGGCGAAGCAGGCGGACGCCAACCGAACGAAGTTCGGCCGCACGAAGGCGGAGCGGTCGGCGGAGGAGACGCGCGCGGACCAGGCGAAGGCGCACCTGGACCAGCACCAGATCGATCGCGAGGAGCAGCCATGAAGTCGCCCGTCGTGAAACGGTCGATCGTCGTCGCCGGTCACAAGACCAGCGTCAGCCTGGAAGAGGCGTTCTGGAACGGCATGAAGGAGATCTCGGGCCTGCGCAACATGACGCTGTCCGAGCTGGTCGGCGAGATCGACGGCAACCGCCAGCAGGGCAATCTGTCCTCGGCGATCCGTCTGTTCGTGCTCGACTACTTCAAGAGCCGCGCCATGGCCGCCATCCAGGCGGAAAAGGTCCCGGCCCAGTAGCCGTCTTGGTGCCCGATCTTGGCGCCAATCACCTCCGTCACGAAGCTGGTACTTTAAAATCACTCTAAGGTGCAGTTTCAGCGACCGAGCGCGCTTGACCTCGATGCCCTGCGTTGAAAATACAGGGCATGACCGACATCCATGATACGCGTCCGCAGATGCCGCTGGGCCTGGCCCAGCGCGGCTATACCGGCGTCATCCAGCATCTTTCCCCCAAGGACGCAGGCTCGGCGCTCTCGGACATCGAGCTCGAGAGCCGGCTGATCGAGCTCGGCTTCGTCGAGGGCGCCCGGGTCGAGGTCCTGCACGAGGGACTGGTCGGCCGCGACCCGATCGCCGTGCGGGTCGACAGCATCACCATCGCGGTCCGCCGTCGCGAAGCCATGGCCATCATCGTCGCCTGAAGCGACCGGACCCCAACTCCATGGAATTGCCCCTACTTCATCTGGCCCTGGTGGGCACGCCAAACAGCGGCAAGACCTCGCTGTTCAATGCGCTGACCGGCAGCCGGCAGAAGGTCGCGAACTATCCCGGCGTCACCGTCGAGCGCAAGGAAGGATTCTTCGTCACGCCCATGGGCCGCCAGGTCTCCGTGGTCGACCTGCCCGGCACCTATTCCCTGCGCGGCCGCAGCCCGGACGAGGAAATCACCCGCGACTTCGTGCTCGGCAAGGCTTCCGGCGAGACCCTGCCCGACCTCGTGCTATGCGTGGCCGATTCCACCAATCTGCGCCTGACCATCCGCCTGCTGCTGGAGCTCAAGCGCACCGGCCGGCCGATGATCCTCGTGCTCAACATGTTCGACATCGCGACCCGCCGCGGCATCACTGTCGACGTCGCGCGGCTCGCCAAGGAGCTCGGCGTGCCCGTGGTCACCTCGATCGCGGTGCGCAAGGGCGGCACGGCCGACCTGCTGTCGCTGACCGACGAGATTTCGGCAAAGCTCGCCGCCGAGCCGGGCGAGAACAATTGGCGGGCGCTCAGCGTGGCCGATCTGCGCGCCACCCAGCGCGAGGCCGACCGCATCATCGCCGATTGCGTCAGCCTGCCCAGCCGGCCCGACACCTGGACCGCGCGGATCGACGCGATCGTGCTGCATCCCGTCGGCGGGCTGATCGTGCTCGCGGCTATTCTGTTCGTGATGTTCCAGGCGGTGTTCGCCTGGGCGCAGCCGCTGATGGAGCTGCTCAACTCGGGCTTCGACTCGCTCGGCGAGTTCGTGCACGCCACCCTGCCCGCCGGCTTGCTGCAGAGCTTCCTTCAGAACGGCGTGATCTCAGGCGTCGGCAGCGTCATCGTGTTCCTGCCGCAGATCATCATCATCTTCCTGTTCATCCTGCTGCTGGAAGATTTCGGCTACATGGCGCGCGCCGCGTTCCTGATGGACCGCATCATGGGCGGCGCCGGCCTGCACGGCCGCGCCTTCATCCCGCTGCTCTCGAGCTTTGCCTGCGCCATCCCCGGCATCATGGCGACGCGCGTGATCGACAACAAGCGCGACCGGCTGACCACGATCCTGATCGCGCCACTGATGACCTGCTCGGCGCGCATTCCCGTCTACACGCTGATCATCTCCGCCTTCATTCCGGCAAAGGACGTCTGGGGCTTCATCAACCTTCAGGGCCTCGTGATGTTCGGCCTCTACGCGGCCGGCATCATCAGCGCGCTTGCCGTCTCGTTCCTGATCAAATTCTTCATGCTGCGCGACTATGCGCCGGCGCCGTTCATGCTGGAGCTGCCGGACTACAAGATGCCGCGGCTGAAATCGATCGCGATCGGCGTCTATACGCGGGCCAAGATGTTCCTGCACCGCGCCGGCACCACGATCTTCTCGATGATGGTGCTGATCTGGTTCCTGGCCTCGTTCCCGCAGCCGCCCGCGGGCGCAACCGAACCGGCGATCGATTTCAGCCTGGCCGCGATCATCGGCAAGGCGCTCGAGCCGCTGCTGGCGCCGGTCGGCTTCAACTGGCAGATCGCGGTCGCGCTGATCCCGGGCATGGCGGCGCGCGAGGTCGCGGTCGCAGCACTCGGCACCGTCTATGCGATCGAAGGCGGCAAGGAAGCGGCCGAGCAGATCGGCCAGGTGCTGGCGACGAAATGGTCGCTCGCGACCGCGCTGTCGATGCTGGCCTGGTACATCTTCGCCCCGCAATGCGCGTCCACGCTGGCCGTGATCCGGCGCGAGACCGGAAGCTGGACCTGGATGGCGGTCACCTTCTTCTACATGCTGGTGCTGGCCTATGCCGCGAGCCTTCTAACCTACAATGTCGCGCTCGCGTTCGGGGCGGGGTAGCCCCTCTAAAAATTAAAAAGCGCGAAAACAACCCCATGCACAGTAGACGGGGGTTGTGAAATCAATGGCTTACGCGTGTGCTAAAATCAGCTGACCGTCGCTGGCCAGAACCAACGCCGGCACACAAGGCCGGTTGCGCCGTCGGGCAAAACAGGCGCATGATGGTAGTGTCAGAGAATCGGCGAGACGCTCGGTGACGGCAAGATACCGGAGCCTGGCACGCCTTCTCAGCCGCTGGCCTGTGTTGCCGGGAACGACGCAGTGAACACCGTTTCATCCCGCATCGACGACGCGACGATCAGCCCGCCATGGGCGCGCGCGATCTCCTGGGCGATGTACAGTCCGAGCCCAAGCCCTTTCTGGTTCGGCAGAACGTCGCCGCGATCGAACGCCGTGAAAAGGCGCGGGATCGTATCAGCCGGAATTGGCGCGCCTTTGTTGGCAACGCTGAGATCAAAGCCAGCGCCGGTCGTCTGCGCCAGCACCCTGATCGGCTTGTCGGCGGCGCCATAGGAAATCGCGTTGCCGAGAAGATTGGACAGCATCTGACCTATGCGGCCGGCGTCGATTCTCACAGGTCCAGGAACGTTGACGACCGTTTCGATGACGCGATCCGGATGCACGTTCTCGAACTCCGCGACAATCTGCTTGATGACAGGCTCGAGCGGCTGTTCTTTCAGCTTGAGCTGCATGCCGGCGCCGAGCCGCGCGCGGGCGAAGTCCATGACATTGTCGATCAGGCCCGCCATCCGGGCCACGCTTCCCTGCAGCAGGTTGATCCAGTTCTTGCCCTCGTCATCGACCTTCTTGTTCAGAAGCCGCAGCCCGCCCTGGATCGAGGCGAGAGGGTTTCTGAGGTCGTGACCGAGCACGGCAATGAACTGCTCGCGCAGTTCAGCATTGCGTTGTTCCAGCGCGAGCCTGTTCTCGATCAGTTCGACACGGTCGGCCGCGTCGAGGTGAGACGCGATCAGCTCCGCAAACAGCTTGAACATGCCGATGATCTCGGGGGTCCGAAGCTTGCGCGGCTTCGGATCGATCGCGCAAAGAGTTCCAAAGAATGAACCGTCGGGAAGAATGATCGGCACGGAGATGTAGCTTTGGAGGCCATATTGCGCAGGCGTGTGATGCGTGCAGTACGCGGCGTCTTCACTGACATTCTCGATGACGACCGCCTCGCGGCTCTGCCGGATCTCATGGCAGATCGTGGTCTCGACCTTGAGCTCGTCACCGGGCTTCAGCCCGAACGCAAGTTCGTCACGCGAGGCACAGGTGATCCACCTGTCCTCGGTGACGCGGGCAACGGCGGTAAACCCCATGCCGGTGGTCCGGCTGACCACGTCCAGGATGGTCGACACCGCAGCGATTCCGCTGACCTTGGCTATGTCGCGCTCGAAATCCATTGCCACTCCGCGTCGGAACTACGCTGGACGACCGTCACCCCCACGAAAGCGCGTCCCTGCAATGGTAAAAAGCACTGCCAGTTATTCCGCGTCAATGTCATTCGACGCCTCTCGTGGGGGACGGCGCGGTGAACACGGTTTCATGCTAATAGCAACGGCAAGGAAATCCGCCGTTGCAGCTACCCTCGGCGCCGCCGAGAGCTAACCTCGGATCTCCCCTCGGAGGCCGCCCAACCCTGGACACTCACATCCGCCAGCGCGTCGAATATAGCCGTTGTGCGTTCAAGGCGGGCGATCGTACGTGCGCCTTCGACGGCCGCGACCAATGCGGAAGCGGTCGAGGAAGCGCGCGCGGACGTGAAACCGCACCCCCTGAAATGCTCCACAACGATCTCGGTTGAATCAGCAAATCCGCGCGCGACCCGTTTGGTCAGATCAGCGTCGAGTGCAGGAAGCTCGTTCGCAAGATTTTGCATGAGACATCCATACTGGAAATCAGAGGCAACCATTTCGGCCGCGAACGCGCTGAAAATCTGACGAGAAAAACTCAGGGCATCACCGGTCGTATTCGCGGAGATAGCCCGCAACACAGCAATTCTACTCGCAACGTAACGATCGATTGCTTCTTCTGCGAGCTGTGCCTTGCCGCGCGGAAAATGAAAATAGAACGATCCTTTGGGCGAGCCGCTTTCTTCGATGATCTGGTTCAATCCCGTCGCAGTGTAGCCTTGGATGCGAAACAGTCGCTCGGCAGTGGCAATCGCGCGATCGCGGGCGTCAGTCTTACGGGGCATCCGTCAGCATAACACGCCCGGCTTGACACGGCTATGGTGATCGCCATACTATGGCGATCACCATAGTATACACCCGCCGTATGACCCGCAATCAAATTCACTCTCAGAAGTTGCTAGAACGTGAATTACACTCAAAGATTGCTGCGCAGGAAATACTCAAATGAGCTCAAGCAAGTTCGACTTCGGCAACTGTTCCAGCGAACGGGATCACTGAGATGGCCTCTAGATCCTGCGCGATGATGCTTTTAGGAGCTGCCATGTTCACTGCGATGTCCACTCGCGTCGTTTCCGGAGAGACTTCAAGCGATGCCATCTGGCACAATAAAATCCCTGCCGGCTTGAGTGAGCCTGCCGCTGATATCGATAAGGATCCGAGCCTTCTGCACAAATATACGGAGAATGCGGGAACGAGGATCCACTATGTCACGATGGGATCCAGTCAAAAACCGCTGATGGTGTTCGTGCACGGATTTCCCGATTTTTGGTATTCCTGGCGCAATCAGATCCAGGTATTTTCGGCAAATTATCAGGTGGTCGCTCTCGATCTGCGCGGGTACGATTTGAGCGATCGGCCGGAAGGTGTCGAGAACTACAAGTTTCCGGTTCTCCTTGACGACATCCGTGCCGTGATCAATGCAGAGAGAAACGGTCGCAAGGCCATCCTGATCGGGCACGACTGGGGCGCCGCTTTATCGTGGCTATTCACCGGGCAAAATCCGGATCTGATCGAAAGACTTGTCGTCCTCAGCGTTCCTCATCCCGGCGCCATCACGAAAGAATTGTTCCCTTGGAATCATCCTATCGCGCAGGCCAAGGCCAGCGCCTACGCCACACGGTTCTTCGCTCAAGGCAAAGGCGACAATTTGACTGCGCAGGATCTGGCATACTGGGTCGTCGATCCACAGGTGAAGAGTCGATACATCCAGGCTTTTGCGAAATCTTCCATCTCGTCCATGATGAATTATTACAAAGCCAACTATGCGTTTTCTCAGCTTGTGCTCGATCTTTTCGATCCAACCATGAAGCAACTCACCGGTGCCGTGATCAAATGCCCGGTCTTGCACGTGCACGGAATCGAGGAGAGCCACGCCTTGCTAAGCACTCTTGATCTGGAAAAGTCATGGATTGAAAATCCCGACAATCTCACGGTCAAAATCGTGCCTGGCGTTGGCCACTTCATTCAGCATGAAGTGCCGGATTACCTTAATCAGACGATTGCCTCCTGGTTGAAAGATTCAGGAAGCTGAGCCGATCTTGCGAGGTCAGGCGCCGAGAGGCGTCGCCCCGTCGACCCGGTCGGATTGCATCTCGATGCAGAGTATCCGGTTCAGCGTACTCTCTCGGTGGGCTCGGTCGATGTACCGGAGCCCGAGTTGGCGCCGTTTTCGTCTGAATCGCTCTCGGGCTGGATCAGCACCGCCGGTTCGTCGTAACCCTTGCGGCTGCTGTAGAACACCAGCGCCATCAAGCCGATGCCGACGACCAGTGAGAACACGACCCCGAGCACCAGTGCGACATAACCCGATGCTGGCACCTCCGTCGTCGTGCTGAACCAGCCGAGATAGCCGAGCGCGCCGGCACCGACGAGGAAGGCGCATAACACCGCAATGACCGCCCATCTGGCGATCTTGCCGTCACCGGGAGCGGGTGATTCCGGTTGCCCGTCTGTGCTGTTCATGGATCTCTCCTCATGGCGCACACGTCGCACGGCCGCCCCATGCGCTAGGGTGCGGTGACCTTGGTCGCAATCGCCTGCAGAGCCGCCGTCATGGCGACAATTGCGGCCTTGGCCGGCTCGCCGATGCCGTGACGCCCGGCAACATACGCCGGATCGTTGTAGGACAACCAGGTCGCGCCTTGCTCGTCCTGCCAGACCAGCGCCTTCAGCGGCAGATCGATGCCGCTGGTCTGCGCCTGCTGCATCAATGGCGTACCACCCCTGGCGTTCCCGAAGATGATGAGATTGGTCGGGCGCAGCGGCAGGCCGGCAGCAGCGGCGCCCGCGGCATGATCGACCTGGGCGAATATTGTGAGGCCCTTGGCCGTCACTTCCGCTTCCAGCCGCTTCATCGTCTCTTCAGGTCCTAAACTGCTCCTCATCGTGATAAGTCCGTCGACGGCCATTGCATGGGTCTCCCATAAACATGTCGCAGCAACCAAAGCGAGGATCTTGACCAGCGCGGAAACCCTCATGGTCACACGCTCATTTCTTGTGGAACAGTTTTGCCGGATCGAATTCCGGCTCCGGAATGAAGCCGTCGCGATTGGGCATCTTGATCTTCGGCAAGCTGTCCTTGTCGACCTTGCCGTCGGGGGGAACGATGCCGTTCAGACTCAGGATGTAGGCGGTGACGGCATAGGTGTCGTCGGTACTGAGCGAGCCCGGTGTGGGATATGGCATCGCGCGGTGAATGTAGTCGTACAAGGTCGTCGCATAGGGCCAGAAGCTGCCGACGGTCTTGACTGGCGCGCTGGAGGCGAGTGTGCCCTGCCCACCGGCCAGACGATCCTTGATCCCGCCCTGGCCGTTGTCGCCATGACAGGCCGCGCAATTGACGGCGAAGACCTGCTTCCCCTGCGCAACCGTGCCGCCGCCGACAGGCAGCCCCTTGCCATCGGGTGTGACGTCGATGTCCCACAGCTTGATCTCCTCCGGAGTCGCGGGACGGCCGAAATCGAATGCAAATGCGGGCGCCGCGAGCAGGCCGAGTGTGAGAGCCGCTGCGACAAGCCGATTGTTATGCGAGGACATTGCGGACCCTTCCGGCTTCGTCGATGCTCCAGGTCTGCTGGGCGTTGTAGTGAAACAGCGCATTCCTCCCCATCGCGGCGATGAAGGACTGCCGGTCCGGCTGAACATTGCCTTGCTCGTCGGTCGAGCGGCTCACGATTCGTGTCGGCTTGCCGTCCCAGACCCAATCCATCTGGAATCGAATCTGCGCCTTGGACAGCACCGGCTGATTCAGTCGCGCCTGTTTCCAGGTTTTCGCGCCGTCGGTCGATATCTCGACCTTGGCGATCTTGCCATGGCCGCTCCAGGCGAGACCGGAGATAATGTTGTAGCCGGGCTGAATTTGCATCGTGCCCGAGGGCTGCGTAATGACGGAGTTGGTTTCCATCCTCAGTTGGAATTGGCGGGCCTTGCCGTTGGCAAGCAGTTGCGTGTAACGCGCAGTTTCCCAGCGGGTCATCCAGGGCTCCGTGCCGAACTTGAGACGGCGCAGCCATTTGATGTTGAGGTTGCCCTCGAAGCCCGGCATCACCAGCCGCATTGGAAAACCGTGCGCGGGGCGCAGTGGTTCGCCGTTCTGACCGTAGGCGACAAAGGCCTCGTTCACGATTTCGTCGGTTAGCGGAATGCTGCGGTCGACGCCGGCGCCGTCGCCTCCTTCAGCGAGCATCCAGTTCGAGTTCTTTTCCTTGCCCGCGAGACCAATCAGGAACTTCAGCGGAACGCCGGTCCACTCATTGGTGCTGACGAGGCCGTGCGTATTCTGCACCGTCAGGTCAGGGTCTGCCTTCTTCCAGTTTTCCCAACCGTTTCCCGTGCATTCCATGAAGACCACGCGCGTTACGGAGGGCATCCGCTTGAGATCGTCGACGCTGAACACCAGCGGCTTCTGAACCAGGCCATGGATGAGCAGACGGTGCTGCGCGGGATCGATGTCCGGCACCCCGGAATGGCTGCGCTCGTAGTGCAGATCGGTGGGCGTGATGTTGCCCACCAGCTTCTGATGCGGCGTCTTGGAGTTGATGGCATCACCGGTGTCGACGTTGCGCTTGCCTGGTCCTGCCTCGGGAATGCGATCGATCTTGACGAAGCGCGATCGTTCGCTGTGCGCACCGAGATCGGCGCCGGGTCCGCGATCAGGGATTTCGGCCAGCGTTTGCGCGGCCGCCGCTTCGGTCGCAACCCCCAGAACGCCCGCCGACAGGCCTCCCACAAAACCACGGCGCGAGACGCTCGCGGGCCGTGGCGGTGATTCGATTTGCAATTTGGACGTCATGCGATCTCCGTCGATAACCGTGCTGATTTGGTAGTGCCGCCCGCTTTTCGATCGGAACATTGGCCGGATGCCGCCGAAATTGCCCGTTAGGATGTGTTAGAAATCATGAGGGGCGGCGAAGGCGCGTCATCTTGCCCTGCTCCGAAAGCGGCTATCCGGGTCCATGGATCATTTCAGCACCGAGAACCTGACCGCCGAGAGGCTGAACGAAAATCATCTCGCCGACCTCGTCGCGTTGCATCTCGATGCGGAGGTGTCGCGCTATCTCGGCGGCGTCCGTTCGGCGGAGAGGACGAAGACCTATCTCGACGCCAATATAGCGCATTGGGACCAGCATGGCTTCGGGCTGTGGGTGCTGCGAACGAAAGACGGGGCATTCGCGGGGCGAGCGGGCATCCGGCACATTCTGGTGGACGATATCGACGAGATCGAGATTGCCTACGCGTTCAAGCGCGACGTCTGGGGCCAGGGACTTGCAAGCGAGATCGCCACGGCGCTGACGGATATCGGACTGTTACACCACGAGCTGCCGTCTCTGATCGGCCTGGTCTATGTCGACAATAGCGCATCGCGCCGCGTGCTGGAGAAGTCCAACTATCTCCTCGAGCGACGCACGATCCGTCATGGCGAAGACGTCGTCATCTACCGCAGCCAGCGGTGAGAGACGGCTGGCGATCACTCGGTGCGCAGGCGAACAACCGATTGCGGCAGCGAGGCCAGAAACAACACCGCGCAAACGCAGAGTAGGACGATGTCCTTGAACAGAAATTCGCCGGTCAGATTCCAGGCCATCGGATCGGATGAAAGGCTCCATTTGACCACGCCGGGCGTCGTGAAGAAGAACGACCAGGTGATCGCAAAGGTCACCATGCCCATGAATGAACCGAGGGCGGACGAAACCGGGCTGAAGCTGCCTGCCGCGAGCAGCGCCGCGATCACGAATTCAGCGACACCGAGGACATAGGCCTCTCCCCTCAGGCCGAATACTGACAGCCAGGAGATGAACGGGCTGTTGCTGATGAACTGCGCGATGCCCTGCGCGGATTGCGGCGTGAATTTCTGCATTCCAAACGATACGAATATGATCACCATGACCCAGCGCAGAATGGCGAGAGGACGATAGGAACCGCCCCCGACCTCAGCGACGTTGAACTCTTTCATCCGACCATGTCTCCCCGGTTTCACATCCATCAGCTCTGCGAGACTACGCTCGCTGAAGGCTGTACGAAGAGGAGCTTCCGTCGTTACCCGCGTCAGCAGGTTCCGGAGATCACAGCTGCGTGCGATGCGCGTGTCCACGTCATCGCCGCGCGGTCTGGGGCTGTCGGCGCGTTAATGTGCCATTGAAGGAGCGACGACGGTGCCCTGCGCTGCGTCATTGCGAGCGCAGCGAAGCAATCCAGACTGCCGCCGCGGGAAAATTCTGGATTGCTTCGCTGCGCTCGCAATGACGATGTGGAAACAGCCACGTAACGCGGATAGAGCGGACGCCTCAGGTGCCCTATCTGAAATACCCCAGCACGAGATCGACATCCGCGCTGCCGGCTACCGTGCCGTTCAGCTCGGCGTCGATGACGCGGCGGCAAGCCTCGATCGCGGCATGGTCACCGAGATCGTTGGCGGCTTCCAGCACGAGCCAGGCGGCATCGACCGAGGCCTGGTCCGCTGCTCCGCCGCCGATCTCGCCGGCTGCGGCCTTGTCGAGGTTCTTGTTTCGATTCTTGTTTGGATTCTTGCGAACGGCGGTGCCGAATTGAGGCAACATTGCAAATACTCCCTGTCAATTCCCGGATGATGCTCGGTGTACCTGTTCGGTGTACCGCTCAGTGCACCTGCAGCTCGGGCTGACGACCCGTGACGGGATCGGAGCCGGTCTTGCGCGACTGGTAGAACTTCAAGACGCTGCGCGAGGTCTCGATCTTGAGCTTGCCGAAATCGCGTTCGTTGTCGTGGAGCTCGCGCGCCGTGATCAGATGATCCTTGGCGCCGAGGAACAGCAGCGACATCGTGGTGTCCCAGGAGAAGTCGAGCGCCTTGCACAACACCAGGATCATCTCGCGATTGCGGTCCATCATCGCACGCTCGATCACGTCGACCGGCAGCGACGACAACAGCGACAGGCCGATCTGCACCTCGTCGAAGCGGTGCTGGCGCGCATAGTTCGAGATCGAGTCCTGGTTGAGATTGCCCTGCCGGTACTGCGTCGTCACCACGCGCTTGGCGACGAAATAGCTGCGCGAAGACGGGCCAAACTTGGACTGCAGGTCGCCGGTGACGTCGCTGACCGAGCTCTGGATCTGCGCCATCATTTCCGGGCGCTCGTGCTCGAGCCGGCGGCGGACGTCCTCCGACGCCTTCGAGATCAGCTGCTGGAAGATGTGACGCGGCACGTCCTTGCGCAGGCCAAGCTGTTCGGCAAGAATCGAGTCACCCTCGGCGCGGCGGACCATGTGCAAAAGGCCCGAGCCGGAGAAGCGTGCGCCCTCGTTCCGGGCAACCGACGTCACGACCTCCTGGTCGCCGCGCTTGACGAGCACGTCGGTGACGGCCTCGCCGATCGACTTGCGCTGGGCGATCGCGAGCAGATGCGACTGGCTCTTGGTCATGGCGCTTTCGACCAGCAGCCTCTCGTCGATACGATTGGAGTCGCGCAGCACGGGACCGGCGACCTCGATTTCGTCGGCGACCGCGAGTTGCGCAATGACATTGAGCGGAGCGTGATCGCAGGCCGCCATGACCTCGGAGAGCTGCACGCGCGCGGCAACCTCGATCTCGTCGGCGAGCCGGCCGATGACTTCGCCGAACGTGCTGATCTCGTCGTCGCTGTAGCGGCCGGTGATCAGAATGTCGGTCGCGTGCCACAACGCCTTGTTCCGGCTTTCGTCGGTGCCGCGTGCGATGGCGTCGTCCAGATCCTGCAGAAGTGTTGTCGCGCCGTTCATCCCGATGACCCCAGTTCTTGGCTAGCCATCCTGCTTGTGCCGCAGGACGCCGAGTTCCTCTGGGAACAGAGACTAGGGAACAAACGCGAGAATCCGGTAAAGTCGGCAGATCAGTTTTGCCGGGCAAAATTCGTTAAAATGCGTGGGAATGGGTTTACCGGTGCGTCACGAGGAAGCTGCGCTCCCTCTCCCGCTTGCGGGAGAGGGTTGGGGAGAGGGTGTCTCTCCGGCGTCATGGCCGGGCTTGTCCCGGCCATCCACGTCTCACCGCCTGGGACGAAGAACGTGGATGCCCGGGACAAGCCCGGGCATGACGGACTATCGCCTACGGATTCTGCGGTGTCAGCACCAGCGGCGGCTTTGGCTTGGGCTTTGCGGGCGGCGGGCCGGGGGCCGGCCTCACGTCGATCGGCGGAGGCAGCGGCGCGATCTGGTGGCTCGCAAGCGGCGGGCTTGTGAGTTGAGGGCTTGTAAGTGGCGGGCTTGGCGCTGCGGGAGCGGCTTGCGGCGCCTTCGGCGTCGGCGCGACCCTGATATCGGCCTTGGGCTTCGGCGGCGGCGCACGGCGCGGATCGCGGCCGGGCATCGGCACATCCGTGAGCGACGGCTCCAGCGTCGGTTCGGGCGAGACCAGAGTCGGTAACGCGGCGGTCGCCGGCGGCGGCTCGCCGCGCTCGATGGCGTCCAGCCGGCGCGTCTCGCGATCAATCGTGCGCACTGCAAGCCAGGACGACAGCGGCCCCAGATCGACGGTGCGGTTGAGCCTGTCGGGGGGACCGGCCGCGAACAGCTGGATCTCCGGCGGTGCGCCGGAGAGCCCGGTCATGATCGGCGTCAGGCTGGCGCGGATGTCAGCCTGGTCGGCGGGGATGTCGTAGCCGCCGGAGACGATGGCGCGCGCGTTCTTCGCCTCCAACGACGTTGCGCCGACGCGCAGGCGCCCGTCGCGGATCGTGAACGGGATCTGCGCCGAGGCCACTGCAATCGGACCCGCCGACAGCGCGGGCTCGACCAGTTGCCGCAGCCGGTTGTCGTCGGCAATTTGGCCGCCGTCACTGGCGCGGATGGCGATCTCGAAGGCGCGCGGATTGAGGCCGGAGATTTCAGCGGAATCAAGCGTCACCGTGCCGTTGCCGGCGAGCGCGCCGGTGAGCGCCGCGACGCTGCGGCCCTGGCTGGTCAGCGCCATCTGCGCCGAGGCGCGTCCCTTCGGCAGCGCGAGGTCGCGATAGCGCAGCGCCGCCGCGTCGACATTGCCGAGCTCGATACGCGCGTTGAGCGTCAGGCCATTGGCGCCATTGCGCGCATCGAGGCTCGCCGACATCTCGCCGCCGCCGACGCCGCCCTTCATTGCGTCGAGCGCGAGCGACTGACCGTCGCTCCGGATCGTGCCGCCGAAGGGGCGCAGCTCGATGCCGCCGGGCAAGGTGCCGTGCAATGCCTGAAAGGCGACGCGGCCGCGCCAGCCACCGAGAAGCCCGACACTCAACGGCGCATTGGCATCGTGTCCGGCCGCTCCGATGGCCATCGCGAGCGCCGGCACGAGGTCGAGCGAATCGAGGCCGACTTCGCCGTCGACGGTCTTCTCCTGATCGAGCGTCACCGCCAGATGACCGCGCAGATGCGAGCCGGCCAGGGTGCTGTCGAGATCGTTGAAGGTCAGGCGGTTGCCGGAAAGGCTGACGCGCGAGGACAGATTGACGCTCTGTACCGATTTATCGGCCGGGCTGGTCCCGAACAGGGGGGCCAGATTGGCGTTGCGCACGCGCAAATTCACGCTGCCTTTCGGCTCCGGCAGTTCGACGGTGCCTTGTGCGTCCGCGTCCAGCCCGCCGCCGCTAAGCTTTGCAGTCAATTGCAGTTGATGGCGCCACGCGCCGCTCAGATGGCCTTCGAACTGTGAAGCGCCCTCGCCTGCAGCCACCACGCGATCGAGCCCGAGCAACGCCAGCAGCGCACTTCCCTGTGGTGTCGAGACTTTCGAATCCAGTGTGAAGTCGTTGTTGCGCACCCGGTCGATGTCGATGCCGTTGATGGCGGCCACCGGCGTCTGCGCGGCCAGCGTCGCGGTCGCCTTGAGCTGCGGCGCGTCGAGCTCGATCACCGCGCGCGCGTCGTTGCGATCGGCGTGCTCGGCGTTCTTGTCGAGGCTGAGGTCGAGCTTGAGGCGGGTCGCACCCGGCAGCGACGGGATGGCGTCGAAGCGCGCGCGCACCGACGGCGCAAACGGCTCGAGCAGCGCGGTGAGATCGCGCAGCGAATTGGCGGAGGATTTCAGCGCGAGCTTGCCCGTTGCCTTGGCGCGGTCGAAGCTGCCGCTCGCTTCCGTGGTCACGCCACTGGCCTGGCCGAACCGCAATTGCTCCAGCGAGAGCGACACCGGGCCGTAGCCGAGTTTCGCGGTGAACGGCCGCAGCTCTTGGCCCGCCGAGATCGCGCGGCCGATATCGAGCGACAGCTTCGCTTCCTCCGGCCATTCGCCCTGCGGCCCCGAAAGCGCCCGGACAAAACTTGCGGCGGCATCGAGGTCCAGGCGGTCGGCCTTGAGCTCGGCGTCGATCCGCGAGCCCTTGCTCGCGCCGGTCTGGACGAAAGCGATGCGGCCTTCGACCGCGCCGCCCTCGATCTCGGCCTTCAGCCTATCGATGGCGAAATGGTTGGCGGCGATGGTCACGTCGCCGGCAAGGCGCAGCGGCCGCGTGCTGCGGCGGTTGACCTCGCTGCGGCCCTGGAGCCAGGCCACCAGCGTATCGGGATCGGAGGAATCGACGCTGAGACGGCCGCTGAAGCTATCGGCGCCGGGCGTCGCGCCGTTGAGCGAGAGCTGCGTCTGGCCTGGCGCGCGCAGCTCGAGCCGCTGAAAGGTCCAGGATCGTCCGTCGGTCGCAAGCTCGGCCGTGATGTTCTGGAGCGGCCGGCCGCCGAGCATGATCTGGTCGGAGTTGAACTCGATCTGCGCCGGGATCGGCGCCTGCGGGATTGCGGCCAGGCCCGCGCGGAGCGACGGCAGGATGCGCTGCGGCTCGGCATCGTTCTTGGCCGTCAGCTTGTCGGCATCGACCTGGCGCGCCGACAGCACCGCGCGCAGCAGCGGCGAAGCGCCGAACCTGATATCGCCGACTCCGCCGAGCTTCAGCGCGGAGTCTTCGGGCCCGAAGCTGGCATCGACCTGCTCGAACTTGGCGCCGGCCGGATCGGCCTTGAGTTTCGTGGTGAGCTTCCAGGGCATCGGCCCCGCCTCGCCGGCCTTCTTCGGCGCCGGCACCGCGAGCGTCAGCGCGCCCTCGAATTTCGGCAGGCGGTTGTCGAAGGCGAGCACGCCTTCGAGATCGGCCAGGATGGCGCGCTCGCCGGGGTCGATGTTGAGGTGGAGGCGGGTGGCGTTGCCGTCGGCGCTCGGGCCGGAGGAGACGCGGAACGGATAGCGCACGCCGCTGGCGGTGAAACTGCCGTCGCCCCGGACCGAGCCGGCCAGCGAGCGCACGTCGCCGGAGAAGGCGATGTCGTTGAGCTCCAGTGTCGATCGGCTGGCGGCATCGTGCAGGGCGATGCGGCCGGTGAGGTTCAGCCGCTCGATCGCCAGCGATGCCAGATTGAAGCTGCCGCTCGCGGTGGACGGCAGATCGACCCGCCCGCGCGCGTCGAGGCCGAGATCGACCGCCATGCCGTTGACCGAAAGCTCGGTGGCCCGCCATTCGCCGCGCATCAGCGAGCTCAGGCTGAACTCGACGTCGAGCTTGTCGGCGCGCAGGCGGCCGAGATCGTTGTTGCCGCCGAAGGTGACCCCGCGCAGCCGCAGCGTCGGCGCCGGCAACAGCCGCGCGTCGAGCTCGCCCGCCACCCGCACCGGCACGCCGATGATCCTGCCGGCCTCCGCTTCGAACTGGGGCCTGAACTGGTTCCAGTCGACGAAGTAAGGCCCGATCAGAGCGGCCAGCAGCGCTAAGATAAAGGCAATCGCCAATCCGAGCAGCGTCGTCTGCACGGGTCTCCCCTCGGCCAAACCGGATGCGGGCCTGCCTGAGCCGCAGGGCCTCAGACGTACCGGAACAGCCCCTTATATAGGGGGAAGTGTGGCGAAGTCACAGCGACTGTTGCGCGCGGAGGTTAACGCCGGCGAGCCATCACCAGCTCGCCGGCAGCCGCTTCAGGCCGCGCAGCACGAAGGTCGGCCGCCATTCCGGGTTTTCGAGGTCGTCGATGCGCAGATCGGGCAACCGCCGCAACAGCGTGGCGATGGCGATCTCGGCCTCGAGGCGGGCCAATTGGGCCCCCAGGCAGAAATGGATGCCGCCGCCGAACGACAGTGGCCTCACATTCTGGCGGGTGACGTCGAGCCGGTCGGGGCGGTCAGGATAGACCGCCGGGTCGCGGTTGGCCGACCCCAGCAGGCAGAGCACGGTCTCGCCCTTCGGGATCTTGGCGCCGCCGAGATCGTCGATATCCTCCAGCGCGACCCGCCCGGTCATCTGCACCGAGGAATCGTAGCGCAGAAATTCCTCGATCGCGCCCACCATCAGCTCCGGCCGTGCCTTCAGAAGCGCGAGCTGGTCCGGATTGCGATGCAGCGCAAGCAGGCCGTTGCCGATCAGATTGACCGTGGTCTCGTGGCCGGCGCCGAACAACAGGATGATGTTGGCAGTCAGCTCCTCGTTGGTCAGCTTGTTGCCGTCTTCCTCGGCCTGCACCAGCTGAGTGATGAGATCGTCGCCGGGATTTTTGCGACGCAGCTCAAACAGCTGCTGGAAATACATCTGCGCCATCATGTTGCCGGCGTTGCCCTTGGCGATCTCCTCCGGCGAGAGCGGCACGGGGTCGAGCAGCCGTCCGCCGTCGCGCGAGCTGTTATAGAATGTCTCGCGGTGGTCCTCGGGGATGCCGAGCATGTCGCAGATGATGGTCACAGGCAGGCGGAAGGCGAAATCCTCGATCAGGTCCATGTGGCCGCGGTCGATCACGGCATCGATGGTCTGGTCGACGATCTCCTGGATCCGCGGCCGCATGTCCTCGACGCGGCGGGCGGTGAAGGCCTTCACGACGAGGCCGCGCAGGCGGCTGTGGTCGGGCGGATCGGCCTGCAGCATCCAATGACTCATGCTGCGGAAGACCGGCTCCTCCATGATCTTCTCGCTATAGCGGCGCTTGGAACGCTCGACGAAATCCTTGCCGAAGCGCTTGTCGCGCATCACGAGGCTGACATCGGCATGGCGGCTCGTGACGAACTGGCCGAACGGCGTCACGTGAATCGGATAGATCGCGCGGAGCCGGTCATAATGCGGATAGGGATCGCGGATGAAGTCCGGCGACAGCGGGTTGAACAGCGGAGCGCCGGCGCCTTGCACATGCTCGTTCATGGTGACCTCATGTCGGTTGCCGCATGAATCGCAGCCCCTGTTGCGCAGCGTAACCATCCTGAATTATCAACTCGATACATTGTTGTATCGAATTGCATTCTGCCCTAACCTGCTCCGATGTCAAGGGTGAGAACCAGGCCGACCAGGGACGACACGCGCGACAAGCTGTTCGAGGCGGCTGCGCGCGTGTTCGAGGAGGACGGCATCGGCGGCGCCAGCATCGAGGCGATTGCGGCGGCGGCCGGGTTCAGCCGCGGTGCGTTCTATTCCAACTTCAAGAGCAAGGACGAGCTGATCATCGCCATGATCGAGGATCATGTCGCGCAGTCGATCCGGCGCAACATGGACATCCTGGCGCAGCACGACAATCTCGACGACTTCATCGCGGCGCTGAAGGCGATGGATCGCACAAGGCAGGATCCGCTCGGCCGCTCGCCGCTGCTGCACATGGAGATGATCCTGTTTGTCGCGCGCGCCGAGAAGCGCCGCCCGGAGCTTGCAAAGCGCCTGCGCGCGCGGCGCAAGCTGGTCGCCGACATCGTCGAGGCCACGCTGAAGGGCAACGCGAAGGGCGATACGCTCAATCCGCCATGGATGGCCTCCGTCGTGCTGGCGCTGGAAGACGGCTTTCGCCTGCACCGCCTGATCGATCCGGAGACGACGCCGGCCGACAGCTTTCTGCGCGCGATCACGGATCTGCGGCGCAGGACGGGATTGTCGTCGGACTAGCGCTTTTTTCAGAACCTCGCTGTTCCCGCTCGACATTGGTTCGCTGCGCTTGGCAGCTGGAACCTGGCCGCAATCATGCGCGTGCATTTTCCACTTCGTCGCACCCATCCAAGGAACGTTTGTGCGGCTTACCACTTTATCCCGAGCCTGTTTTGGCAATTTGATCATTGGAGGAGACAACGATGAGGATTCTGAAATTGACTGCGGCCGCAGCTGCGCTGCTGGCCGGTACGGCGCTCGCCGTGGCGCAGTCGAGCTCGACGGTCGGCACGGGCGGCTCGTCAGCCGGCGGTGGCACCAGCAACTCGACGATCGGCACCGGCGGTTCATCGGCGGGTTCGGGCAGCGGCTCGGGTTCGGCCTCGACGCTTGGCACCGGCGGCTCGTCGGCCGGCGGCGGGACCAGCAGTTCGTCGATCGGCACCGGCGGCTCCGCCGCGGGCTCCGGCAGCGGCTCAGGCTCGGCCTCGACGCTCGGCACCGGCGGTTCGTCGGCCGGCGGCGGCAAGAGCTCGTCCAGCGTCGGCACCGGCGGATCTGCGGCAGGCTCCGGCTCCGGCTCCAACTCGGCATCGACGCTCGGCACCGGCGGCTCGTCGGCCGGCGGCGGCAAGAGCGGCTCGACCGTGGGAGCGGCCGGCTCCTCCGCGGGACATTCCAGCGACATGGGCATGGAAAAGGGCAAAGGCCACCACAAGGACGAGATGAAGAAGGACAAGGACTGACATCCCGGCCGGCGGAGCGGCAGCAATGCCGCTCCTTCGTCCTTCCTGAGGAGGACTGGCATGAACAGACCAATCGTTGCGATCGCAGTTTTGACTTTGATGAGCAGCGCCGCTGTGGGGGAAACCATGCAGAAAACCGGCAAGACCGCATCCGGCGAAACCTGCCGGGTCACGGTCGAAAAACATCCCGACGGCAGCATCACCGCGCTGGGGTCATCGGGTTCGGGGACAACCGGCTCGACCTCGTCGAGCGGCTCGCTGTCGAGCTCGAGCTCGGCCGGCGGATCGTCGGTGCACGTCCAGGCCGGTGGCGGCAACGTGTCGAGCTCGTCCTCGACGGCCGGCGGCCCGGGTTCGACCAGCGCGAGCACCGTCACGGTGAACGGCTGCACCATCTCGACATCGTCGCCATAGCAAAAGGATTTCACAGATGAGAATGTTGATCGCGACCTCGTCGGTCGCACTCTTGCTCGCCGCCGCCTCGCCGTTGTCGGCGCAAACCAGCATGACCGGTGGCACCGGCGGCTCGGCTGCCGCCGGCGGCACCTCGGCCAGCACGCTCGGCACCGGCGGCACGTCGACGTCGGGCTCCGGACAGACCGGCTCGTCGATTGCAGCCGGCGGCAGCGCCGCGTCCGCCAACGGCAAGGCGCAGTCCGGCACCAGCATGAACAAGGGCAACGGTCCGGTGCTCAATTCCAATGCGCGCGCGCAGGCGCATGAGGGGGGCACGTTCAGCCGCTCCCACACCCGCACCAAGGTGAAGGCGGGCGAAGAGGTCGGGTCGACCACCAAGACCATGTCGCACGTGCCGGGCTCCAAGCCGACCATGTCGACGACATCGACCAACGTTCGCTGAACCATCCTCACGAGACTGCTGCCCGCGATTTGCGGGCAGTTTTTTCTTTGTGAGCAGGTTTCTCCTTGTGAACGGATCAACCGCCGCTCAGTGTGCGACTGACGCGGGTCACGACTGCATCCCACTGCCGCTTTTCGGCGGCCGGATAGTTGATCAGCACGCAATGCACGTAGCGGCGGCCAAAATTGCAGCGGTCGTACCAGATCTTGCCGCCCCGGGTGCTGGAGACCACGAAGAAGCGCGGCGTGATGCGCTTGTAGGTGATGCCGGACGGCGGATTCTTCCGCGCCAGGAAAGCGGCCGGTGAGCTGCCGTCGTTGGGAACGGCCTGCACCGTCAAATCCGCCCGGCCGTCGCTGGTCCGGTACTGCATGCCATAGCCGTCGGGCCGACCGGCTTGCTCGGTGAAGATCGACGAGGGAATGTCGACGTTGGTCCCGGTCTCCGGAATACGATAGCCACTCCAGCTCTCCGCACCGGCGGCAGCCGGCAAGCTACAGAGCATCACAAGGATGGTGGCGATCTTCTTCATCGTATGGCCCGGGTTGTGCTGAACGACCAACAACGTGGAGAAACGCCGGACGTTCCTTTCCGCAACGCGAACGCGCATTGCGCCCGGTGTCGGCGCACCAGACGTTGCAAGCCGGATGACGGCGTCGGACCCTCGTCACGCCGCCAGCGTCTCGTCGACCCGTCCAAGGGCCCGACGAAGAGCCGCAAAGCAGTCCGCGTCGATCTGGGTGCCGATCATCCCCGACATGATCGCAAGGGCTTTCGTCACTGGCATCGCGGCCCGATACGGCCGCTCCGCGGTCAGCGCATCGAAGATATCCGCGGTCGTGATGATACGGGTGTCCAGGCAGATCTGGTCTCCCGCGAGCCCACGAGGATAGCCTTTGCCGTCCAGCCGCTCGTGATGCGCCCCGGCGATCGGAGCGAGATCGCCAAACGCGCCGATGCGCGACAGGATCGCTTCCGAATGCGCTGAATGCTTGCGCATGATCTCCCATTCGTGGTCGTCAAGCTTACCCGGCTTGTCCAGGATTGCGTTGCTGACGCCGAGCTTCCCAATGTCGTGCAACAGCGCGGCACGCTTGAGCCAGCGTCGCCGCTCAGCAGCGAACTCCAGCTGCTCCGCGATCATGTCGGTAAAGAGCGTGACGCGCTCGCTGTGGCCGCTGGTGTAGGGGCTTTTGGAATCAACCACCTGGGCAAAGGCAGCTGCGATGTCATCCAGATAATCCTCATCCACCGGCACGCTCGCCTGCTGCGGCTGCAGAGGCACAGTTTCGGTCCCATCTTCAGTGCCAAGCATGTCCCAGAATCCAGGCTGCGACGCGATGCGCTCAAATGCGGCGACCAGGTCTGGATCGAACCAGGTGCCGGCTCGATTCCGGGCCTCACGAAGGGCGGCTTCGGGACCGTTCGCGATGTAGAACACATCGACCACCTGGGCCAACAACGCGAGGCGAGAATAAAGCGGGATGGCCGCGCCGCGAAGACCGAGCGGCTTGCCGCCGCCATCCCAATGCTCATCGAGATTCTTGATGCCCTCCGCGACCGGTTCGGAGAAGCGCATTTTGCGGGCGATGTCGGCACCGCGATGGCATCGCGTCTCGATCAGTTCGCGAGCGATCTCGCCGCCGTTCTGGAAGATGTTGACGATGGCGCGAAACCGTTCGGCCAGGCCGGCTTTCAGCCCGGTATGGCCCAGCACGAAGCGCAGCGCCTGAGGCAGGCTGCCGTCAATGAGCTTGAAGTCCTGCTTGAAGGAGAGATCATCGGTCAGATACAGCTCGCAGATGCGCGCGGCGTTGCTGCTGCAGCCAAGATCCTTCAGCAACAGTGCGTAGTAAAGTTCGACTATCTCGTCCTCGCCGAGGCCGATCTCCCTGCCGATCAAGACGCCGATGCGGCTGCACCTCACGCAATGTCCGGCCGGTTGCCCCTCCGAGAGATCGAGCGCGTGGCTCAGCGCACCCAGCAGTTCGGAAAGCGTGATCCGATCGAGCGGCTTGAGGGCGTGCGGGATGGGGTCCATTGACGGGGGCTCCGGGGCTGGGTGCGGCCAGTGAACAGGGCGGATCACATCACCAGTCAATCAACTGATCACCAGAGCATTAACAGGAGGTTGTTTGCGAGCGAATCGCGAGCCCGCCCGCTAGCGAGCGCGCTTGCCCTTGTCCGTGGGCAACGGGCAATTCGTGCAAACGCTGTCGTCGCACATGCGGCAGATCGTGAAGCGATCCATCTCGGACGTATCCTGCCGGGCCAACAACTCATGGAGCAGCGTTTCGAGTCGTTTCGTTTCAGCCGGCGACAGCACATCCAGAAGCGACGCGACGGCCGAAATTCGCGAATTCATCAAATCGTTGCGGGTTGCGGCGCCCTTCGCCGTCAGGTGCAGAGCAACCTCGCGGCCGTCCTGTCCGGGCCGACGTTCGACCAGCCGATCCGACACCAGACGGTCCACCAGCCGGACCGTTCCCGAATGCGACAAGCCGAGGATCCGCCGCAGCTTGTCGTTGGTCATGCCCTGGCCATAGCCGATGACGACCAGGGCAGCAGGCGTCTCGCCGCCGCGGCCGATGACCTCGCGCGCACCCTGCTCGATCCGATCCATGACGGCGAGCGAGAGCGCCCCCAGCAAATTTGCGATTCCGTTTTCCATGCGCCGGACAATATGTGCGTAGCGCACAAAAAACAACTTGACGAATATGTGCGCTCCGCACATATTTTCTACTGGCAGGCTACGATGACATGGAGAATGACGATGAATACTGGGAGCGCGGCACGACTAGCGAATACGAGAGGCATTGAACCCGCCTTGAAATACGTGCAGGCCAACGGCGTGCGCTTCGCCTATCTCGAACAGGGCGACGGCCCCCTGGTCATGTTCCTGCACGGCTTTCCCGATAATGCCTGGTCCTATCGAAAGCAGCTGCAGGTCTTCGCGGATGCAGGATATCGTGCGGTCGCGCCCTTCCTGCGCGGCTATGCGCCGACCGAGATTCCGGCGGACGGCGTTTTCGATCCGATCGCACTGGGCAAGGATCTTGAAGCCCTTATCGCGGCGCTGAGCGACGACGGACAGGCGCGCGTCGTCGGCATGGATTGGGGCGGCACCTCGACCTTTCAGGCGCTGGCCACGGCCCCATCTGCAATCAAGGCCGCCGTGGTCATGAACACCGCACATCCGATTACAATTTCGAGCATCAGACGGGATCCGGAGCTCGTTCGAGCCGTCTTCCATGTCTATTTCTTCCAGCTTCCCGGCGCCGTATCCGCGGTCAGTACCGAGGGACTTCCCTTCGTCGACTATCTCTGGAAGCTGTGGTCGCCGACATTCAACAATGCCGAGCACATCCGTTCGATCAAGGAGACGCTCAGCTCGCCCGGCACGATGGCCGCGGCGCTTAAATATTACGGAGGCCTGACCGATGCGGGGCTCGCGCGCCGGCTGCCGATCAATGACATGCACACGCCGACGCTGACGATCTATGGCAGCAACGATCCGACAGCGAGGTACTCGGTCAAGGAGGAGCCGCTGTTCAAGGGGCCGCACAAGCGGATTGTCCTGCCCGATGTCGGGCACTTCCCGCACCTCGAGCGTGAGGAAGAAGTCACCGGCCTGATCATGGACTGGTTCAAGACGCACGCGCCTGACTGAACGCAGGGGGCGGTGGCCCACAACATCCTTTGAGTTTTCTAATCCGGAGTGCGCGCAATGGACGCCAAGACACAACAGCAATATTCCGAGACGTTTCATGCCCTTCACAGGAAGGGCGATCCGCTCATCCTGTTCAACGCCTGGGACGCCGCCACTGCCAAAGCTATCGCGAAGACCTCTCCGGCCATCGCGACCAGCAGCGGTGCGGTCGCCTCTGCACTTGGATACGCCGACGGAGAAAATGTCCCGCTCGACATTGTGACCGGCCTGGTGTCGCGGATGAGCGCGGCCGTGTCTGTTCCAGTCTCAATCGATCTGGAGGCCGGATATGGCGACACCCCGGAGGCCGCCGCCAGATCGGCCACCGAGATTTTGAAAGCCGGCGCCGTCGGCATCAATATCGAGGATGGGCTATCAGGGGGAAAGCGGCAGCTCGTCAATCCCGAACGCCATGCCGCCAAGATCAAGGCCGTGCGGGATGCCGCGAAAGATCTGGGACTTCAGCTGTTCATCAATGCGAGAACGGATCCGTTTCTGCTCAAATTCGGATCGCCGGACGAGTGCATGAATGAAGCGGCAAGCCGGGCGAAGGTCTATGCCGAGGCGGGGGCCGACGGAATTTTCGTGCCCGGCCTCACCGACCTCGCGCTCATTGAGAAGTTCGTTCAGCTCACGCCTCTGCCGGTCAACATCATGGTGACGCAAGGCGTTCCCGCACTTCCGGATCTGGCTCGCGTCGGCGTTCGGCGGGTCAGTCTTGGGCCATGGCCGATGATGGCAGCAATGCGGATGATCGGACAGGCCGCAGCCGCGGTCGCCGCGACCAGGCAATACGGCACGTTCCTGCAACCGGATGCCTGAGCCCGGACATCACCGGCCAAAAGTCGCTTCTACGCCGACCGCTTCACCGCGGTCGCGCCGGTCGGTGCAATGTCGAGACGAGCCAGCATCGCCCGCGCCTGCTCGGCGCAGTGCTCGATCAGCCAGCGCTCGAAGGCGACGGGCGCGAGCGCGGGCGCGTAAAGAAAACCCTGCACGACGTCGCAGCCGAGTTCGGCCAGCACCTTGCGCTGCGCCTGGGTCTCGACGCCTTCGCCGACGACGGTCATGCCGAGGCCCTGCCCGACGCGCACCACGGCGGTGGCGATCGCAAGCGCACCGGCGTCACGCTCGATGTCGTGCATGAAGCTGCGGTCGATCTTGAGCTCGCGGATCGGCAGATGGGCGAGCCGGCTGAGGCTGGAATAGCCGGTGCCGAAATCGTCCACGGAAAGCCCGACGCCGAGCTCCCGGATCGCGTTCATCGTCTCGAGCGCGGCGACGCTGTCCTGCATGAACGCGCCCTCGGTGATCTCGAGCATCAGCGCGTCCGCCGGCAGGTCGTATTCGGCGAGGATGTCCTTGAGCCGCGCGGCCAGCGTGACGTTGCGAAAATTGATCGGCGACAGGTTCACCGACACGGATGGAATCTCGAGCCCGGCGCGGCGCCAGCTCGCCATCTGCCGACAGGCCTCGCGCACCGACCACAGACCGATCTGCTCGATCAGGCCGCACTCTTCGGCGAGCGGGATGAATTTTGCCGGCGAGACATCGCCGAGCTCGGCATCGTGCCAGCGCGCCAGCGCCTCGACGCCATGGATCGCGCCGTCGCAGCTGCGGATCTGCGGCTGATACCGGAGGGTCAGCGCGCCCTCGGCGATGGCGCGGCGCAGCGCCGCAATCAAGGCCAGCCGCTGCTCGGTGAGCCCGTTCATCTCGGCGCTGAACAGGCGATGGGTCGAGCGGCCGGCCTGCTTGGCCATGTACATGGCCGCGTCCGCCTGCTGCATCAGGGTGTCGATGTCGGTGGCATGATCGGGATAGAGGCTGACGCCGATGCTCGCCGACATCTGCAACTGCCTGGAGCCGAGCCGCAGCGGCGCCGCCAGCGCTTCGGTGATTCCGGCCGCGACGCGCTCGGCACCCTCGGCGTTGCGTCGCGGCAGCAGGATCACGAACTCGTCGCCGCCGAGCCGCCCCAGCATGTCCTCGGGTCCGATCTGCTCGCGCAGGCGCTGCGCCAGCTGGATCAGGAGCTCGTCGCCGGCGGCATGACCGAGCGTGTCGTTGACGTCCTTGAAATGATCGACGTCGAGGAAGGCCAGCGCGACGTGGCTGCCGGTCGGGCAGGCATCGATGGCGGTGGTGATCAGGCGCCGCAATTGCGCGCGGTTCGGCAGGCCGGTGAGGATGTCGTGATAGGCGAGCCGCGCGATCTCGGCGCGCGCTTCCTTGCGCTCGATCGCGAAGGCGCCGAGATTGACGCAGGCCTCGACGATGCGGCGGTGCCAATTGCTCGGCGCGCGCGGCTCCCGGTAGTAGAAGGCGAAGGTGGCGATGACCCGTCCGTCCTTGGCCTTGACCGGCGTCGACCAGCATGCACGCAGGCCAATCGCGAGCGGCATCGCCTTGTAGGGCTGCCAGCGCGGGTCGGTCTCCAGATCGGTCGCCAGCACCGGCTCGCCGTAGAACGCCGCGGTCCCGCACGAGCCGACATTGGGGCCGATGGCAACGCCGTCCAGTGCGCGGGAATAGTCCTCGGGCAGGCTTGGGCCGCCGAGCGGATGGATCAGGCCCGCGGCATCGATGTGCAGCAGCGAACAGACGACGTCGGGCGCGATCTGCTCGACACGGCGGCACAGCCGGTCGGCGATCTCGCCGATCGGGACCTCGTCGGCGAGCGCGCCCATGATGAGCTGCTGCAGCGATCGCAACTGCTTGGTCTCGGTGATATCCTCGAGCAGCGCGAAGAAGTGCTTGACCTGGCCTTTCTTGTCGCGGAAGGCATCGATGCGGGCGCAGACCCAGATCTCCTCGCCGTCCTTGTCATAGGCGAGCATCTCGATCTCGCCGCGGTGGCCGCCATGCATCAGGCGCTTGACGAGTTTCGCAACAGCCTTGCGATCGGTGTGGCGGCCGGCGATCAACCCCCTCGCACGGCGGCCCTCGGCTTCTTCGCTGGTGTAGCCGAACAGCGTCGTGAAGGCGGAATTGACGTAGACGATGTTCTGGTCGGTATCGGTGATGAGCACCGCGCGGTTGGTCTGGTCGGAGACGGCGTTGAGAAGCCGGATCCTGACGCGGCGTTCGGCGTCCGCGGTGACGTCGCGCGCGAACACGATGCGATAGGCAATGCCGCCACTTGCAATGGATGAAAGCGAGATGGCCGCGCGGATCCGGCTGCCGTCACGGCGCACCAGGCTGATCTCGTCCCGGAACTCCGCACACGGTTCGGCCTGAAGGCATTTGAGGGTGAGAATTTCGGCGTCGTGGCCGAGCACATCAGCGCGTGCGAGATTCCAGATCCGCTCTGCACCGGCATTGAAATGCGTGATGCGATGCGCGCTGTCGACGATGACGATGCCCTCTTCGGCGCGTTCGAGCGCGGCCAACAGCACTTCCGGAGTTTCTATCATGGCACAATCGGAGGCGGACATCGCTAGACCCGGAGGCATCGGGAAGATATGGCAACCGAGGCTAGCGCCGCGATGGTGTCCAAGACGTTTTTGCAGCCAGGTCGCACCGCGCCAAGATGCGACATGCTTAACGTTCGGCAAAAGACGCGAAGGTAATCCGCTGCGTACGGAACCTATTCGGCGACGGCGCCCACCGGAAGCTTGCCGGCGACGGCGCGCACCTTGCGCGGCGCGGCTCGCCAGATCGAGAGCGCCGACAATCCGCTCACGATGATGGCAACGCCAAAGGCGAGCGTGTAGTCGCCGGCCCGATCGTAAAGCAAGCCGGTGACCCAGGGTCCGGCGGCGCCGCCGGCCAATGCCGCCAGCATGATCGTGCCGAAAATGCTGCCCTGGTGCTTGCCCTGAAAAATCTCGAACACCACTGCGCCCATGATCGAGGTCAGGCCGTAGCCGAGCGCGCCTTGCGTGAACACCATGAGGTAGACCAGCCACAATGACGGTTGGAATTTGAGGGCCATCAGCGCCGCGAAAGAGATCGCAAAACCGGCGCAGCTGATCGCCCACACCCATTCCCGCCCGATCCGGTCGGAGACATGGCCGAGCAGGATCTGGCCGGGAATACCGAGCAGGCTGACGATGCCGAGTGCCCACACCGCAACACCCGGGCTGAAGCCGATGTCGAGCAGGAATTTGGTCTGGTGCACCTGCACCGCGTACCAGATGTAGAGGCCGCAGAAATAGCCGAGCGCGATCCACCAGAACCGCGTCGTGGCGACCGCTTTCCGGAGTGTCCATTCGGTCCCGGCCCAGACGGGATCGACGATGTTGGAGGCGGGTTTTGCAGCGCCTGCGGCCGGAGCCGCATCGCCGTCGGGCCGCAGGCCGATGTCCTCGGGGCGCCTGTGCAGGAACAGATTGATCGGCGCCAGCACGATCAGGATCATCAGGCCCATCGCCGTGCAGGCGGTGCGCCAGCCGGTTCCTTCGATCATGTGCTGCACCCACGGCAGCAGCGTCACCGAACCGATGCCGACCCCGGCGAAGGCGATGCCGATGGCGAGGCCGCGCGTGCGGATGAACCAGTTCGGCAGGAACAGCGACTGGCCGGAATAACCGAGACACACCGAGCCGGCGCCGACCATGACGCCGATGGTGAGATAGAGATGCCATGGCTGGCTCGTGAGCGGCGCGAGCAGCAGCCCGCCACCCATCAGAACGACGCCGAGCTCCATCACCGCGCGCGGTCCGGCGCGGTCCATCAGCCGGCCGATCAGCGGGCTGACCATGCCCGACACCACGAAGCCAAAGGAAAAGGCGCCCGCGGTGACGCCGCGCTCCCAGCCGAACTCGGAGATGATGGGAGGAAAGAACAGCGAGAAGGCGGTGCGCGCGTTGACGCCGATGGCCATGGTGACGAAGGTCACCGCGACCACGACCCAGCCGTAGAAGAACGGAAGCCGCATTGTGTGTTTCATCCCTGGACGGTCCTTCCGACCATCCGGGGCTGCCCGGGTCAAGCGCTTTTCGCGCATGCCCGTTGAGCGATGCTTGTGCGCGCGCTCAGGCGGCGTCGCGTTGGGACGGTTTGACGGGCACGTCGAACAGAATCCGTTCGATTGGGTGCGGGCGGCCGAACAGATAGCCTTGCGCGAAATTGACGCCGAGCGCCTTCAGTCGTTCGTATTCCTCGCGGGTCTCGACGCCTTCGGCGGTAACCGACATGTCCAGCCCGCGCGCCAGCGTCACGATCGAGGAGATGATGGCCGAGCTGCGCGGCTGATGCGTGAGGTTGCGGATGAACGATTTGTCGATCTTGATCTTGTCGAACGGGAACGCGGTCAGATAGCTGAGCGACGAATAGCCGGTGCCGAAATCGTCGAGCGCGAGCGCGATGCCGATGCTCTTCAGCCGCTCCATGAAGGCGTGGTTCTCGACGCCGCGTTCCAGCAGCACGGATTCCGTGATCTCGATCTCCAGCCGCTGCGGCGGCAACCCGGAATCCGCGAGCGCCGCGCTGATCATCTCGAACAGCTCGGCCTCCTTGAACTGGATCGGCGACAGGTTGACGGCGACCGCGAGCTCGGACGGCCAGCCGGCCGCGTCCGCGCAGGCGCGCCGCAGCACGAATTCGCCGAGCGGCACGATCAGCCCGGTCTCCTCCGCAAGCGGGATGAACTGGTCCGGCGGAATCAAGCCGCGCGTCGGATGCCGCCAGCGCACCAACGCCTCAAAGCCGCGCCGCGCGCCGCTGAGGGCGTCGACGAAGGGCTGGTAGTGCACCTCGAGCTGGCACCGCGCGATGGCGTCGCGCAAATCGCCTTCCAACGTGCTGCGCGCCTCGAGTTCGGCCGACATCGCCTTGTCGTAGATGGTGAAGCAGTTGCGGCCCGATGATTTCGAGCGGTACAGCGCAAGGTCGGCCTTCTTCAGCAGCTGCTCCTGATCGATGCCGTGATCGGGCGCGATCGCAATGCCGATGCTGGTGCCGATCTCGACGCGATGTCCGGGAAGAAGGAACGGCTCGGCGACGAGCTTGGCAATCCGCCCCGCCAGTTCGGTCGAGCAGACGCGCTGATCCTCGCAAGCTTCCTGGATGATGGCGAATTCGTCACCGCCGAGCCGGGCCAGCACGTCGCTGGCGCGCAGCGCGGATTTCAGCCGCTGTGCGACCTGACGCAGCAGCGCATCGCCCGCACCGTGACCGAGCGAGTCGTTGACGTTCTTGAAGCGGTCAAGGTCGAGCATCAGGATCGAGAAGGTCGGACCGGCGTCCATCAAACGGCCATTGAGCTCGTCGAGCCGGGCGAGGAAGAAGGCGCGGTTCGGCAATCCGGTCAGGATGTCGGTCTGGGCGAGTTCGAGCACCCGCCGGTTCGCCAGCGACAGCCGCTGCGAATTGCGGCTTGCGAGCATGAGATAGGTCGAAAGCGACAGCGTCAGCAGCATGCCGACGATCAGCACCGCGCCCGCGCGATCGTAAGTCGTCTCCAGCGGACCGCCGGCAGCTGGAACCGCCCGCACCTGCCAATCCATGGCGCCGATCTTGAGATTGCCCGACCAGTGCAGGGTCCGCGCGACGTCCCGCATCGACTGCGGCGCCGTCGCGGCCGACGAATAATCCGGCAGCATGTCCTCCAGGCCGACGATCTGCGCCGTAAACGGCGGATAGACGTTGACGCTGACCGCGGGGCTTGCCCCGGTGGTCGCGCGAATGGACTGGATCAGCAGCGGCAGGTCGAAGACGCCGACGACGAAGCCGGCGAGATTGCGGCGCCGGTCCACGACTGTGTCGCGCGACGTGCCCTTGGCGTAGACGGGAATGGCGACGAGGACGTCGGGCAACCGGCCGCCCGCCTTGGGCTCGTAGAGGCGGGTGCGAATGGCCGAGACGCGGTCGGTGTCGCGTGCGCGCTCGAGGATCGCGCGGCGCTCCGGAATGGTCGCGTAGTCCATGCCGTAGACCGGAGATGTCTTCGGCTGGGTCGAGTAGAGCACCGGAAAATATTCGTCGCTCTGCGGCGCGGTCGCGAACGCATCGCCCTGGAGCGACTTGATGCGATAGCCGGACACGCCGTCCGTGATCGCCGCGGCCTCGTATTCGGCGCGCTCCTTGCGGTTCACGCGCGGCACCCAGGAGATGCGCAGCATGCCGGGATGGCGCTCGAACAGGCGGGCGCTGAAGGTCTCGAATTCGCTGCGGGTGATCTCCTGGTTGGTCGATTCGAACAGCGTGCGCAGCGCGACGAGCCTGGAAATGTACTCGCCCATGCCGTTCTGCATGACGATCACTTCGGTCTCGGCCGCGTTTTCGAACTCGATCTTGTTGACGCGGCCTTCCCATCGCGCCACGGCGGCCGCACCCGCGACCGAGAACAGAAGACCAACGCCGGCGGCGACGAGCGCAGGGCGATAGAGCCCGAGCAGGGGCGCTGCACGCCACCATCCGGTCATACGTCCCCGATCCTGATCGTTCTGATCCCGACCGCCCATTGCAGAAACCGCCGTCCCCTCTCCCGGCCAACCGAACCTCTGGTTGAGCCGCCGGAGCCACTATCGGAACAGGACCGCGGTTAAGAACTGCACAATTTCGGAACGCGGCTTTTCTGCATTAGCCGGCTTAGTTAATGAAGTGCAGGATGATGCGGGCTCTGTCGAAATAAGTTGCCGGTTTTCCCCGGAGTAGTACGGAGCCGCCGATACATCGGCGATTCATCCCGCGGCGATAGCTTTACCCGAAACCACTCCCCGCACCCGTAGACTTTTTTGATGTATCGATCTCGATCTGCGACATCCATCGTCATCACCGTCGCCCTCCTGGCAGCAACCATGCTGCCGGCGAAGGCCGACGAGATCGGCGTCAGCGAGGATGCGATCCTGTTCGGCCAGGCCGCAGCACTCGAGGGTCCCTCCTCCACACTCGGACAGCGGATGCGCCAGGGCATCGTCGCAGCCTTCACCGAGATCAACACCAAAGGCGGCGTCCACGGCCGCAAGCTCCAGCTCATCAGCCGCGACGACGGCTACGATCCCGACCGCTCGGTGGCGCAGACGCTGCGGCTGATCGAGGACGACAAGGTGTTCGCGCTGATCGGCGCGGTGGGCACGCCGACCGCGGTGGCGACGATACCGATCACCAGCGCCAGGAACGTGCCCTTCATCGGTCCGTTCAGCGGCGCCGAGTTCTTGCGCGACCTCGAGCTTGCGAACGTGGTCAACATCCGTGCGAGCTATGGCGCCGAGGCCGAGGCGTGGGTCAAGCACCTCACGGAGGATCGCCATTTCACCCGCATCGCCATTTTCTACCAGGACGATTCCTTCGGGCGCGACGGTCTTACCGGCGTGAAGCGCGCGCTTGCCAGGCGGGGCCTCGAGCTCGCCGCCGAAGGCACCTTCGAGCGCAACACCCGCGCGGTCGCTTCCGCCTGGCGTACGATCAAGCGCGTCGAACCCGAGGCGATCGTCATGGTCGGGACCTACGGTCCCTGCGCGGAGTTCATCAAGCTCGCGCACCGCAGCGGCGCTCGTCCGACCTTCGTCAACATCTCCTTCGTCGGCGCCGTGGCGCTCGCCCGCGAGCTCGGCCCCGAGGGCGAAGGCGTCGTCGTCACCCAGGTCGTGCCGTTTCCCTGGGACCGCTCGCTCAAACTGGTCGCCGACTACCAGGCCGCGCAGACCGCGTTCGACCCGGCGCTGACACCGAGCTTCGTCTCGCTCGAAGGCTATATCGCCGGCCGTCTCGCGGCCGCGGCGCTGGAACAGGCCGGAGCGCAACCGACGCGCGCGAGCCTGCTGCGCGCCATCAACGATGTCGGCCGCTTCGACATCAGCGGCAGCACCGTCACCGTCGGCATGCGCATGCTCGACGCGCCACCGAAGGTGTTTTTGACGGTGATCCAGAAGGACGGGACGTTCAAAGCAGTCGACCGGCTGTAGAGCCGGATCAGGGCCGACGCGTCCAGCGGTCTGCGTTGACGGCGCCTTGCGGGATCTCGCCTTTGACGATGGCCTCGACCTGGCGCACGGTTTCCAGCGACTGATATTCGATGGCCTGCGGCGTCAGTCCGCCAACATGCGGTGTCGCGATGACGTTGGGAAGTTTCGCAAGCTCCGGGCTTGGCATCTGGTCGGGCGCGCGGCCGACATCCATCGCGGCACCCGCGATACGATTCTCGAGCAGCGCCTTCGCGAGCGCCGCTTCGTCGACGAGATTGCCGCGCGAGAGATTGATGAAGACGGCATGCTTCTGCATGCGCGCCAGCGCCGCCTCGCCGATCAAATTTTCGGTCTGCTCATTGGCGATGGCAAGGCAGACGACATAGTCGGACGCGGCGAGGAGCTCGTCGAGGCTGACCTGCCGGATGGCGCTGTCGCTCACGGTCGCAAAGGGATCTGCGACAAGCACCTCCATGCGCATCACCTTGGCGATGTCGGCGAGATAGCGCCCGATGCTGCCATAGCCGATGATGCCGATCTTGCTGCCGGCGAGCTGACGTCCCATCCGCGCTTCCGGGTTGCGGCCTGCCTGGTAGTCGGCCGTCGCCCGGGATACGCCGCGGGAGAGATCGACCATGAAGCCGAGCGCGAGCTCGGCAACGGCTTGCACGAAGCCGGGCCCGGCGCGGGTCACGAGCACACCGGCGTTGGAGGCGGCCTCGACATCGACGTTGCGGATGTCGACGGCGCAGCGGACGAAGGCGCGCAGGCGCGGCAGTTGCGCAAAGATCTCGCCGCGTCCCTCGGTCATGCGGTCGGCCACGATGATGTCGACATCTTGCGCAGCGCGCACGAGGCTGGTTGAGACCAGCGTCTCATCGCTCTCGTGCAGGACCACCTCGGCAGTCGCGCGCAAACCGTTCAGGCTGCGATCGCCGTAGTAATTGCGACGCATCTCCGGCGTGTGGGCCAGCAGGACTTTCACGGCAAGACTCCTTCAGTAGCCGAACGCGCGCGGCAATGCCGTGCTGAGCCATGGCACGAACGCGATCACGAGCAGGCAAAGGAACAACAGGCCGAGATAGCCCATGATCGGCTTCACCGTCTGCTCGATCGGCACATTGCCGATCAGGCAGGCGCCGTAAAGCCCGAGCCCGAGCGGCGGCGCGAACAGGCCGATGCCCATCGCGATCACGAGCACCACGCCGAAATGCAGGGGATCGATGCCGAGCTGCACGGCCACCGGCAGCAGCAACGGCCCGAAGATGATCAGCGCGGCCGCGCCCTCCAGCACCGAGCCCATCACGATCAGCACACCGATCGCGAGCAGGATGAACAGCCAGGTGCCTGATGTCTTGGACAATCCCAGCATGAAATCGCCGACCGCATGCGGCACCTGCTGCAAGGTCAGCGTGAACGCCAGCGATTGCGCCGCCGCGACGATGAACAGCACGAGCCCCGCGCGCGTCGCGCCCTGCACAAAACTGTACGCGGCCGATGTGAAGCTGAGCTCGCGGAACACCACGCTGCCGACAACGAGTGCATAAGCCACGGCAAAGGCCGAGATCTCCGTGGCGGTGGCAAATCCGCTCTTGAAGCCGAAGAAGATCATGAAGATCAGGCCGAACGAGGCGATCGCGCCGCTCCACAGGCCCGACACCGGCATCTGCGGCGCGATGTCCTCGACATCAGCCGGAGTCTCAGTTGGAGTCTCCGTTGGAGTCTTGCCGAAGATGATGGAGACGGCGATCAAGGCCAGCGCCATCAGCGCCGCGGGCAACAGCCCTGCAACGAACAGCCCGCCGATCGACAAATTCGCGACGAAGCCCAGGATGATCAAATTGATGCAGGGCGGAATGGTCTCCGCCATCACCGCGGAGGCCGCGAGCAGCGCCACGGCGCCGCCCGGATTCTGCTTGGAGCGGCGCGCGGCCGGAATCAGCACGGAGCCGACCGCCGCGACGTCGGCCATCTTCGAACCGGAGATGCCGGAGAACAGCACCATCGAGGCCACCATCACGACGTTCAAACCGCCGCGCATGCGCCCGACCCCGCGCTGCAACAGCTCGATCAGCCGCACCGACATGCCGTTGGCTTCCATGAGGTAGCCGACGAGAATGAAGAACGGAATCGCGAGCAGCACGAAATTGTCGATGCCGCGCGCCATTTGCTGGGCGAAGATCACGCCGGGCAGCGCGCCCTCGACCCAGATGAAGATCAGCGCGGCCAGCGCCAGCGCAAAACCGATCGGCAAGCCGCCGACCAACGTCGCGAAGAAACCGATCAGCATCAGCGTGCCCGCCGACGGCACCGTGGCGGGCGACAGATAATCCCAAGCGAGATAGAGGCCGGTCACGACGGCGACCGCAACGAGGCCTCTGACGATATCAGGGAGCGGCCTGGCGCAGAGCTGGTCGATCGCGAACACCGTCATGAACAGCGCGCCGGCGCCCATCGGGTAGAAGGTCAGCTCCAGCGGCAAGCCGGATCCGGTGGTCTGGCCCGCCGTCAACGAGCCGAGCTTGATGGCGTTGTAGGCGACGTAGGCCGAGATCAGCACCACCAGCAGCGCACTCGCGGCATCGACCAGCGCGCGCAGCCGTACCGGAGCCAAGTCGCGGAAGAAGGAGACGCCGACATTCTCGCCGCGCGCGAGCGCACTCGCCGCGCCGAAAAAAGCCGAGCCGACCATCAGGCCGCGCGCGACGTCGTCGGACCACTCCACCGGCGCGTTGAAGCAGAAGCGCAGCAGCACGGAACCGCAGACGACGACGAGATCCGCGGCCAGCAGAATGGCCGCGATCGCGTCGCTGACGCGAAGCAGCAGGGCGATGCTCCCGTGGCGGCCGCCCGAGAGAGGTACGGCAGCTGTCATTGCCACGTCAGGCCTGCGTGGCGCGGATGATGTCGATGACCGCCTTGGAGTCCGGCCGCGCCTTCATGAAGTTCTCGATCTGCGGCGCGACGCGCTTTTTGAACGCCTCGCGGTCGCATTCGGCCACCGTCACGCCCTTTTCGGTCAAGGCCGACAGCGCCTCCTTCTCGACCGCAAGCCCGTGGGTGCGCGTGTCGGCCGCAGCCTTCTTCGCGGCGTCGAGGAAACCCTCGCGCAGCTTCGGATCCATGCGATTGTAGGTCGTGTCGCTGAAATAGATCGCGAGCGGCGAGAAATTGTGCTGCGTCAGTGAATAGAATTTCGCCGTTTCGAAGAACTTGCTCGCCAGGATGGTCGGCGGATCGTGCTCCAGCCCGTCCAGCACGCCGGCCTGCAAGGCCGTGTAGATTTCGCCAAACGCCAGCGGCGTCGCGGCGGCGCCCATCAGGCGCAGGCATTCCGTGATGACGGGGTTCGGCAGGGTGCGGATCTTGAGACCGGCGAGATCTTCCGGCGTCTTCACCGGCTTCCGCGCCAGCACGCTGCGCGAGCCGAAATTATACGCCCAGGCGATGATGCGAATGTTGCTGCCCTTGAGCAGCGCGTCCTCGATCGGCTTGGCGGCGCCCGAATCGAACGCTTTGGTCTGCTGCGGGAAGCTCGAGAACAGGAAGCCGAGATCGAAGGTCCCGACCAGCGGCACCAGATTGGCCGAGATCGACGAGCCCGAGACCATGAGATCGATGACGCCGAGCTTCACCGAGTTGATGACGTCGATTTCCTGACCCAATTGGTTGTCGGGAAAGAACGCGACCTCGACCTGTTCACCGAGGCCGTTCGCCTTCAGGTTCTTCACGAGATTGTCGTAATAGACGCGGCCGTTGGCGAATTTGGGATCGTTCGGCAGCGAGGAGGAGCATTTCAGCTTCAAGGTCGCGGCTTCGGCGCGGCCGATGAGTGCGGGGGAGAACACGAGGCCGGCGGCAAGTCCCGTCGACGACTTGATGAACGCGCGACGGTTCACGGGCACGATGGACATAATGCGGTTTCTCCCCAATTATTATTTTTCGAGCTACGGTCGTTGCCGCAGCCCGTTGCGCGGACTGTATGGCCAAAGCGACGGCGCAGGCAAGGCTTGCGGCCGGCCGTTGCAAAGCGGCGCGTCGCGAGGATCGACGGCATTAGCGCGTGGCGAAACAGCCCTGTTTTTTGCGGGATTCTCGCTTAGACCGGTATCGGGCCCATTGTGCGAGAGGATGCTTTCGCGCGGCATCGGCAATCAATCTAATTGGCGCATGGATCAATGCGCAATTCACATGGATGGCGCCAGAACGATGCCGCACTGGCTCTGGCAGACCTCCTGCCCCATTTTGCCGCAGCTCAACGTGATCCAGTGCACAGACAGACGCATGGCGGCCACCTAGAAAAGGTGACATCATCGCGCGCATTGCCGATGGAGGTGACACCATGCGCCGTCCAGTTCTTCGCAATTTGTTTCTTGCATCCGGTCTTCTCGCGCTCACGCAATTGACGACGCCCACGGACGCGGCGGCCGAAGCGCGGCTCGCACTCGTGATCGGTCAATCGGCCTATCGTACCGTGCCGGAACTGCCCAACGCAGCCAACGATGCCAAGGGCATGACGGAGTTGCTCGGCAATGCCGGCTTCACCGTCACCACGGCATCCAATCTGGCGCAGAACGACATGCGTCAGGCGATCTCGGATTTCGCCGGCAAGGTCAGCGCCAGCGGCGCCGACACCGTCGCGCTGGTGTTCTATGCCGGCCACGGCCTCCAGATCGACGGCGAGAACTATCTCGTTCCCGTCGATCTCGACCCCAAGCGCGAAGCCGACATTCCGCTGCAGGGCGTACGACTGAACGATTTGCTCAACACGCTCGGCGCGGTGCCGACACGAGCCCGCATCTTCATGCTCGATGCCTGCCGCAACAACCCGTTCCCGGCGCTCAGCGGCGCCGGACACGGGCTTGCGATCGTCGACACCAAGGCCGGCGCGCCGGGCTCCTTCATTTCCTATTCGACCTCGCCGGGCTCCGAAGCCGAGGATGGCTCCGGCATCGACAGCCCCTACACCACCGCGGCGCTGACCGTCGCCAAGCAGCCCAATCTGCCGATCGAGGAAGTGTTCAAACGCATTCGCGTCGCCGTGGCGCAATCGACCGACGGACGCCAGATCCCCTGGGAGAGCTCGTCGCTGACGACCGACTTCAAGTTCTTCGGCGGCGACAGTAGCGGCAGTCAGGCTGCGCTTCCTGGCGCATCCTCCATGGCACTTGCGAGCGGCACGCGCAGCCTCGAGGACTGGCGCAAGGATTTGCAGGGCAAGCCGGCCATGGTCGCCTATGAGATGGTGATCACCGACGACACCGTGCCGGCGTATCAGGCCTATATCGAGTTGTATGCTCAGGATACCCGTACCCCGCGCCTGCGCACGATTGTGGAGCGCCGGCGCCAGATGCTGGCGTGGGAGCGCGCCACCGCGATCAACACCCGCGCCTCGTTCGAGGCTTATCTGGCGAACTGGGACAACAGCGATCTGGCTGCGACCGCACGCCGGCTGCTGCTCCGTGTGCAGAACCGCAACTACGTCTTGCCTGCGGTGGTCGCGGCCGCTCCTGCCCCGGTCGCCGTCGCGATGGCGCCGACCTGCCCGTGCTCGACGCCCTCGGCACCGGCAACGCCGGTCAACCCGACGATCGCGCCTGTCATCAAGAAGCGCGTCGACGACACGCCGCCGAAGCGCAAGGTGGTCGACACGCCGCCCAGGCCGCGCCGGCCGCCGCCTGACGAGGTGATCTACGAGCGCGCGCCGCCACCGGATCGAGGCCCGCCGCCCGGCGCCATCATGCAAGGCATTGGCATCGGTGTCGGGATCGGCATGGGAATGGGCGGCGGACGCGGCGGCGACTATCACAACGACCGCGGCCGGTACTGAGACCACTCGCGAGATACGAAGGACAGATCTGTCCTTCGTCATTGCCATCGGATGGAGATAAACTGCGTCTGCCGCTTCCCGATACGGAAATGCTGTAGTCTAACCGACTGACGCCAGGCTTTCCGGGGACTCCACATCGATGCCGCACGACGCTCACGCCAAGCCAGCTTGGCCGCTGTTTCGCTCACTCGCGTCCTATTCTCTCCCGGGCGACCTGATGGCGGGGCTGACGCTGGCCGCGATCGCAATTCCCGAGCAGATGGCCACGGCGCGGCTCGGCGGCTTCGCGCCGCAGATCGGCTTCTTCGCCTTCATGGCGGGATCGCTCGGCTTTGCGATGCTCGGCGGCAACCGCTTCCTGTCCTGCGGCGCCGATTCCACGATCACGCCGATCTTCGCCGGCGGACTGGCGGCGCTGGCCGCCACCGGCTCGCCTGAGTACCAGGGCCTCGCAATCGCGCTGGCGCTGATGGTCGGCGCGATGATGCTGGCCGGCGGCGCCTTCCGCCTCGGCGGCATCGCCAATCTCCTGTCTGTGCCGGTCATGGTCGGCTTCCTCGCCGGCATCTCCGTGCACATCATCGTGTCGCAATTGCCGGGCGTGCTGGGGCTGGACTCGCCGGGCGGGCCGACGCTCGATCGCATCGGCGTGCTCGCAAGCGAACTCGGCCGCAGCAATCCCTACACGCTGTGCATCGGCTTCGGCGTGCTGGCCGTGGTCTTCGCCTCCGAGAAGGTCAGCGCAAAAATTCCGGGCGCGTTGATCGGGCTCGTCGCCGCGACCTTGGCCACAATCGCCCTCGGCCTCGAGAGCAAGGGCGTCAACGTCGTAGGCAGCGTGCCCGGCACGCTGCCGCGGCCGACCTTCCCCGACCTTGCACCGGAGCAATGGGTGCGGCTCGTGCCGCTGGCCTTCGTGATCACGATCGTGGTGATGGTGCAGACCGCGGCGACGACGCGGTCGTTTCCGTCCGATCCCGATAAGCCGGCCGACGTCGATCGCGATTTCCTCGGCGCGGGCGCCGGCAGCGTGCTGTCGGGCCTGTTCGGCGCGTTTCCGGTCAATGCCAGCCCGCCGCGGACGGGCATTGTCGCCGAGACCGGCGGACAATCGCAGCTCGCGGGTCTCGCCGCCGCTGCGATCGTGCTGGCGCTGCTCGCGTTTGGAACGGGATTGCTGCAGCACGTTCCGGACGCAGCCCTCGGCGGCATCCTGCTGTTCGTCGCGCTGCGCATCATCCGCGTGAAGCAGATCGTCACGATCTATCGCCAATCCCCGAGCGAATTCCTGCTGATCGCCGCCACCGCCGCACTGATCATCGTGCTGCCGATCCAGCAGGGTGCGTTCCTCGGCATCGTGCTGTCGCTGCTGCACGGCATCTGGAGCACGACGCGCGCGCGGCTGGTCGAGTTCGAGCGCGTGCCGGGCACCACGATCTGGTGGCCGGCGCATCCGCACATCGCGGGCGAGCGCATCGCCGGCGTCGCCGTGATCGGGCTGCAGGCGCCGCTGTCGTTCCTCAACGCGCCCGGCTTTCGCAGCGACGTGACCAAGGTGCTCGGCGCGACGCCGCCGCAGCTGCTGGTGCTGGAGGCAAGCGGCATGGTCGAGATCGACTTCACCGCCGCGCAGATCCTGCTCGATGTGTTCAGGGCGTGCAGCGAACAGGGCGTCACGGTCGCGCTGGCGCGGCTGGAATCGGTGCGTGCGCAGGACGCGTTCGAGCGGTTCAGGCTGTTCGAGGCCCTGCCTCGGGAGAACGTCTTCCACAGTGTCGACGAGGCCGTGCGCAGGCTGGCGAAATAACTGCGCTCACTGCGCCAATGTCGGATGATCCCGCTGCACCGTTTCGCGGATCCAGCTGGCATGGATCGCCCGAAACAGGATCTGCGCCGTCTTGAGGTCGTTCGCCTTCATGCAGAGATCGACGATGCGACGGACCGCGTCGTCGCGCATCAGTCCATCCGCGATCTTCATCGCGATTTCCATCGCGACTTTCGCCGCGCGCTCGTAGCGCTCGCTGTCGCGCTTGTCGTTGCGCGCGCTGCCTGCCGCACTGGCGGCAGCGGCGTCACAGATCGCACGGATGCGCTCGGCGGCCTCGATGTCGCCGAGCGGCCGTTCGATCGCTTCGTCCCAGATGTCCCGGCGCGTCTTGCGGGCGAACCACTGCATTGCCTGCTCCGTGGTGAGGGAGCGAGCATAAACGGCGGTGAGCCTGCGCGCTACGCCTCCGGAACGATCTTGCCGGGGTTGAAGATATTTTGCGGATCGAGCGCCTTTTTCAGCGCCCGCATCGCGTCGATCGCCTCGGGGCCGAGTTCTGCCGCAAGATATTTCTGCTTGCCTTGGCCGATGCCGTGCTCGCCGGTGCAGGTGCCGTCCATCGCCTGTGCGCGCTCGACCAGCCGATGCATGAACTCCTCGCCGCGCGCCATCTCGTCGGCATCGTTGGTGTCGCAGACCAGCGAGCAGTGGAAATTGCCGTCGCCGACATGGCCGACGATCGGCGACAACAGGTTGAGCCGCTTGAGATCTTCCTCGGTCTCGCCGACGCATTCCGCGAGTCGCGAGATCGGCACGCAGACGTCGGTCGCGACCACGCCGATGCTATCGCCCGGCCGCAGCGCCTTCACCGACCAATAGGCGTCGTGCCGCGCCTGCCACAGTTTTGTGCGATCCTCCGGCTTGGTGGTCCAGGAGAAATCGCCCCCGCCGCAGTCCTTTGCGATCTCGCCGAAGGCCTTCGACTGCTCGCCGACCTCGATCTCGGTGCCGTGGAATTCCATCAGCAGCAGCGGCGTTTCCGGCAGCGTCAACTTCGAATAGGCGTTGCAGGCCCGCACCTGCGCGGCGTTGAGCAACTCGATGCGCGCCACGGGAATGCCGGTCTGGATCGCCAGGATCACGGCCTGACACGCCCCGTCCACGGTCTCGAACGACACCGCGCCGGCCGCGATCGTATCGGGGATGCCGCGCAGGCGGATGGTCAGTTCCGAGATGATGCCGAGCGTGCCCTCGGCGCCGACGAACAGATGCGTCAGGTCGTAGCCGGCGGATGATTTCTTCGCACGCGTGCCGGTAGTGATGATCTCGCCGTCGCCGCGGACCACTTTCAGCGCCAGCACACTGTCGCGCATGGTGCCGTAGCGCACCGCGTTGGTGCCGGAGGCGCGGGTCGAGGCCATGCCGCCGAGGGAGGCGTCCGCGCCGGGGTCGATCGGGAAGAATAGGCCCTGGTCGCGCAGATGCTCGTTGAGCGCCTTGCGGGTGACTCCGGGCTGGATTACGCAGTCGAGGTCCTCGGCATGCACCGCGAGCACCTTGTTCATGTCGCGCAGGTCGATGCAGATGCCGCCCGCGGGTGCGTTGACCTGGCCCTCGAGCGAGGTGCCGGTGCCGAAGGCGATGACGGGCACGCCGTTTTTCGCACAGATCCGCACCACGTCCTGGATGTCGGCGGTTTCCTGCGCCATCACCACGCCGTCCGGCGGCTGGTTCACGATCCATGTGGTGGTATGGCCGTGCTGCTCGCGGACGGCCTGCGAGGTGATGAGGCGGTTGCCGAAGCGCGCGGCAAGCTGCTCCAGCGCGTTCGCGAGGGCTTTCGGCGCCGGCCGCGGCGGATTATTGGTGATGGTCGTACCCACGGACGTTCCTCCCGACGAGACGAACCGTGGCAAAGGACATCTCACCGGTCAAGTCAAGCGACCGGACGCATAGCTGGGGAAGGACACATGCCGGAGACTGCTGCCACAACGATCGAGGGCGCACCGTTCCGCGCCTCGATCATGCAGATCGAGCCGCAATGGATCGACTACAACGGCCACCTCAACATGGCCTATTACAACGTGATGTTCGACCGCGCGATAGATCAGATGTGGCTGACGCTCGGGATCGGGCCGGGCTACATGAAGGAGCGCGGCGGCTCGACCTTCACCGCCGAATGTCACGTGCGCTACTTGCGCGAAATCCACCTCGGCGATCCCGTGCAGGTCTCGGTCTGGCTGCTGGAAGCCGACGACAAGCGGCTGCACACCTTCCAGGAGCTGCGGCACGCGACCGAAGGCTGGCTGTCAGCGACCTCCGAAAACATGTCGCTGCACATCGACATGGGCTCACGAAAGGTGGCGGCTTTTCCAGCAGACATCCGTGAGCGCATTGGAGCGGTGGTCAAGACCCACAGCGCGGTGCCACGGCCCGAGGGCATCGGCCGGAACGTGGCGATGCCCTCGAAGCGGTAAGCGCGCTAGACCCTGTTACGGCCGCGGGCCAGACCAACGACGGCCGAGACCAGGAACAGCACGACCGCGATGAAGAAGATGATCTTGGCGATTTCGATCGATGCGCCGGCGAGGCCGCCAAAGCCCAGGATCCCGGCGATCAAGGCGATAACCAGAAACGTCACAACCCAGCTAAGCATGATCCGAACCTCTGTTTCGATGTCTGTCTGCGATCGGCGCGGCTGACGCGCCTCACTTGCAGAACCAATCGCTGACTCGGAACAATGGTTCCGGGCCGCTGGGGCCGGAAATTCGCCTGACCCGCAGGAACAAATTGGCTTTCCGCGCACGTGGAAAACCCCCGTCCACGGCCCCATATAGGGACCAATCCCTGTTAAGAAGGCTCCCCTTTCACCACCCCGCGGTGCCAACGTGGGGCAAATGATTCGCATGACCGAGCCGAGCAAGATCACGTCCCAGAGCGTCCCCGACCACCAGCCCGCAGCCGGCGGCATCGCCGCGCGTGCACGGGCCTCGGTGGGCCCGCAATATTTGTCCGGGCTCAATCCGGAGCAGCGCGAGGCTGTGGAGACGCTGGACGGCCCGGTTCTGGTGCTGGCCGGCGCCGGCACCGGCAAGACCCGCGTGCTGACCACGCGCATCGCCCATATCCTGAGCCAGGGCCGCGCCCGCCCCTCCGAGATCCTGTCGGTGACCTTCACCAACAAGGCCGCGCGCGAGATGAAGCACCGGCTCGGTCAGATGCTCGGCCATGCCGTCGAAGGCATGCCGTGGCTCGGCACCTTCCACTCCATCGGCGGGCGAATCCTGCGCACCCACGCCGAGCTGGCGCAGCTCAAGTCGAACTTCACCGTGCTCGACGTCGACGATCAGGTGCGGCTGTTGAAGCAGCTGCTGCAAGCCGACAACATCGACGACAAGCGCTGGCCCGCGCGCATGCTGGCCGGCCTGATCGACGGCTGGAAGAACCGCGGCCTGACGCCATCGCAGGTGCCGTCGGGCGAAGCCGCCGTGTTCGCCAACGGCAAGGGCGGCAAGCTCTATGCGAGCTACCAGGAGCGGCTGAAGATTTTGAACGCCGCCGATTTCGGCGATCTGCTGCTCGAGGACATCCGCATCTTCCGCGAGCACCCGGATATCCTGCGGCAGTACCAGCAGCGCTTCAAATTCATCCTGGTCGACGAGTATCAAGACACCAACGTTGCGCAATATCTGTGGCTGCGGCTGCTCTCGCAGGCGCCCTCCTCTTTCACCTCTCCCCGCGTGCGGGGAGAGGTCGCATCGCAAAGCGATGCGGGTGAGGGGGACTCTCCAAGCACCGCGCCCGTGGAGACTCCCCCTCATCCCGACCTTCTCCCCGCAAGCGGGGAGAAGGAGCAGAAGACCCCCGTCAAAAATATCTGCTGCGTCGGCGACGACGACCAGTCGATCTATGGCTGGCGCGGCGCGGAGGTCGACAACATCCTGCGCTTCGACCATGATTTCCCCGGCGCCAAGGTCATCCGGCTCGAGCGCAACTACCGCTCGACCGGCCACATCCTCGCCGCCGCCTCGCATTTGATCGCCCACAACGAAGGCCGGCTCGGCAAGACGCTGCGCACCGAGGACCATGACGGCGAGAAGGTCACGGTCACAGGCTCGTGGGATTCGGAAGAGGAAGCCCGCGGCATCGGCGAGGAGATCGAGCAGATCCAGCGCCAGGGCGACAAGCTCAACGAGATCGCGATCCTGGTGCGCGCGTCCTACCAGATGCGCGAGTTCGAGGATCGCTTCGTCACGCTCGGCCTGCCCTATCGCGTCATCGGCGGCCCGCGCTTCTACGAGCGCGCCGAAATCCGCGACGCGCTGGCCTATCTGCGCGTCATCAATTCGCCGGCCGACGATCTCGCCTTCGAGCGCATCGTCAACACGCCCAAGCGCGGGCTTGGCGACGCCACCGTGCAGATGCTGCACGATCACGCCCGCAAGCGCCGCATTCCGCTGTTCGAGGCGGCGCGCGCGGTGGTCGACACCGACGAGCTGAAGCCGAAGGCGCGCGGCTCCTTGCGCGACGTCGTCGCCCAGTTCGACCGCTGGCGCGCCCAGCGCGAGGTCACGTCGCACACGGAGCTCGCCGAGATCGTGCTCGACGAGAGCGGCTACACCGAGATGTGGCAGAAGGACCGTTCGGCGGACGCCGCGGGCCGGCTCGAGAACCTCAAGGAGCTGGTGCGCTCGATGGAAGAGTTCGAGAACCTGCAAGGCTTCCTCGAGCACATCTCGCTGGTGATGGACCGCGACAGCGGCGCCGATGAGGACGCGGTTTCGCTGATGACGTTGCATTCGGCCAAGGGGCTGGAATTCGACAACGTGTTCCTGCCCGGCTGGGAGGAAGGCCTGTTTCCGAGCCAGCGGACGCTCGACGAACAGGGCCGCGCCGGCCTCGAGGAAGAGCGCCGGCTCGGTCATGTCGGCCTGACCCGGGCTCGCCGCCGCGCCAAAATCTATTTTGCCACCAACCGCCGGATCCATGGCACCTGGTCGACCACGATCCCGTCGCGCTTCCTCGACGAATTGCCGGCGGCCAATGTCGAGATCACGGAATCCAAGGGCGGCTCCGCCTGGGGCGGCACCGGCGGCTACGGCGCCTCCCGCTTCGACGACATGGAAGCGTTCGGCTCCACCTATTCGACCCCCGGCTGGCAGCGCGCCCAGGCCAATCGCAATCGTGGCGGCGGCGGGGGCGGCAATGGCGGCCGCGGCAGCTTCGAGGAACAGGCCTCGTCGTTTTCGTCCCAGTCGTCCTCGCCCGATTTCGGCAGCTTCTCCTCGCGCCGCCGCGGGCCCCTGACGATCGAGGGCGAGCTGGTGGCCAAATCCACCGGCACGACGTCGGAATTCTCGCTCTCCGACCGCGTCTTCCACCAGAAATTCGGCTACGGCCGCGTCACCAAGATCGACGGCAACAAGCTCACCATCGCCTTCGACAAGGCGGGGGAGAAGAAGGTCGTGGACAGTTTTGTGCAGCGGGCGTGAGGCCTGCATGCCGCACTACATCGCCATCATCGAGGACGCCGGCCCGGACGAAGCCGTCGGCGTGTGGTTTCCCGACCTGCCCGGCTGCATTTCCGGCGGCGACGACGTCGATGAGGCCCTGGAGAATGCGCCCGAGGCACTCGCGTTCTATGCACAGGAACTGATCGCGGACGGCCGCCAGCTTCCCCCGCCGCGGACATTGGACGAGCTCAAGGCCGACCCTGATTTGGCCGACGAGCTCGGGAAACACACGGTCGCCCTGATCGAATGGCCGCCCCTCACTGAGGCCACGGAGTGAGGACTGTTCGCCGCACTGGTCGGACTCTCGACAGTTCAGGTCCGAACAGCCCTTGACCACCGCGAACTTCCCCGTATCAGATGCGGCCATGGTCCGGGGCTCCATCACACTGATCTTGCTGGCATTGGGTATGCCGTCGCTTGCGGCGGCGGAGACCATGAGCTTTGGCGATGCGATCGGGCTGCTGGCGAAAAGCTGCGGTGCGGAAATCGTCGCCAATTGCCGCGGCGTCAACCCGGATTCGACCCGCCTGAAGGAGTGCCTGTCGCGCAACCGCGACGTGCTCTCCCAACAGTGCCAGAGCGACTATCTCGGCGCCTTCGACGCCATCCAGAAGCGCGTCGCAGCCCGTGTCACCGTGGCGAACGTCTGCCAGCGCGAGATCGTCAAGGTCTGCGGCGGCTCGACCAAGGAGACCAGCAAGGCGGTCCCCTGCCTGGTCTCGACGCCCAAGGGCATCAGCAACAATTGCCTGAAGGCCGTCGACGAGGCGGGGTATCGGTGATGCCAGCGACCAGGCTTACCACCGCCGGAATATGCATCGCGCTCGGCCTCGCTTTGCTCGCGGGCACAGCGGAAGCGCAGACGGCGCCGCCGACCCGCGACGACATCGTCGGCAAGCTCAACCATTTCGAACAGCCCGCCGAGATCGATCTCCCCGCGCTGAAGCTGCAGGTGATGGAGCGGGCCAAGGCCAGGATCAAGAACGATCCGGGTCCGGTGAACCGGCCGTTGATCGCGCCTGATCTGGTCAATTTGCCGACCTTCACCGCGCAGATCCAGTTCGACGCCGACACGCCGATCATCCAGCCGGCGTCCTACCAGACTGTCGGGCGCCTCGCCGACGCGCTGGTCCATGCCTCGCTGCTGCCCTACACGTTCCTGATCGTCGGCCATGTCGAATCCAACGCGAAGACGCGCGAGGCTAACGCCATCCTGAGCCAGCGCCGGGCGGACGCGATTCGCGACGTGCTGGTGAACACGTTCAAGATCTCGACCAAGCGGCTGCATCCGATCGGCCTCGGCGAGGAGCAGTTTCTCGACCGGGCCAAGCCGACCTCCGCCGCCAACGCCCAGTTGCAAATCCTGACCTACGCCAAGGTACCGGAGGAAGCGCCTGCGCATCCGGCTGCGACACCTGCGCCTGCGGCGAAAAAGCCCGCCAAGAAACGCTGAGCGGACGCGCCACGGCGGCTGACGGAACCCTTTGAAGTCTTGATCATTTTGTGACCTGTCTCACAGCGCAACAGCGCGGTTTCGCGCGACAATCGCGCCGGTTTGTGCACCGCCCTATCAGGTGCTATAGGCTTTTTTCGCCCTGCCCGACCCCATGCTACACGAGACCGAGATGGCCAGTTATTTTCAACGTCAGCTGGCCGACTACGTCGAATACCATCGCGATCCCTGGAACTGCGCGATGCACGTGGTCGGCATCCTCCTGCTCTTCACCGGCGCAGTGCTGCCGCTGACGCTGGTGCATTTCCCGCTGTTCGGGATCGAGGTCAGCCTGGCCATGGTTCTTGCCCTGCCGGTGCTGGCCTACTGGCTGATGCTGGACGCCGGGATCGGGCTCGGCATCCTCGCCGCGATGATCGTGCTGCTTTCGGTCGCAACCGCGATCGGCAATCAAGTCTCGATGGTCATGATGTGGTCGATTTTTGTGGTGCTGATCGGGCTCGGCGTCGTGTCGCAAATCGTCGGTCACAAGGTTTTCGAGGAGCGGCAGCCGTCGATGGTCGACCACCCCACGCATTTTCTGCTTGGACCGATGTTTGTCATGGCAAAATTATTCATTGCATTGGGCTTCCGTCGCGACCTTGCCGCGATTCTGGCGCCTGCTCCGACCAATTCCCTTTCAACCCGATAGTTCTAGACGCGAAACAGCAAACCTACTGCATGGCTCTCGTACTGGTTACCGGTGGCAGCGGCTTCATCGGACATCATCTTGTAGAAGCGCTCCGCGCCCGTGGGCAGCGGGTGCGTGTTCTCGACGTCCGTGCGCCTGCCGCGCCGTATGCCGACGTTGAATATGCCCAAGGCTCGGTGCTCGACGGCGCCGCGGTCGATGCCGCGATTGCTGGGGTCGATCAGGTCTATCACCTCGCGGGCCTGCCCGGCATGTGGGTCGCCGACAAGCAGGCCTTTCACGACGTTAATTGCCGCGGCACCGAGATCGTGCTCGCGGCCGCGATGAAGCGCGGGGTCTCGCGCTTCCTGCACTGCTCGACGGAATCGATCCTGTTCCCTTATTCCGACCTCAACGGTGTTCCCGCCGAAGAGGCGCTGCAGCCGGCCGAGGCGATGCCGGGCGCCTACACGCGGTCGAAATCGCTGGCCGAGCATTGCGCCGCGAAGGCCGCAGCCGCGGGCTTCCCCCTCGTGATCGGCACGCCGACGATGCCGATCGGTGCCGCCGATCATAATCTGACGCCGCCGACCGCGATGCTGTGGTACTTCCTGCAGAAGAAAGTGCAGCCGCATCTCGACTTCCCGGTCAATCTCGTCGACGTCCGCGACGTTGCCATGGGCCTCGTGCTGGCCATGGAACGCGGGCGAAACGGCCAGCGCTACATCCTCGGCGGCGACTGCGTCAGGCTCGGCCAGATTCTGCGGATGATGTCAGCGATGAGCGGCCGCCGGCAATTCCCGGTCGTCGTTCCCGGCAAGATGGCCGAGCTCTCGGGCATCATGCTCGAATATCTCTCCGACCGCATCACGCGTAGGCCGCCCAACGGCACCGCCGAGGGCGTGCGCATCGCGCTCGCCGCGAGCGACCTCTCGATCGGCAAGGCGCGCACCGAGCTCGGCTACGCGCCGCGCCCGATCGAGCCGGTCCTGCGCGAAACCATCACCCTTCTTCTCGCCCGCGGCGGCGCGCTTGCCTCCGGCGCCATCGAGCATCACGCGCTCTCCTCGCGCGCCAGCTGAGCTGCCGCCCAACCCAAAGAACCTTTCCGCATGTCCTTCGATTTCAGCAAGCTTCTCTCTGTCGCCTGGGGTGGTTGGACCACGACGTGGCCGACGCAACTGCTCGCCCTGATCTGGCTCGCCTGGCTCGCAAGCTGGGTCGGCGCCTCGTTCTGGCAAGGCCGTACCCAGAAGCAGGTGATGACGCTGGAGTCCGGCCGCTATCGCATTCCGATCCTGGTCGGCGGCATCCTGTTCACGCCCTGGACCGCGGAAGTGCTCGGCGAGAAGCCGCTCTGGGTTTTCAGCAATACCGCCGTCTACGTCGTGGCGCTGATCGTGCTGGCCGGCATCTCCTTCACCTGGTGGGGACGGCTGCATCTCGGACAGTTCTGGTCCAACACCATCACCCACAAGCAAGACCACCGCGTCATCGACACCGGCCCGTACGGCATCGTGCGCCATCCGATCTACACCGGCCTGATCCTCGGCATGCTGGTGACCGGCATCGCGGTCGGCACGGTAACCGCGATGCTCGGCGCCATCCTGATCTCGCTCGGCATGTGGCAGAAGGGCCGGATGGAAGAGGTGTTCCTGTCCAAGGAGCTCGGCGAAGACGCCTACGGCGCCTATTGCCGCCGCGTGCCGATGATCATCCCGTTCCTGTCGCCGCGGTGAGAGCGGGGGACGCTTCAACGCTGTCATCGCAAGCGTAGCGCGGCTGCACCTCCGGAGTCGTCCTGGCGAAAGCCAGGACCCATTACCCCAGGGAGCGGTTTGGCGGGGATTGCCCGGAACTGAGGCCGCACGAAATCGATGGATTCCGCGCTATGGGTCCTGGCCTTCGCCAGGACGACGTTGAGGAAGCTGTGTGCGCAACACATCGGCTCCTGGCTGGCAGGAACCCCTGCTGCCTGCGCCCGTTAGCCCCTCGACACCTGCATTGAGCGCAGCGCATCGAGCCATGTCCGACGCCTACGATTATTTTCGCGAGCATGCGATCGCCGCCGTCCGCAAGGCGCGGGCGCTGCCGCCCGGGCGGCCGAAGCAGAAGCAGCGCACGGTGGCGCGCGTCTATCATCTCCTGTCCAGGGAGGCCGCGCTCGCGCCGAACATCCATCATCTGGATGATTTTCGCGCGGCGCGCCGGGCGGAGCGGCAGATCGGCCGCTGATCTCCGGGCCCAGCCTGTCGGCATTCGTCCCATGCAAATTCGAACGGCTGCCATTCCACGGGAATAGAGCCCCGTGCCCCGTCGCACAGGTTGACGTCTGCCCCGCCAGCCCGTTGGATGCGCGCGCAAACAGGGGCCTCTCATGACTTTTTCCAGCATCTTTGCGCAGTTCGTTGCGCTTCTCGGTGGCATCGCGCTGCAATGGCGAAAGCTGTCGGGCACCGTGCCTGCGCCGGCCTGGGGCCAGTCGCCCGCGATTCCCGAAGCAAAGCCGCAAGGCGCCATCCCGACACTGAAGATGCCGACGGCGCGGGGCTGGAGCGAGGGACAGAAGCCGACGGTCGCGCCCGGGCTCAAGGTCAATGCGTTCGCGACCGGTCTCGACCATCCGCGCTGGATCGAGGTGCTGCCCAATGGCGACGTGCTGATCGCGGAGGCGACGCAGATCGCGGGGGCGCCGCGGTCGGTGTTTCACTACGCGATGCAGGCGACGATGCGGCGCGCCGCCGCGCTCGGCGTCAGCGCCAACCGCATCACGCTGTTGCGCGACAAGGACGGCGATGGCGTCGCGGAGTATCGCGGCGCGTTCATGGAAAATCTCAGCCAGCCGTTCGGCATGGCGCTGGTCGGCGACACCTTCTATGTCGGCAACACCGACGGCGTGATGGCCTTCCCGTACGTGGCGAATGCCGATCGCATCACCGCGCCGGGCAAGCGCCTCACCACTTTCAAGCCAAGCGGCCACTGGACCCGCAGCCTGCTGGCGAGCCCCGACGGCAAAAAACTCTATGCCGGCGTCGGCTCGCTCAGCAACATCGCCGAGATGGGCATGGAGGTCGAGGAAGGCCGCGCCGCGGTCTACGAGCTCGACCTCGTCGCCGGCACGCACCGCATCTTCGGCGCCGGCCTGCGCAACCCGGTTGGTCTCGCCTGGGAGCCAACGACCGGCGTGCTCTGGACCGTCGTCAACGAGCGCGACGGCCTCGGCGACGAAACGCCGCCGGATTATCTGACCTCGGTGCGCGACGGCGGCTTCTACGGCTGGCCCTATTGCTACTGGGGCAAGACGGTGGACGATCGCGTGCCGCAGGATCCGGCGATGGTCGCCAAGGCGCTCACGCCCGACTACGCGCTCGGCGGCCACACCGCTTCGCTCGGCCTGTGCTGGATGCCGGCGGGCACACTGCCCGGCTTCCCGGACGGCATGGCGATCGGCCAGCACGGTTCGTGGAATCGCAGCACGCTGTCAGGCTACAAGTTGGTGTTCATCCCGTTCGAGAACGGCAACCCTTCGGGTCCCGCACGCGACATCCTGTCCGGCTTCCTCGCGCCCGACGAGAAAGAATCCTACGGCCGCCCGGTCGGCGTCGCGATCGGTCCCGACAAAAAGTCGCTGCTGATGGCCGACGACGTCGGCAACGTGATCTGGCGTGTCACCGGCGCTTGAAGGTTTATGTTCCAACACTGAGCGTGGCGCGCTGCTTGCGAAGCAGCGCGATCACGGAGAGCGCCGTGATCAACCCGGTCTTGGGATTCTCGGACGGGATATTCTCGATAGACATCGAGAAGCGCGCGGAATCCGCCTCGACCTCGATGCGATGAACATTGCGCGTCACGGTGGGGTCGGCCCAGATCTGCACCTGGGTGCGATCCGGCCCAACGCCCGCGAGCGACAGCGCGACCGCGACGTTGAGATTGGCCGGAAAGCCTTTTGCGGCCTCGCGCGCGGTGCCCTCGAACAGCTTCAGCGGCTCGCGCAGATGGTCGATATCGATGTTGTTCTGGACGATGAACGGCGCGCCCTTCAAGCCGTCGATCGGCTTGCGCGTCACCATCCTCACCGAATGAATGGTGCCGATCGCAGCGGCGTTGACGGCGTCGAGCCCGATCAGCGCGCCGGTCGGCACCAGGATGCGGCCGCCATTGGCGCGGGCGAGATCGACAAGATCGAAATTGTCGAGCAGCCCACCGACGCTGACCACGACCGCGGCCTTACCGCGTTTCACTGCGGGCTCGACGATCGCGCGCAGTTGGCTGCTCGGCGCGCATTCGACGACGATGTCGGCGGCGTCGCCAAGCTGGTCGAGCGGCAATACGGATGGCGGACGACGCAGGCCGGAGAGGAACGTCTGATGCTTTGCGGGGTCGCGCGCCGCCACGGCAGAAAGCGTCAATCCCTCGATGCCCTGATCGAGCGCGGTCGCGATCTTGGTGCCGATCGAGCCGAGCCCCGCGATGGCAACCCGCAATTGGTTCGAAGCTCTCCGTTCCGTCATCGCATCATCCCTCTCGCCAAGCCGATGTCATAGCGCCTCAGGCGTCCCGCGCATAGCTGCGCAGACGCGTCTCGAGCACGGACAGCATCGCGTCGCGGGCCGGATCACGCGAGCCGCGCAGCCATGCGGCAGCGAGCGGCAGCCGGCCGACGGGTCCGATCTGCTTTGGCCGCAGCGGCACGAAGCGCACGCCTGATACCGCCATCCGCGTGCTCCAGCGCGGCACGATCGCCACCCCGAGCCGGGTTGCGACGAGATTGATGATGGTCTGCTTCTCGTCCGCGACCTGCACGATGCGTGGCGTGAGGCCTGCCTGCTCGAACAGTCTTATCGTGAGGTCGTGGCTGTGCGGCCGCGAGCGGCGGTCCGGCACCAGCATCGCCTCCTCGGCGATCTCCGCCAGCGTGATCGACTTGCGTTTGGCCAGCGCGTGGCGCTGCGGGAAGGTAACGATAGCTGTCTCCTGCAGCAGATCGCGGAATTCGAGCCGCTTGTCCCGCTGAGCCGGCGGACGCACGAAGGCGAGATCGAGCGCGCCGGTCAGGATCTTCGGCAGCAGCCGGACGGTCTTCTCCTCCAGAAGCTGCACCCCGACCTCCGGGTGCTTTGCGCGGAAGTCGCGGAGCAATGCCGGCAACAGCCCCGCCGCGGCACTGTCGATGGCGCCGACCCGGAGTTTTCGAGCAGCCCCCGCGCGCGAGCGATTGCGCAGATTGCTCTCGACTGCCTCGACGCGGGCGAGAATGGCACGGGCATCGCGCAGCAGCGTCGCGCCATCTTCCGTCAGCGACACCGCACGCGTCGTCCGCGCGAACAGCCGCGTGTCCAGATCCTGCTCCAGCAGCTTGATCTGGCGGCCGAGTGCGGAGGGCAGCATCTGGAGATGCTGCGCCGCGCGGCCGAAATGCAACTGCTCGGCCGCCGCCACGAAGCATCGCAACTGATGCAATTCCATTCACCGGTCCTCTGATCCTGTGACGGGATTATATCATTTTTTTGTATAAACCAGTGTCGATTGAGTCCCTGCCCCTCCCCGCCTAGGTTCGCTCGCGTCACGCAATCCCACCGACATCTGAAACGGAGCATCCTCATGCGTACCCATTCGATTGCAGCGATCCCCGCCGACGGGATCGGCCCCGAGGTCATCTCCGCCGGCGTCCGCGTGCTGGAGGCGCTGGCCAAACGCAGCGGCGACCTCGCCTTCAACATCGAGACGTTCGACTGGGGTTCGGACTATTACAAGAAGCACGGCGTCATGATGCCGGCCGATGGCCTCGCGGAGCTCAAGAAGTTCGACGCGATCTATTTCGGCGCGGTCGGTGCGCCCGACGTGCCCGACCACATCACGCTGTGGGGCCTGCGGCTGCCGATCTGCCAGGGCTTTGACCAATACGCCAATGTGCGGCCGACCAAGATCTTGCCGGGCGTCGCCTCGCCGCTGCGCAATGTCGGCGTCGGCGACCTCGACTGGGTGATCGTGCGCGAGAATTCGGAGGGCGAGTATGCCGGCATGGGCGGCCGCGCCCACAGGGGTCTCCCGGAAGAGGTCGGCACCGAGGTCGCGGTGTTCACCCGCGTCGGCGTGACACGGATCATGCGCTATGCGTTCGAGCTCGCGCGGTCGCGCCCGCGCAAGTTCCTGACCGTGGTGACCAAGTCGAACGCGCAGCGCCATGGCATGGTGATGTGGGATGAGATCGCCGCCGAAGTCGCGGCCGAATTCCCTGATGTGACCTGGGACAAGATGCTGGTCGACGCCATGACGGTGCGCATGACGCTGCATCCGAAGAGCCTCGACACCATCGTCGCGACCAATTTGCACGCCGACATCCTCTCCGACCTAGCAGGCGCGCTGGCCGGAAGCCTCGGCGTGGCGCCGACCGCCAATATCGATCCGCAGCGCCGCTTCCCCTCGATGTTCGAGCCGATCCACGGCTCGGCGTTCGACATCACCGGCAAGGGCATTGCCAACCCGGTCGCGACGTTCTGGACCGGCGCACAGATGCTGGAGCATCTCGGCGAGAAGGACGCGGCGGTGCGGTTGATGGCGGCGGTGGAGAAAGTATGCGCAGCCGGCGTGCTGACGCCCGATGTCGGTGGCAAGGCGACGACGAAGGACGTGACGGATGCCGTGATCGAGGCGATCCAGGGATCGAACGTGTAGTCCGAACTACGTCTCTCCCTCCCCCGTTCTTGCGGGGAGAGGGTAGGAGCGGGAGCCGCCAGGGATTCCAAAAAGTTTTGGACCCCCTCTTGAAACCAAAACGGGCTTTTTTTATTTTTCCGCTGCCGCCGAGAGGTGGCGTTCCCGACGCCCATAGGGTCGGGAAACTGAGACGGGCACCGGTCGTGTCCGGTGTCGTTCGTATCCATTTTGCTCCTTGGAGGATCTGGCTATGCGCACTTACGACTTTTCTCCCTTGTGGCGTTCGACCGTTGGCTTCGACCGCCTTTTCGACCTCGTTGAAACGGCACAGCGTGCCGGCGAGGACAACTATCCCCCCTACAACATCGAACGCATCGGCGAGGATCGCTACCAGATTTCGCTTGCGATTGCGGGCTTTGCACCCAACGAGGTCGCGGTGACGGCCGAGCAGAACGCGGTGACCGTCGAGGGAAACAAGCCGGACAGAACCGAACGCGAATATCTCTACCGGGGCATTTCCGCGCGGCCGTTCAAGCGGCAGTTTAACCTGGCCGATTATGTTCAGGTGCACAGCGCCTCGTTCGAGAACGGCCTGCTCAAGATCGAACTGGTCCGGGAAATCCCTGAAGCCATGAAGCCGCGGCGAATTGCGATCAATGCCGCGCCGTCCGGCAACGTGCATCAACTCGAAGGCAAAGCCGCCTGAATTCGGTCCGTCGGAGACCCGGTGATCCCGCCCGATCGTCGGGCGGGATCGGCCATGGCCTTCGACCGCGTACCCGAATGCAAGTCAGAGGTTTAGAGAAAGGAGGAGGACCTCTCATGCTCGATCATGTCGACAACGTCATCGATCTGAACGCGATATTGCACCCTGGCTCTGTCTATGATCATCCCCGCGACGTCATCGCCGACCCAACGCTGTCGATCGGCGAGAAGCGCGCGATCCTTGCGTCCTGGGCTTCGGATGCAGCCAGTATCGCCTCGAGTCCGGCATTGCGGGAGCTTCCCGGCTCGGGCAAAGCCGTCACGATCGACGAAATTCTGGAAGCGCTCGCGAGCCTCGACCACCATCCGAAGGGGCCTCCGGGCGGCAAGCCGGTCCGCACGCGATCGGTCGAGCGAACCGGCCTCGCAGCCTAGGCAACGACAGCTCAACGGGGATTGCGATGAGGGTCGATGAAGAGCTGGCCTTGTTGCGCGGCCACCGCAGCAACATCAGCCGCTATCAGCGGTTGCTCAAGACCGAGCTGACCGAGTTCGAACGGCGGTTCATCGAGAGACGTGTGTCCGAGGAGCGCTCGGCGATCGAGAAGCTCGCCGTCTCTGCCTTTCCGCTCACCTTTCAGGCTCCGAACCGGGCGATGGGGAACGCAGCCACGCGCCTGACGGCGAGCAGCCACGGGTAATCGACATGCCCGAACGGCTCCCGACATTCGAGGTGTTCCTGAAGAAATGCGGTCGAAGGACATGGCGGTGGCGTGTCTGCACGACGGAAGGACGCTTGGTCATGCACGGCTGCGAAAACGGCCGACCCGCCGCCAAATATGCGGCTGAAAGGGCGTTATTTCTGATGCTTCTCGCCGCGCCTTATCGCCCGGCGGGCCGGGCATCCGCCACGGCGCGCTCCTCCCTGGAGACACCCGCATCAAGATGGCTGCCGCGGCACAAGATGCGTGAATGACAGAGGCCGCGAGGGATGGTGCCTGGCGCAGCCAAGCTCCATCCCGGCGATCTCCGTTGCTGACCGCTTACCGCCGTGCGGGCGGCGGGGTCGCCATGGCGGCTGTCGGGTCCGGCGGCGTCAGGTGGCGCGGGACGATGATGGACTGGCCGGGGGTGAGCGTTGCGTTCTCCGGCAGCGAGTTGCTCTGCGCGAGCGACCACAGCGGCACGCGATTGGCTGCCGCGATGCTCTCCATGGTGTCGCCCCGGCGCACCGGTAGCCGCACGCCACTGTCCCACAATTCGACCAGCGTATTCGCCGGCACGAGATAGCGCAGCGGCACGGCATCGACCTGCGTCTGGGGCGGAATGCGCGGCAACTGCGTGACCATGTCGACGATCTGACGGTGGATGTCGTCGGACTTCTCGATGTTAATGTGGCTGACCCGCGCGTTCTCCTTCAGGTCATAGCTCGCATAGTGACCGCGATAACCCGGTACCGCGACCACGTTGCCGCCGCCAAGCACGCTGTCGGAGAGGTAGATGTTGATGAAGCGCTCGACATTGAGCGGCACGTCGCCGGTCGCATGCGCGGGATCGATGGTGATGACGAGGCTGATCGGGACGTTCTCCTTGGCCGCCATCTCGGAGATGACGATCGAGCAAAGCCCGCCCATCGAATGTCCGATCAGCACGATCGGCGCCGGCGTTTCCTTGTAGCTGGCGATGGCACGGTCGCCGATCCATCGGCAGATGGTGAATTCATAGACGTTGGCGGAAAAGCCGGCCTGCGTCAGCTTCTCTTCGAGCCGGTCCATGCCGGTGGAGAAGAACGGCCCCATGGCGCCACGGAACAGGTAGATCTTCGGCGGCGGCAACGGCTCGAACGGTGGGGGCGGCGGCGCCGCGGGTGCGGCCGCGGCGGGCTTCGTCTTGGCAGGTGAGGCAACGGCCGTCCCGGTGCTGAAGGCGAGCAGCGCAACGGCTGCCAGCGCGAGGAGTCGCCTCAAATCGATCATCAGTCCAGTAGTCCCACTCCGGGAGGCTGCAGCCTCCCCCAAAGGCGCTTAGTGACGGTCGATTGGGTGGAATTTGGGGCACGGAACCGGGCTCGATCCGCGCTCATTCCAGCATCTCGACACCCAATCACTGCATGCTCTTGAGCCTGCTGCGGTGCGCGGCTTGTTTCGCGCGGTTGCCGCAGACCGCCATGATGCACCATCGCCGCGCGCGCCTGCGCGTGTGGTCGGCGAACAGCATGGTGCAGTTGTGCCCCTCGCACGCCTTGACGTTGGAAAAGTCCTCGTCGCAGACGAATTTCGCCATGGCTTCGCCAACCGGCAGCAATAGCGCTTCCGGCGAGCGCCAGCGCCGCCTCATTCTCAATGCGAGAGCGCCATCGTCATGCCCGGGCTCGATCCGGCTGAACGCTTCGTCGCGCTCCAGCAGGCTGTTCAACGGACCGAGCTCGAGCAATGCATCTATCGCGAGCGGCCGGCCCGCATGCTTGCGCACGAATCCCCTGAACCATTCGCGCAAGGTGCGCGCCTGATCCGCGACCTTGTCCAGCTCGTCCGGCGTGGCGCGTGCCTTCAGCGCGCGCAGATCATCCGCCGGCACCAGCTTTGCCTGCGCCAGCCAGTCGATCAGGCCATCGCCGTCGTCGATCCAGTCCACGGGCGTATCGACCGGCGTCGCCACCGAGTTGAGGAAGTCGAGGCCGAGCGAGTCGGCGATGAACATCGCGGGCGGGCGGTCCATGAGCGGTCCTTGGCCGGTCGGGAGAACATGGACATAGATAACCAGTTAAGACGCAGTTGACAAGTTACGACGACAGGATGTAACCTCTTATATAGCTTTTGTACGGTTACGTCCAAATGGAGAATGTCATGGCCTCGATCACGTACCGCAGCGCGGGTATCGACCGATTCAAGGTGGCCTATCGCGAGGCCGGCACTGTCGGGGCGCCAAAACTCCTGCTGCTGCACGGCTTCCCCAGCGCAGGCCACATGTTTCGCGACCTCATTCCGCTGCTTGCGGACAGGTTTCATATCGTGGCGCCCGACCTTCCCGGCTTCGGCCAATCCGACATGCCTTCGCGCGAAAGCTTCCGTTACACGTTCGACAATTTCGCACGCGTGATCGAACGCTTCACCGAAGTGATCGGCTTCGACCGGTTCGCGGTCTACGTTTTCGATTACGGCGCGCCGACTGGTTTCCGGCTTGCGCTCAGCCATCCCGAGCGGATCACGGCGATCATCTCGCAGAACGGCAATGCCTATGAGGATGGCCTTAGCGACAACTGGACTCCGCTCAAGGCCTATTGGCAGGATCCCTCGCCGGCCAATCGCGATGCGCTGCGCGCGCTCCTCACCCCGGAAGCCACGCGCTGGCAGTACACGCATGGTGTACCCGATCCGATGATCGTGTCACCGGACGGTCAGAACCTCGACAATTTCTACCTCGCGCGTCCAGGCTCGGACGACGTTCAGCTCGACCTGTTCGGCGACTACAAGAGCAACGTCGCGCTCTATCCCGCCTTCCAGGACTATTTCCGCAAGCACAAGCCGCCGTTCCTGGCGGTCTGGGGCAAGAACGATCCATTCTTCATCCCGCCCGGCGCCGAGGCATTCAAGCGCGACAATCCGAACGCCGTGGTGCAGTTCTTTGACACCGGCCATTTCGCGCTGGAGACGCATGCGAAGGAGATCGCGGACAGCATTCGCGCCTTCCTGACGTAACGGGAGCTGTCCGCCGCGACGTTTACGCCGCCAGGCTCTGCTGATCGCGGAATGCGCTGATCGCCATGTGGACGAGATGCAGCTTGCCATTGACCGCCGGCGATATGTCGAACGGATATGCGTCGCTCATCCCGAGCGAGCGGTTGAGTTCGTTGATGCTGCGGGCAAGCGGCATCCACAGGGCCAGGAGTGCCTCGAAGTCGCTCTCGAGATAGGGATCCGTCAGGGTCTGGCGGGCGCGCTCGTCCAGCGACAACGGCAAACCTGCCAGCGAGTCGAGCGTCGACACGATATGCAGGAAATGCGCGAACGTTTCCGCCCAATCCTCCCAGGGGTGGGACGTAGCGTACTCGCTGATGAAGCCGCTTCGGTCGTATGAACGATCGGCGCGGCTGTAATAGGTGTTGATCGCGGCCTGATAGTCCTGCGCCTGGTCACCGAAGATCAGCTTGAACGGCGCCTGGAATGTCGTGCCGTCAACGAGCAGGTCCCAATAGAAGTGACCGATCTCGTGCCGGAAATGCCCGAGCAACGTGCGGTACGGCTCCCGGAATGCCACGCGGCGAGCCTCTCGCTCGACATCATCGGCCTCCGCAAGGTTGAGCGTGATGAGGCCCGACAGATGCCCGGTCAGGATCGGACTGACCTCGTCCGAGAGAATGTCGAACGCCAATGGTGCGCCGCTGCGCGATGCAAGCGGAAGCCTGAGGCGACTGAGATCATAGAGAAGACGGCGCTTGGCTTCCTCCATGCGGCGCCACAGCATCACGTTTCTGGTGCTGACGAGGTCTGGAATCGTACGCGTGAGGCGGCACGAGCCGCAATACCAGTCCGCGCCCTCGACACCCCAGTTGCAACCGATGATCTCGCGGTTACGGCAAGCTTGATGGGGTGCAAGTTTCGTCATCTCGATGCGCGACGAATCGAACGCCAGCTCGGTGCTACAATTCGCGCAGGCGACGTGCTCGAACGAGACAGGATGGCGGCATGACGGGCACTGAAAAAACTTCACGTGGACTGGCCCCAGACAGACGGCACACCAGAACACCGGGCTGTCAATTAGAGGAACTCTTATCTCTTGCGACCGTCGCTGTTGCCGGCGAGCAGCGCACGCTGCGTTCGCAGCGCGTGCTGCCTCAGCAGGCCGGCTCGCGTCGCGCTCAACTGGCGCGATTGCGGCTGCGGCTTTTTCTCAAGGACATTTTCGGAAACAGGTCGACCGGCCCACGCCCGCTCGGGCTGAACCGCCATGGGGCCGACGTTTCGTTTCCTTGTCATGGTGTGACAACACCACACCGCGTGCCGAGTTCCCTTCATTCGACCGGCAGGTGATCGAGTTGGCTCTCCAGATACGACAATGCCGCCGTCGGCATGACGGCGGCATTGTCAATTCAGGGGTTTGCGGCGAAGGGCCTAATTCCGGGGAGCCGTTGCTGCCGCCGAGCGCGCCGGCCTGGGCGTGCCGGGTTCGGCAACCGGAGCCGGTGCGCGCGAGCGCATGATTGCGGCGTCGATCTCGGCAATCACGCGGCGCTGGATCGCCTCGTTCTTGTCGATCGAGATGTGGCCGACGCCGGAGCCGCGGACGTCGACATTGTCGAGCTTGCCGCGGAAACCGTCGGCGCGCTTCACCGGCTCGCCGGGGCCGTCGCCGATATAGATGTTGATGTAGCGCTCCGCGCCGGTCGACAGCTTGGTCTTGAACACGGAGTCGAGCCCGATCGCGAGCTTCACGGGCACGCCAAGACGGTTGAGCTTGGCGATCATGTCCGGCAGCGCGGTCGCGCCGGAGGAGTGCCCGACCAACACGATGGTCTTGAGCCGGCCGGCCTTGTAGGCGGTGGCGGCCTCATCGGCGAGCGAGGACCAGGACACGAAATTCGAGACGGTCACCGGGATGCCCTGCGCCTGGAGCCGGGCGCCTATCGTGTCGAGCCCGAGCGAGAAGATGTTGAGCACGCCGCGGAGCAGGTAGACATGCGTGGTCGCGACCGCAGCCTGGCTCGGCGCCGCCTTGGCGGTGGTCGGGCTGATGGCAACAGCTGACAGCAGGAGCAGGCCCATCGCCCAGGCACGGAGGGCGGACAACTGGCTGGCGCCAGCGGCGTGACGGCCGTTCGGTCTCATCGATCTTTTCCCTGGGAATATGCTTCGGCCGGAATCGTAGCCATGGCCTGCTCGCAGACGCAACAAAGAGCCGCGTGAACGGCGATCTTAGCAGCAAGCCGTGACCATCGCGCAACACTTGCCCGAAACCTGCCACGGAAGGGCCTGTTTTGAGGCCATTCTTCTCCGGCTAATTGCAGCCGCGCAAGGGCCTTCCTATCTCAGGGCTCCGCTGACCCGCCCCTCCCGGCAGGTTCCAGCCTCCCCTCCCCAGCCTTCGCCCCCTCAGACTTGCGGCCATCATGTCCTCCATCATTTCCGTCGCCAATTTGTCGAAGACCTATGGGTCCGGCTTCAAGGCGCTCAAGAACGTCAATCTCGACATCAAGCGCGGCGAGATCTTCGCGTTGCTCGGCCCCAACGGGGCCGGCAAGACCACGCTGATCTCGATCATCTGCGGCATCGCCAATCCGAGCGAAGGCAAGGTCCTCGTCGGCGGCGAGAACATCCAGACCTCCTATCGCAAGGCGCGCTCGCTGATCGGACTGGTGCCGCAGGAATTGCACACCGATGCCTTCGAGAGCGTGTGGGCGACCGTGAGCTTCTCCCGCGGGCTGTTCGGCAAGCCGAAGAACCCCGATCATATCGAGAAGGTGCTGAAGGACCTCTCGCTGTGGGACAAGAAGGACAGCAAGATCATCACGCTCTCCGGCGGCATGAAGCGCCGCGTGATGATCGCCAAAGCGCTGTCGCACGAGCCGCAGATCCTGTTCCTGGACGAGCCGACCGCTGGCGTCGACGTCGAGCTGCGTAAGGGCATGTGGGAGGTGGTGCGCACGCTCCAGCAATCCGGCGTCACCATCATCCTGACCACGCATTACATCGAGGAAGCCGAGGAGATGGCCGACCGCATTGGCGTCATCAACAAGGGCGAGATCGTGCTGGTCGAGGACAAGGCCACTTTGATGCAGAAGCTCGGCAAGAAGCGGCTGACGCTGCATCTGCAGGGCAAGCTCGATGCGCTGCCGGAGAGCCTCAGGCATTACGAGCTCGACCTCTGCGACGGCGGCGCGACCCTGGTCTACGACTACGACACCAAGGGCGAGCGCACCGGCATCACCAGCCTGCTCGGCGACCTCCGCACCGCCGGTATCCGTTTCAACGATCTCGACACGACGCAATCGTCGCTCGAGGACATCTTCGTCGATCTCGTGAGGGCGTCATGAACTACCGCGCTGTCCGCGCCATCTATCTGTTCGAAATGGCGCGCACCTGGCGCACGCTGCTGCAAAGCATCGTGTCGCCGGTGGTCTCGACCTCGCTGTATTTCGTGGTGTTCGGCGCCGCGATCGGCTCGCGCATCAGCCAGGTCGAGGGCGTCAGCTACGGCACCTTCATCGTGCCGGGCCTGATCATGCTCTCGGTGCTGACGCAGAGCATCGCCAACGCCTCGTTCGGCATCTACTTCCCGAAATTCACCGGCACGATCTACGAGATCCTGTCGGCGCCGATCTCCTATTTCGAGATCGTGCTCGGCTATGTCGGCGCGGCCGCGACCAAATCGATCATCCTCGGCCTGATCATCCTCGCCACGGCCGGCCTGTTCGTGCCGCTGCACATCCACCATCCGGTCTGGATGTTGGCCTTCCTGGTGCTGACGGCGGTGACGTTCAGCCTATTCGGCTTCATCATCGGCATCTGGGCCGACGGGTTCGAAAAGCTCCAGATGATCCCGATGCTGGTGGTGACGCCGCTGACCTTCCTCGGCGGCAGCTTCTATTCCATCGACATGCTGCCGCCCGCCTGGCGCACGGTGGCGCTGCTCAATCCGGTCGTCTATCTGATCTCCGGCTTCCGCTGGAGCTTCTACGAGATCGCGGACGTCAGCATGGCCGTCAGCATCGGCATGACGACGGCGTTCCTGGTGATCTGCCTGGTCGTGATCTGGTGGATTTTCCGCACGGGATATCGGTTGAAGAACTGACCCCGGCCGTCATTCCGGGCACGTGCGCCCCGGAATCGCCAGGGGTTACCGATAGCAGTGGAAGCGGTTGTATCCGTCGTAATAGCCGCGGCAGCGACGGTGGCCGCGATGGGGAATGCCGAACACCCCCTCGACCGCGCCGACGGCACCGCCGACACCGGCGCCGACCGCGCCACCCACCACGCCGCCGACGGGGCCGGCGATCCGGTTGCCTTCATAAGAACCTTCCTGGGCGCCCCGAACGATGCCTTGGGCATGGCCAGGCTGTGGGATGCAGGACAGCGCGGCCAGAACGGCGGCGCCAGCGAAGAGCAGACGGAAAGGCAGACCGGCCGGCCGAGAGGCGGCGGCGACGCAAACTTTGTTCATCTTCATTCCCAAGGTAAAACCGGCGGCGGAAGCCGCCGGTCGAGGCAACGATCATCAACGCCGATGCGGCCAAATGGTTGCCCGGATGGTTGCGCCATTCTGATGAATTGTCGGCATTATGAACGCATCTCCCGCTCGCGAAAATGTCAGCGCCGCCGCGGGCTTTGCGGCACAAAGCGGCCTTGCTTACGCCGGGCGTCGCGTTAACGATGGCAATAAGGTTAGCTTTGCAGGCCGCTGGAACGAAAGCCGGATTGCAGGCATAGTGCACGCCGGGGGACGGAGAGCCGCGGCGCCTAGTGTGAACAGGCCGGAGGCCACAAGTCAGATGCGTTCGTTTTTTATTGCTTTCACCTCCCTGATGCTTTTGAGCGCGGGCACCGCGCAGGCCAAGGTCGAGATCACCGTCGACAAGGACAATCAGCAGATGACCGTCGCTGTCGACGGGGTCGCGCGCTACCACTGGCCGGTGTCGACAGGCATCCCCTCGCGGGAGACGCCGAACGGCGCGTTCCGCACTTTCCGCATGGAAGAGGATCACTACTCCAAGGAATTCGACGACGCGCCGATGCCGCACGCGATCTTCTTCACCAAGGTCGGGCACGCCATCCACGGCACCGACTCGGTCGGTCGGCTCGGCACGCCCGCCTCGCATGGCTGCGTGCGGCTGTCGCGCCAGAATGCCACGACGCTCTACGCGCTGGTGCAGCAGCAGGGCGTGCTCAACACCACGGTGACGCTGACCGGCTCGGCGCAGGTGGCGCTGGCGCGCAATCCGCGTGGCCGCAACCCAACGGCAGTGGCCCGCGCGCCGCAGCCCGCCGAAGAGCAGTACGCCACATCAGGCGATCCCGTGAACCTGACGCCTCAGGCCGCACCTACCCGCCGCTACATGCCGCAGGATGACAACTACATCTATCCGGCCGACGGCAGCGACACCGGCGCGCGCTACCCGGCGCCGCGCGGCAGCCGTCCGCTCTATGACGCGCAGGTCTATCAGCAGCAGCCGCAGCAATATTACAATCAGGACAACGGCACCTACTATCAGCCGCAGCCCCGGCAGGTTTACCAACCGCGTGGCTATTACTACCAGAACTGACCCTATCTGAACGCGGCGTTGCCGCGCCAGCGAATCAGAAAGCCGCTGCCGCGGCGGGCGCTTGCGGCAGTCGACCGCAGGAATAGCGCCAGCCTGTGCACGGATTGGGCACCGGCCGACGCAAGGAAGCAACAGTCCACAACCTTCAACGCAGTGGCGTTCCGGCCAAATTGACAACCAGGGGGTCGCCCTTATTGTCGTTCCCATTGTTTCTGGGACATGACATGACACGCGAGCAGATTTCGGATTTCTGCGTTACCGCCCTGGCAAATATCCTGCGAATTTCGAGCGACCGCGTCGACATCGGCACGAAATTCAGCCGCCTCGGCCTCGATTCGGCGATGCTGGTCTACCTGATGATGGAACTCGAGGAGAAGCTCGACCTCGAACTATCGACCGACGACTTCTACGACCATCCGACCGTTGAGGCGCTGTCGCGATTTCTCGCCGACAAGCGCGCAATCCGCCCCGCCGCCTGAGGGCGGCTGAAGCCGGCGCAACCCATGGAAACCTTCCGCTCGCTCGTGGCACTGCTGGCCCGGCGTGCGGCGGAGCAGGCCGACGACCGCGCCTATGTCTTCGTCTCCGATCGCGGGACGGAGGAAGCTGTCTTCAGCTTTCGACAGCTGCACGATGCCGCGGGCGCGCTCGCGTCGCGACTGACCGCGGCCGCGCGTCCCGGCGACCGCGCCATTTTGGTGTTTCCGCCCGGCATCGAATTCATGGTGGCGTTCTTCGGCTGTCTGATGGCCGGCATCATCGCCGTGCCGATGATGATGCCGCGGCGAAACAGCGCGCGCGATGCCAGCGCCGCGATCCTCGCCAATTGCACGCCGGCGGTGGCGCTGACCAATTCGGCCGTCTTGCTCCGTGGTGATCTGCGGGCACGCTTCGCGCACGAGCACATCCGCTGGATCGAGGTCGATCTCGCCGCGGCCGATGGTGAGACAATCGAGCTGCCCGAGCCGGCGCCGGACGACACCGCCTTCCTGCAATACACCTCCGGCTCGACGTCCGCGCCCAAAGGCGTGATGGTGAGCCACGCCAATCTGCTCGCTAATCTCGAGATGATCCGGCTCGCGCTCGGCAACACCCGGCAATCGACTTACGTCAATTGGGTGCCGCTCTATCACGACATGGGGCTGATCCTGAACGCGCTGCAGGCGCTCTATGTTGGGGCGACCTGCGTGCTGATGGCACCGAATGCGTTCATGCAGCGGCCGCTTGGCTGGCTGCGCGCGATCTCGCACTATCGCGCGGAAGTGGCGTGCAGCCCGAATTTCGGCTTCGACCTCTGCGTCAGCCGCTATCGCGCCGACCAGATGGAGGGCGTCGACCTGTCCTCGCTCAGGATCGCGCTGAACGGCGCAGAGCCGGTGCATGCGGAGACCATCCAGCGGTTCATCCAGACATTTGCGCCCCACGGCTTCGACCCGCGCGCAATGTATCCCGCCTACGGAATGGCGGAAGCGACGCTCCTGATTTCCGGCGGACGCCGTGGCGAGGGTCATGTCACGCGCAGCGTGAGCCGCACGGCGCTTCAGGCCCATGCGGTGGAAGCGCCTTCCAGCGCCGAAGATACGCAGGTCGCCGTCGGCTGCGGCCGCGCGCTCACCGGCGAACGGATCGCCATCGTTGACGCGGACGACCACACACGCCTGCCCGCCGACCGCGTCGGTGAAATATGGGTGAACGGCGCCAATATTGCCCGCGTTTATTGGCACAACGACGAGGCGACGCGCGAGGGGCTCAATGCGCAGATTGCCGGCGAAAACGGGGCGTGGCTGCGCACCGGCGACCTCGGCTTCCTCGACGTGACAGGCGAATTGTTCGTCACGGGCCGGATCAAGGACCTCATCATCGTCCGCGGCATCAACCATTATCCCCAGGACGTCGAGCGCACCGTGCAATCGCTCGATGGAGCTTTGCGCGAAAATTGCGGCGCGGCGTTCTCGGTGCCGGACGAGACCGGCGAGGAAATGCTCGTCATCGTCCAGGAAATCGAGCGCACCGCGCGTCACTCAATCGACACCGAAGCGATCAGGGGCCTAATTCGCGAGGCCGTCGCCGACAACCACGAACTCTCCGCGCGCCACATCGCGCTGATCCGGCCCGGCACCCTGCCGAAGACCACCAGCGGCAAGATCCAGCGCAAGCTGGCGCGCAAACTCTGGCTCGATGGCGGTTTTGAGCAGCTCGGCTGAGACGACTCAGAAATCGATCTTCGCGCTCTCCCCATCGCGCAGGCTCGCAGCGATCCCCTGCTCGATCTTGCGCGCGAGAATTGGGCGATAATGGATGAAATCGGCAAAATTGGCGCGGTCGCGCGTGAGATCGTTATCAACGCGATAGTTGATGAAATTGCTGCGCGGTCGGCCCGCGACCACTTTCTTCAGCGCCGCGTCGCAGGCGCGGCGCTCCAGGGCGGCTTCCGTACCGGGCTTCGGCACAGTCGTTGCGAAGGTCGGCGGAACGATGATCACGACCGGCACATCGGCCGGCAATGTCCTGAGCATACCTGCCAGCGCAGCGATCTCGGGAAATGTCGCCCGCATCTCGGCGGACAAGGACGGCGCCGGATCCCTGGGCCAGCCGACTTCCTTGAATTGACCCGGCGGCCAGATGTCCTCGTAGCTGACAAAGCCGTCAGGGTTCATCCGTGGTCGCCGGCCAAGCCCAATACTGATCCGTTGAAAAGCGTGCTCGATTGCCTGCCATGAGATCAGACGCGCAGCGTAGGTGACGACGCTTCTGTCATAGAGCCAGTCGGGAAACGGGACGCCGCCCTCCTCCTTCGCCCGTGCATGCGTGCACCAGCCAGGGTCGGTCACGATCACCAGTGCGCCGACCTCCCGGTGATTTCGAAGGAAGAAGTCCAGCACCGCGAGCTCCTGGCGGGGAAACGCACCGGTCATGTAGAGCTGCACGAACCGCAGGCCGGTCGCCCGCGACAATTCCATCGGCTCGATCATCTGCGCCGTCGAATTGCCCAGGATCGCGGCATTGAAATCCGGATTCCTCGCGCGGCTCGCGGCCGTGATCTGGGTCAGACGATTGTCGACGCCGTCGATACCGAGCAGGCCGAGCTTGCCGCTGTCATAGGGATCGACCGCCACCACCAGTGCGAGCACCAGCAGCGCAGCTCCGGTCAGCGTGCCCAGACACGCGAGCAAGCTCCGGCCCCAGCCGGGGTCGGTCTCAGAACTTGAAGTAGACGAAGTCATGGAGATCCCGACCACCCATGTGAAGCAGCAATGCGAATAGCCCAAGACCGAGCAGAGCAGCGAGCCACGGATTGGGGCGACGCGTGAGCACCGCCACGATGTCCTGGCTCGCCGGCAGCAGGAAGGCGAACAGCGGCGCTGCGATCAGCGGCCACAAATGCTTTCCGCGCTCAAGCGGCAGCGGCGAAACCAGCCCAAAGAAGACATGCCAGGCCGCCTCCACGGAGCCCGCGCGAAAAATCACGCCGGTCGCGAGCACGAAGAGCACGGTGAGCGTCCAGCCGAGCCATGACGGGAACTCCGGACCATAGCGACGCCACAGCGTGCAGGCGACCAGCCCAAGCCCGTGCAGCACGCCCCACAACACGAAGGTCCAGCTCGCGCCGTGCCAGAGGCCACACAACGCCATCGTGATCATCATGGCGGCGAAAAACTGTACGGGTAGCCAGTGCCGCGGCAACAGGCGGAGATTGACCAGCGGATAAAACACGTAGTCGCGCAGGAACAGCATCAGGGTGATGTGCCAGCGCTGCCAAAAATCCTGGATATTGGTCGAGCGCAGCGGCGCATTGAAATTGTACGGCAATTGCACCCCGAACAGCAGGCCGAGGCCGATCGCAATGTCGGAATAGCCGGAGAAATCGAACAGGATCTGGAAGGAGAAGCAGAAGGCGAGCCAGGCATCGCCGCTCGGAAGTGGCCCGTTCGCTGCCTGCGCGTAGATCGGATCGAGCAGATGCGCGAGGCCGTCGGCGATCACGATTTTTTCGAACAGGCCGATCGCAATGAAGCAGGTCGCCACACAGAACTGGCGCTGCCAGCCCGGAACGTAGACCTGCCTGCCGAACTGATGCATCACCTCTGACCAGCGCGCCAGAGGGCCGGCGATCGCCTGCGGGAAGAAGGCGATGTAGAGCGCGTAGCGGTCGAGCGTATAGAGCGGAGCCCTGCCGCGCTTCAGGTCGACCAGATACATGATGTGATGGAAGGTGAAGAAGGAGATGCCGAGCGGCAACCCGACGTCGAGCACCGGCAGCGTCGTACCGAGGACGAGGCCGAGATTGGCGAGAAGGAAGTTGGCGTATTTGAACAGCGCCAGCACCGCGAGATCGAGCACGATCACCAGTGTCAGCACCGCCGGCCACTTCACGCGCCCATAGGCGACCGAGGCGAGCCAATTGATCGCGATCGAGCCGATCAGGAGCAGGATGAAGGACGGGCTGCCCCAGGCATAGAAGGCGAGCGACAGCGCGACCTGCACGCCGATACGCAAGCCCGGATAGGGATCGGCCAAGCGATAGATCAGCAGCGCCGCGGGCAGGAAGACCAGGAGAAAGGGATAGTCGTTGAACAGCATCGGTTCAAAGCCGCGCCATCGCCGGCGTGAGCCGGCGGATGATGCTCAGCCCGTTTCGAGGTCGGGCGCAGCGTCGCCCGGCTGCCGTAGCATGCGTCGCGCAATCTTCTCCTCGCTCGGCACCTTGACGTCCCAGGCCAGTCCCAGCGCTTCCAGCGCCCTGATGAAAATAAAGCCCGGATCGAACTCGAACCAGCGCAGGCCGAACGCCGCGGAATAGGGAAAGGCATGGTGGTTGTTGTGCCAGCCCTCGCCCCAGGCGAGCCAGGCCATGACGCCGAGATTGCGGCTGTTGTCGTCGCGGGTGACGAAGGGCTGCGCGCCAAAACTATGCATCACGGAGTTGATGGCGGACATGGTCTGCTCGACCACGAACATGCGCACCACGCCGCCCCAGAGCAAGCCGGTGAGTGCGCCCCACAGGCTCATCGTGGCGAGGCCGCCGATCGCGGCCGGCAGCACCAGGCCGAGACCGACCCACGTGTAATAGTAGCTGTTGACGGCAACCAGCCTGCGATCCGCCATCAGATCCGGGACATAGTGCGCGACGTTGGGATAATCGTGCTCGATCATCCAGGTCAGGTGTGCGTGCAGGAAGCCGCGCAGGCGGCCGAATGCGCCTTCGCCGTGCAGCCGCGGCGAATGCAGATCGCCCTCGTGATCGGACAATTCGTGGTGCCGGCGGTGCATTGCCGCCCAGGACAGCATGGGACCGCGGCCGGCCATCGATCCCATCGCGACCAGGATCGCACTCATCGCCGTGGAGGTCGCGAAGGCACGGTGGGTAAAGAGCCGGTGATAGCCGACGGTGAGGCCGAGCCCGGTGACCAGCCAGAAGCCGACGAACAGGCCAAGCTCCATCGCGCCGATCGGGTGGTAGAGCAGAAGGGCCAACGCCAGCAGCGTGCCGACGAAGGGCAAAACGTCGAAGATGATGAAATGCCGGCGCTGCATCCGGCGAAAATGCCGGCTGCGGATAATTCGATGATCGCGTTGCTGCTGCACGGGCGGGATTCCAGGGCACCGACTATGAGTACATACCCCCGCGCCGGCCGCAACCCAAGCCACCGCCCAAGGTTTCAACAGCCACGAAAACCTATACAATCGGCCGGACGCGCCAAAACGCGTTGAAATATCGCCCCTTTCCCCTTGCCCCACGAGCCGCCATGCCGTCACGTGCTGCGACGATCTTGACCGTACTGTCACTTCTCATTGCGGGACCGGCCATGGGATTCGATTCGGCATTTGATTCGGCTTTCGACCTCGAGGCCCATCGCGGCGGGCGGGCGCTGTTGCCGGAAAACTCGCTTCCGGCCTTCGCCAATGCGCTGTCGATGGGCGTGGACACGCTGGAGCTCGACGTCGGCATCACCGCAGACGGCGAAGTGGTTGTGTCGCATGAGCGCGGGCTCAACCCTGATATCACGCGGGATGCGAGCGGCTCTTACGTCGCGCCTCCCGGCACGCCGTTCGCGAAGCTGCGGCTCGCCGATGTCAGGACCTACGACGTCGGCCGGATCCGGCCAGACAGCCCTTACGCCAAGCAATTCCCCGACCAGCGCGCCATGCCCGGGACCCGCATTCCGACCCTGAGCGAGCTGTTCGCGCTGGTGCGCAGATCCGGCAATACGCGCGTGCGCTTCAACATCGAGACCAAGATCGATCCGAACCATCCGGACGAGACGCTCGATCCGCAAGCTTTCGTCACCAGGCTGCTCGCCCTGATCGAAGCCGAAAAGTTCTCCGACCGCGTCATGATCCAGTCGTTCGACTGGCGGACTCTGTTGCTCGTCCAGCAGCAGGCACCGAAGATGCCGACGGTGTACCTGACGCTCCAGCGCGGCTCGAGCCAGACGGTGGCGCTGGACAAGGCGACCAGCTGGACGGCGGGGTTCAGCCCGGCCGATCATGGCGGGTCGCTGCCCCGAACCATCAAGGCTGCGGGCGGCGCGGTCTGGTCACCCTATTTCGGCGATGTGACCGCGGCGCTGATTGCCGAGGCCCATGCCCTCGGGCTGCGGGTTGTGGTCTGGACGGTCAACAAACCTGAGGACATGACGCGCATGATCGAGATCGGCGTCGACGGGATCATCTCCGATAGGCCCGATTTGCTGCGACAGGTCGCGGGCGAGAAGGGAATTACGTTGCCCGCGGGGACAGCGGTGGAGCCGTGAGGTCGAGCCGCAGGCTTTCTGCTACGAACTGTCCCTACTCCCCGTCCCGCAAGCGCCGGTACAGCGCGCCCAAAATGTTGGAGTAATCGTCGGTCCAGACCCGCACCCTGTCGTCGGCTTCGGTCTGCTCCCATGATTTCGACGATGCGAGCCTGCCGACGTCGGCATCCTCGCGGGCGGATATCACGACGTCGGTCGAGAAGATGTAGTCACCATCGCGCCCCGAATCCTCGTTGTAGACCCAGCTCTTGAGATCGTTGGCATCGGCGATGCCGACCACGACGGTCTCGAGATCGAGGTGGCGGTTGGAGACGTGCATCACCACCGCGCCGTGCGGAGCGAGCTTGTCCTTGTAGATCTTCATCGCTTCTTCGGTCGCAAGATGGATCGGGATCGCATCGGACGAATAGGCGTCGACGATGATGAGATCATAGGCGCCGTCCGGCTCCTTCGCGAAGGTGAGGCGGGCATCGCCGATCACCGGCTTCAGGCCCGGCATGCAGCTCGAGATGTAGCGGAAATTCTTCGGATCGCTTGCCGCGTCGACCATGGACTGGTCGATCTCGAAGAATGTCCAGCTCTCGTTTGGCTCGGCGGCGCAGGCGAGCGTGCCCGATCCGACGCCGATCGCCGCGACCTTCAACGGAGCGCCCTTGCGTTCCCGGATCGCGCTGACGGCCTGACCGATGCCGCCATCCTTGTGATAGTAGGTGATCGGCTCGGGCCGGCCGGTGACCGGCGTGCCGTCATTGTTGAGGAAACGCTCGGCGCCGTGGATCGTGGTGCCGTGCATCAGCACGTGAAAATAGCCGCCGGGCGTCACCACGATCTTGTGCACGCCGAAGAAGCTGCGCACCGTGGTGACGCGGCCTTCGTCCGCCGGATAAACCCGGATCAGCGCCAGCGCGAGCGCGACGGTGGCGAATATCTTCCAGCGGCCGGCGTTGACCGTCAGCGCCAGGAGCGCGGCGAGCACGCCGACGCCGCTGGCCAGCCAGACGCGGTGATCCTCGAACCAGCTCGACAGGGCGCCCGTCGTGGCAAAGGGCGCAACGAGCACGACGACCAGTGCGGCAAGCGCCAGCCAATACCATTTGACGAAGCCCGCCAGCCGCTCGTTCGCGGGCGGCCGGCACAGCGCGGCAAGCGCGACCAGGATCGGATATTCGGCGATCCAGGAGAATGTGAACGGCGCAACCAGCCCTGCAAACAGGCCGCCGACCATGCCGCCGAACGACAGCGCGACATAGAATCCGGTGAGGTATTTCGCGGCCGGCCGGGTCCGCGCCAATTCGCCGTGGCAGGCCATCGCGATGACGAAGAAGCACAATTGATGCCCGCCGAGCGTCAGCAGCAGGTTCTGTTCGCCGCCGAAGGCCAGCAGGAAGACGACGCCCGCGATCGCGACCGGCTGCAGCATCAGCATCCATTTGTGCGGCAGCAGCGGCCGCGACTGGAACACCACCACCCAGGTCAAGAGGTATAGCGACAGCGGCAGCACCCACAGCAGCGGCGCTGCCGCAACGTCGGTCGAGATGTGCGCGGTGACGGCGATGAGCAAGCCGGACGGCACTCCGGCGAGAAATATCCAGCGCAGCCGCGTCATGAAACCGGGCGCCGGCGCATTCAAATCTTCGGTTCGTGCATCGACCGTGGCCAGCTTCGGCGAGCGCAACAGCAGCACGCCACATGCGGCGATCAGGAGGATCAGAATGCCGTAACCGCCGGTCCAGAGCCGGTTCTGCGTGTGCAGCGTGAACATCGGCTCCAGCAGGAACGGATAGGACAGCAGGGCGAGGAAGCTGCCGATGTTGGAGGACGCATAGAGGAAATAGGGATCATGTCCGGCAGGATGCCCGGTGCGGACGAACCAGGCCTGCAGCAACGGATTGTTGGCGGCGAGCGCGAAGAACGGCAGCCCGATCGAGATCACGAACAGACCGAGCAGCCAGACCGCGTAGCCCGAAGCGGGCGGATCGCCATAGGCCGAGGCGATGCCGAGCGGCAACGTGGCGAAGGCCGCAATCAGCAGCACCAGATGCACCACCACCGGAACGATGCGGTTCCTCACCTGCATCAACACATGCGCATAAGCGTAGCCCGCCAGCAGCAGCGACTGGAAGAACACCATCGCCACCGACCACACCGCCGGCGAGCCGCCGAGCCGCGGCAGGACCATCTTCGTGAACAGCGGCTGCACCGATAACAGCAACAGCGCGCTGACGAAGATCGCCGCGGTGTAGACCGTCAGCAGCAGCCGGTTGCGTGACGAGGACGGCTGCTCCGTGGCGGCGGGTTGCACGATCGAATCCATGGAAGCTCCAGCATATCCCGGCGGGCGCCGGGCGCGCGCAATGGAGCACAAGGCGCCTGAACGAGCAATAAAGGGTCTCGTGATGTTGCAGCGGGGAATGCTTCATATACAGATGTCATTCCGAACCGGGTCGCTCAGACCGTCCCGGAATGACCGTGGAACAGCTTGCACCCTTCATGATCGAAACCGACGTCATCATCATCGGCGCTGGCCATAACGGCCTCACCTGCGCGGCCTATCTCGCGATGGCCGGCTTGCGCGTGCGCGTGGTCGAGCGCCGCAAGGTGGTCGGCGGGGCCGCGGTCACGGAGGAGTTTCATCCGGGCTTCCGCAATTCGGTGGCGGCCTACACCGTGAGCCTGCTTAACCCGCAAGTGGTCCGTGACTTGAAGCTGGCCGAACAGGGCCTGCGCATCGTCGAACGGCGCGCGCAGAATTTTCTGCCCGCTCCCGACGGCAGCTATCTCCTCACTGGCGAGGGGCGGACGCAAGCATCCGTCGCACGGCTGAGCGCGCGCGACGCAAACGCGCTCGACGGGTTTTCGCGCGAGCTGGAAGATATCGCCGACGTGCTCCGGCAATTCGTGCTGCGCGCGCCGCCAAACCTGCTCGATGGCTTCGGCACGGCCTCGATCCGCGAGGCCGTCAACGCATTCCAGAGCGCCAACATCCTGCGCGGGCTGTCGCTGGAGCAGAGCCGCAGCCTGCTCGATCTCTTCACCCGCTCGGCCGGCGAGATGCTGGACGAACGTTTCGAGCATGATCTGGTCAAGGCGCTGTTCGGTTTCGATGCCATCGTCGGCAATTATGCCAGCCCTTACGCCGCAGGCTCGGCCTATGTGATGCTGCATCACGCCTTCGGCGAGGTGAACGGCAAGAAGGGCGTCTGGGGTCACGCCATCGGCGGCATGGGCGCGATCACGCAGGCCATGGCACGCGCCGCACGCGACCACGGCGTTGTGATCGACACCGATGCGGGCGTGCGCGAGGTCATCGTCGAGCGCGACCGCGCGGTCGGCGTGGCGCTGGAGAACGGCACGACCATCCGCGCGAAATATGTCGCGGCCAACGTCAATCCGAAGCTGCTCTATACGCGGCTGGTCGCGGCCGATGCGCTGCCGGCCGACTTCCTCGCCCGCATCCGGCACTGGAAGAACGGCTCCGGCACCTTCCGCATGAACGTCGCGCTCGACCGCCTGCCCTCGTTCACGGCGTTGCCGGGCGACGGCGATCATCTCACCTCGGGCATTATCCTGGCCCCTGATCTCGGCTACATGGACCGCGCCTTCCTCGATGCCCGCGCGCACGGCTGGAGCCGAGAGCCGGTCGTGGAAATGCTGATCCCCTCGACGCTCGACGATACGCTCGCGCCCGCAGGACAACATGTCGCGAGCCTGTTCTGCCAGCACGTGGCGCCGGAGCTTCCCGATGGAAAGTCGTGGGACGACCATCGCGACGAGGTCGCCGACCTCATGATCGCGACGGTGGACAAATACGCGCCGGGCTTTGCGACCAGCGTGCTCGGCCGCCAGATCCTGTCACCGCTCGATCTCGAACGGCAGTTCGGCCTGCTCGGCGGCGACATCTTTCACGGCGCGCTGACGCTGAACCAGCTGTTCTCGGCCCGGCCGATGCTGGGCCACGCCGATTATCGCGGGCCCGTGAAGGGCCTCTATCATTGCGGCTCCGGCGCCCATCCCGGCGGCGGCGTCACGGGCGCGCCCGGCCACAACGCCGCGCAGGCGATTTTGAGGGATCACCGCAGCCTGTTCGGAAGCCGTGGATAAGCCCGTGGATGGGCTGTGGACAAGGCTGTTGGCAGAGCTGTGAAAGAGCGGTGGGTAACGCCCCTTCAAGCCTGGTACAAGTCGGCGGAAAATCCGGGGATGTGCGGCGGAATAATCCGTGGACAAAGTCCGGAAAAACCACCGGAAAGCCTGTGGGCATTCTGTGAAAGCCAATCCCAAAACGACTTCCGCCCGCCGGGGGGCAATTCCCCCCGACGGGCGCGGCTCGAAAGCAGTCGTATGGAGAAATGGCCCCGCCGGGAGATGGAAGGCGGAAATTACTTCAAGGAGGTGCTAATCGAGGTGAACTTCTCGTTCATCGTGGTGCCCAGGCCGTTCACCACGGTGATGATCGCCAGCGCGATACCGGCTGCGATCAGACCGTATTCGATTGCGGTTGCACCTGAATCGTCGGTCCAGAACTTCAAAATCATGCGCTTCAAGTTTCGCCTCCTATTCTATTTCAAGCTGTGTGGGTTGCCCAACACCCGGAAATGTACGGGGTACAACCTGCGGTCGGGTTAATCTCTTAAATGCAAGTTGTCGGAAAAAATGGGAACAAAAGTTCCAAAACTTGAACCGGACGGAACCCTGAGAATGCAGCCTTCCCCCACCCATCGCGCCAGTTTTTCGATCGGCAGCGAGATCGCCGCCAGGCGCATTGTCGACGTCCTCACCGAAATGTTCTTCGAGGAGGATGCGGCCGTCGTCGCCTTCGAGCAGCCGAACGGACAATGGGACGTCGCGCTGCATTTCGCGAACGCGCCGGACCGGGCATGGCTGCGCGAACTCGTTGCAACTTCAGCAGGAAATGAGATCGCGGACACGCTGGCCTTCGACACTGTCGAAGCCAGGGACTGGGTCAAGTCGAGCCTGCAAGATCTCGTCCCGGTGCCGGCCGGGCGCTTCGTCGTCCACGGCAGCCATGACCGCGACCGCGTGGCGCCAAACAAGCTCGCCATCGAGATCGAGGCGGCTCTCGCCTTCGGCACCGGCCATCACGGCACCACACGCGGCTGTTTACTCCTGCTTGACCATGTCCTGAAAAGCACCCGGCCCGGCCGCGTGCTCGACCTCGGCACCGGGACCGGCGTGCTGGGGATAGCGGCGGCGAAGGCGCTGCATCGCGCGGTGCTGGCCTCCGACATCGACCCGGCCTCGGTCAAGGTGGCAGCCGAGAACGCCTTGTTGAACGAGGTCGGTCACCATGTGCGCGTGATCCGCGCCACCGGATTCGCGGCGGCCGATTTCGGCAGATGCGGCCCGTTCGACCTGGTGCTGGCCAACATCCTGGCCAATCCGTTACGGCAATTGGCGGGCCCGTTGACGCGGCACCTCGCGACCGGAGGGCGCGTCATCCTCTCCGGCCTGTTGACGCCCCAGGTCCCCGCCGTGATCGCCGCCTACCGCGCGCGCGGCCTCGTGCCTCTGAAGCACTTGCGGATCGAGGGATGGAGCAGCCTGTTGCTGCGGAAGATGGGGTGAGTACGGGTGCTGCCGTAGATGCCGCTACTTTGCGGCCTTCTCGTCCGGGCGCATCGCGCGCTCGGCCTGCGAGGCGCGCCTCGCGCGGCGTTCGGCGAAGCGGTCGATCATCTGGTTGATGAGGCCGCGCGGTTTCTTCGGTGTTGCCGCAGCCGGGGCGCGGCGCACCGGCGGCGTAATCTTCTCAAACGTGAACGCTGGCATCGAGTGTCCCCTCGTCGTTGAGATGAACAACTTGCTCGAATTTCCCTGTTATCCGGACGAAGCGCAACTGCCGCATCCTGTACTCCACTCAATTCGAATGGAACTTGTTCAAGCACAGTCCATGCCAGATACGACCTCAAATGCGTCTACATTGCGGACTGATCCGCATGATCCTAAAGTGATCCACCATGTTCGAAGCGCACTTCCAGACATTCGAGGAGCCCGAGGCCGGCGTCGCGTTGACGGCGCGGTTGGCCGCGCTCCGTGAAGAACTCGCCCGCCGCAAGCTGACCGGTTTCGTGATTCCACGCGCCGACCAGCAGCAGAATGAGTATGTGCCGCCGTCGGAAGAGCGCCTGGCCTGGCTGACCGGTTTTACCGGCTCGGCGGGACTGGCGGTGGTGCTGACGCACGAGGCCGCGGTCTTCGTCGATGGCCGCTACACGATCCAGGCGGCCAAGCAGGTCGATTCAAGGGCCTGGGCCGTGGAATCTCTGATCGATCCCCCGCCGGAAAGCTGGATATCGGCACACCTGAAGGCCGGCGACCGCCTAGGATTTGATCCGTGGCTGCACACTTTTGCGGCAGCCGAGCGTTTGTCCGCCGCCTGCACCAAGGCCGGTGCCGAGTTGGTCGCCGTCGACAGCAATCCGGTCGATGCGATCTGGCAAGACCGGCCACAGCCGCCGATTGCGCCGGTCACGGTGCACGGGATGCAACATGCCGGCGTGACTGAAGCCGAGAAGCTGACGCAGATCAGAAGCGAGATCGCCAAGCTAGGCGTCGATGCGTTGGTGCTGTCCGACAGCCATGCCGTGGCCTGGACCTTCAACATCCGCGGCGCCGACGTCGCGCATACGCCGCTGCCGCTGTCCTATGCGCTGGTGCCGAAGGACGGCCGTCCCACCATCTTCATCGACCACCGCAAGCTCTCCAATCTGACCCGCGACCATCTCGAGCAGTCCGCCGACGTGCGCGAGCCCGATGCGATGGCGCCGACGCTGATGGCGCTCGCCAAGAGCGGTGGATCGATCGCGCTCGACAATGCGACCGCGGCCGACGCCCTCAGCCGGCTGATCACGGGCGCCGGCGGCAAGCCGGTGCGCGGCAGCGATCCGATCGCGCTGCTCAAGGCGGTCAAGAACACGACCGAGATCAAGGGCACGCAAACGGCGCACCGGCGCGACGCGGTGGCGCTGGCGCGCTTCCTCGCCTTCATCGATCGCGAGGCGGCAAGCGGCAAGCTGACCGAGATCGACGCGGTCGAGGCGCTGGAGACGTTCCGCCGCGACACCGGCGCGCTCAAGGACGTGTCGTTCCCGACCATATCGGGCACCGGCCCGAATGGCGCCATCGTGCACTACCGCGTCACCCGCAAGAGCAACCGGCGGATCGTGCCCGGCGATCTGCTGCTGATCGATTCAGGTGCGCAATACGAAGACGGCACCACCGACGTCACCCGCACCATGGCCGTGGGCGAGCCGACCTCCGAGATGCGCGACCGCTTTACGCGTGTGCTGCGCGGCCACATCGCGATCGCGCGGGCGATCTTTCCCGACGGCGCCACCGGCGCGCAACTCGACACACTGGCACGGCAATATCTCTGGGCCGCCGGCGTCGATTTCGAGCATGGCACCGGCCACGGCGTCGGCAGCTATCTCTCGGTGCACGAAGGACCGGCGCGGATTTCGAAGCTCGGCACCACGCCGCTGAAGCGCGGCATGATCCTGTCCAACGAGCCCGGCTACTACAAGACCGACGGCTTCGGCATCCGCATCGAGAACCTCGAACTGGTGGTCGCCGCCGACATCAAGGGCGCGGAAAAATCGATGAACGCGTTCGAGACGCTGACGCTGGCACCGATCGACCGCCGGCTGATCGATGTCGGCATGCTCGGCAAGGACGAACTCGACTGGCTCAACGCCTATCACGCGCGCGTCAGGGCCGAGGTGCGGCCGGCCCTGGACGAGACGACGAAGGCCTGGCTGGACCAGGCCACGGCGGAGCTGAAGGCGTAAGTTTGCCATTCACGGGCTCGACGCATAGCACCACGCGATTTGCGCAAGGCTCATTTCCACCCCCGCTGTCATTCCCCGCGAAGGCGGGGAATCCAGTATTCCAGAGACAGCAAACGCATGCGGAGAAGCCGCGGCGTACTGGATCGCCCGGTCAAGCCGGGCGATGACACCGAGTTTTTGACGCGAGCAGCACGCCGAATCCATCCTCATCGCGCCGCCAATATCACCGTCCCGGAATCCGTATAGCCGCATTCCAAAACGCCGATATCCGTCTTGTGCGAGCACGCTACAGTCCGATTCGAATTTCGACGAGACGGGCGCGCATGCACGGCATGATCAGCACGCCGCCGCCAGCGGCGCAACACAACCTCGCGACCTCGCGCGTGGTGTTGCTGCTGCTCGTCGTCATGACCGGAATCGCGCCGATCTCGCTTTACATGCTGGTTCCGGCGCTGCCGGTGCTGGCGACGACCTTTGGCAGCGACATCTCGGTCGCGCAGATGACGGTGTCGCTGTACATGGTCGGCATCGCGCTGTCGCAACTCATCATGGGCCCGCTGTCGGACCGTTTCGGGCGGCGCCCGGTGCTGCTTGGAGGCCTGGCGCTGATGGTGGTCGCCAGCGTCGCCTGTATCTTCGCGGAAACCCTGCCGCAGCTGATCGCCGCGCGCTTCTTCCAGGCGCTGGGCGGCGCCGCCGGCATGGTGGTGAGCCGCGCCATCATTCGCGACATCTACCAGCGCGATCGCGTCGCCTCGATGATCAGCCTCGTCATCGCGGCGCTGATGATCGGGCAGATGGTCTCCCCGCTCACCGGCGGCCTGATCGAGACTGCGTTCGGCTGGCGCGCGATCTTCTACGCCATCACGCTCGCCGCGATCATTGTCGCCGTCGGCATCGCATTCGCGCTGCCCGAGACGCGCCGAGACCGCGCCGCCGGCAGCGGTTTTCGCGGCGATGTCGGCATCCTGATCCGCAACCGCGCCTTCGTCGGCTACGTGATGTGCCAGGTGCTGGCGTCGCAGATCATCTTCACCTTCGCAGGCGGCGGCCCCTATATCGTGGTGACGCAGATGGGCAGGACCAGCGCCGAATACGGCGCGTGGTTCGCGACGACAGGTTTTGCCTATCTCGTCGGCAATCTGCTCTGCGTGCGGTTCGCGCCCCGGCACTCGTTGGAGAAGTTGATCTGGTTCGGCCTCGCGCTACAGCTTTGCGGCAGCCTGTTGAACCTGCTGTGGAGTTTCACTGGCTGGAACGAGGCGCCCGCCTGGCTGTTCGGCACGCAGATGATCGTGATGGTCGGCAATGCCTTCGTGATGGCGAACTCCGCCGCCGGCGCCATCAGCATCCGTCCCGAGGCCGCCGGCACCGCCTCAGGTGCGATGGGCTTCCTCCAGCAGGGCATCGGCGCGCTGATGTCGCAATTCGGCGCCTATCTCGGCGGCCATTCCGCGACCACGCTGCCGCTCACCGCCGCAGTGTTGGCGATCTCCCTGCTGTGCGCCTGCACGATGATCTTCGTCGTCCCCCGCCGCGAGGTCGTGGTGAGCGAGACGCTGATCGAGCAGGCGGAAGAGGAAGAGAGCGGGATGATGTGAGGCTTGCCCGGTGAGGCCTTCTTCCTTCTCCCCTTGTGGGAGAAGGTGGCGCGCGTAGCGCGCCGGATGAGGGGTCTCTCTCCGCACGGGTCCCCTCTCAAAGCTTGAACTCGAGGATAGAACCCCCCATCCGGCGCTACGCGCCACCTTCTCCCACAAGGGGAGAAGGGAAGAGTCACTCCCCGATCAGCTGCAGCCACTCGTCCTCGGTCAGTACCTTGACGCCGTGCTTGTTGGCTTCCGCGAGCTTCGAACCCGCGCCTGGGCCGGCGACGACGAGATCGGTTTTCTTGGACACCGAGCCGGACACTTTTGCGCCTAGCCGCTCAGCGGTGGCCTTGGCCTCGTCGCGCGTCATCTTCTCCAGCGAGCCCGTGAACACCACGGTCTTGCCGGCGACGGCGGAATTGCTCTTCGGCTTCTCGGCGTCGATGATCTCGACCTCCCCGGTCAGCCGCTCGACGATGCCGCGATTGTGGCTCTCGCCGAAATAATCGGCGATGCTCTTGATCACGGTCTCGCCGATCTGGTCGAGCGCATCCATCTCGGCCATCGCCTCCTCGTCGCCCTTGGCAACCTTGAGGCTGGCGTCGTGGAAGGCGTCCCAGGAGCCGTAGCCGCGTGCCAGTGCCAGCGCCGTGGTCTCGCCGATATGGCGCATCCCGAGCGCGTAGATAAAGCGCTCCAGCGCGATCTTGCGACGGCTCTCGATCGCGCCGAACAAATTGCGCACCGAGGTTGCGCCATAACCCTCGATGTCCTCCAATTTGAGTTTTGCGTTGCGCTTTTCCAGCGTGAAGATGTCGGCTGGCTCCTTCACAAAACCCTCGTCGAAGAAGTACTGGAGCTGCTTCTCGCCAAGACCGTCAATGTCGAAGGCGCGCCGCGACACGAACAGCTTCAAATGCTCGATCTTCTGATAGGGACAGGCGAACTCGCCGGTACAACGGGCGCGTGCTTCCTCTTCGCCAGCGGCCGTCTCTCCTCGCACGACGTCGGTATGCAGCGGACACGGACATTTCTTGGGGAAGTGGTATTCCTTAGCGCTCTTCGGCCGCATGTCGAGGACGACGTCGACCACCTGCGGGATGACGTCGCCGGCGCGCTGGATCACGACGGTGTCGCCGATCCTGATGTCGCGCCCCTCGCGCAGCACCTCGCCCTTGTTGCCGATACCCTTGATGTAGTCTTCGTTGTGCAGCGTGACGTTCTGCACGATCACGCCGCCGACGCCGACCGGTTCGAGCTTGCCCACCGGCGTGAACGAGCCGGTACGGCCGACCTGGATCTCGATGTCGCGCAACACCGTCGTAGCGCGCTCGGCCGGGAATTTATGGGCGATGCCCCAGCGCGGCGTACGCGAGACGAAGCCGAGCCGTTCCTGCCAGTCGATGCGATCGACCTTGTAGACGACGCCGTCGATGTCGTAGTCGAGCTTTGCGCGCTGCTCCTCGATCGCGTGATGAAACGCCAGCAGTTCCTCGACGGAGTGACAGAGCTTGGTCAGCGGGTTGGTCTTGAAGCCGCAGCGCTCGAACCAGCCGATCATGCCGCTCTGCGTGCTCTCCGGCATCGCGCTCATCTCACCCCAGGCATAGGCGAAGAAGCCGAGGGGGCGCGAGGCGGTGATGGTCGGATCCTTCTGCCGGAGCGAGCCCGCGGCCGAGTTTCGTGGATTGGCGAAGATGGTGCCGCCTTCCGCCTTCTGCCGCTCGTTGAGCGCCAGGAACGCCTTCTTGGTCATGTAAACCTCGCCGCGCACCTCGCAGATATCGGGCACGTTGCGTCCCTTCAGCTTTTGCGGCACGTCTTCGAGGGTGCGGATATTGGCGGTGACGTCCTCGCCGACCGCGCCGTCGCCGCGAGTCGCCGCCGTGACGAGTTCACCGCCCTCATAGCGCAGCGACATCGAGAGGCCGTCGATCTTCGGCTCGGCGGAAAAATCGATTCTGTCGTCGTCGAGCTTCAGGAAGCGCACGATGCGGCCGACGAAGTCGCGCAGATCCTCTTCCGCAAAGGCGTTGTCGAGCGACAGCATGGGGACGGCATGCCGCACCTTCTTGAAGCGGCCCGACGGTGCAGCGCCGACTTTCTGCGACGGCGAGTCCGCGCTGACGAATTCCGGGAAGCGCTTCTCGATCGCGTTGAAGCGCTGGCGTAGCGCGTCATACTCGGCATCGGTGACGGTGGGCGCGTCGTCCTGGTAGTAGCGTTCGTTATGCCCCTCGATCTCGAGCGCGAGCCGCATGTGCTCGACCTTGGCCTGCGCCTTGGTGAGGTCAGCGACGTCGCGAAGCGGTGTTGATTTGGATTTTGCTGCTCTGGCCATGGTGCTTGGATACGATGGAGCGGGCGGGAGGGTAAAGGCGGTTACAGTTTCGTACCCCGGACATAACGTTTAGGGCCCCGGCGCTTGCGCGCGTCCGGGACAAGAAATCAAGCCGTCGCTGCCTTGAGCAGCCGGTCCGCGGCAGCCCTCGCCTCGGCGGTGATCTCGGCGCCGGCGAGCATCCGCGCGATCTCCTCGCGGCGGTGGTCGGCGGCGAGCGCATTGACTCGGGTGGCGACGCGCTTGCCCTTGTCCAGCGCGTCCTTGGAGATCAGCAGATGCTGGTCGGCACGGGCGGCGACCTGCGGGGCGTGGGTGACGGCCATCACCTGGACCTTGCCGGCGAGCCGCGCCAGCCGTCCGCCGATGGCGTCCGCGACCGCGCCGCCGACGCCGGTGTCGATCTCGTCGAACACCAGGGTCGGCGCCGAGCCGCGGTCGGACAGCACGACCTTCAGCGCCAGCAGGAAACGCGACAGCTCGCCACCGGAGGCGACCTTCATCATCGGCCCCGGCTTGGTGCCCGGGTTGGTCTGCACCCAGAACTCGACGCGGTCGAAGCCTTGCGGGCCTGGAGCTGCCTCGTCGGTCTGGACCTGGGTCATGAACTTGGCGCGTTCGAGCTTGAGCGGCGCGAGCTCGGCATTGACCGCCTTGTTGAGCTTCTCCGCCGATTTCTGCCGCGCCATCGACAGCTTCTTTGCGGCCGCCGCATAGCGCGCATCGGCCTCGATCGCGGCCTGCTCCAGCTTCTTCAGCCGGGAGGCGCCGGCATCGATCAGGACGACGTCGGCAGCATATCTGGCAGCAAGTGCGGCGAGCCCGTCGACCGGCGTCGAATATTTGCGCGAGGCGGCGCGCAACGCGAACAGCCGCTCTTCGATGCGTTCGAGCTCCGAGGGATCGAAATCGGTCGCGGCAAGCGCCGCCTGGAGATGCTGGTCGGCTTCCTCCAGCGCGTTGATCGCGATGTCGATTGCCCTCACCGCGGGCTCGACCAGCGCCGGCGAGTTGACGCCCCGGCGCTCCAGCCGCCGCACGGCCGCCGACAGCGAGGCGACCGGCGAATGGTGGCCGCCGACCGCCTCCTGCGCCTCGCGCAGGTCGGAGGCGATCTTCTCGCCCTGCATCATGGTCGTGCGCCTCGAAGCCAGCGAGGTCTCCTCGCCGTCCTTGGGCGCGAGCTGCTTCAATTCGTCCGAGGCGTGGCGGAGGTAATCGGCTTCGCGCGCAGCGCGCTCCATGCCGGCGCGATGCTCCTCCAGCGAAGTGTTGGCGGTGCGGCGGGCGTCCCAGAGCGCCTCGACCGCCGAGACGTCCTTTTCGAGACCGGCGAAGGCGTCGAGCAGGCGGCGGTGGGTGGCGGCATCGACCAGCGCGCGCTCGTCGTGCTGGCCGTGGATCTCGACCAGGGCAGTACCGACCGCCTTCAGCGTCTGCACGCTGATCGCCTGGTCGTTGATGAAGGCGCGGGTGCGGCCGTCGGCGAGCTGGACCCGGCGGAGAATCATCTCGCCAGTATCCTCCAGCCCGTTCTCCGCGAGGATTTTGGCTGCGGGATGGTTTTTTGGGATATCGAACACGGCAGTGACCTGCCCCTGCTCCGCGCCGTGGCGCACGAGGCCGGCATCGCCGCGGCCGCCGAGCGCCAACGCAAAGGCATCGAGCAGGATGGATTTGCCCGCACCGGTCTCGCCGGTCAAAACCGCGAGGCCCGGTGCGAATTCGATATCGAGCCGTTCGATCAGGACGATGTCACGGATCGACAGACGCGCCAGCATGGAACTCTATTTCCTAGCCGAGACCCATTTTCTTGAAGGTCTTGCTAATCCAGGACCCCTGATTCTCGCTCGGTTCGAGACCGCCTGATTTTACAAGATTATAGGCGTCCTTGTACCAGCGACTGTCAGGAAAATTATGCCCGAGCACGGCGGCGGCCGTCTGAGCCTCGCCGACGATCCCGATCGCCATATAGGCCTCGGTCAGGCGATACAGCGCCTCCTCGACATGGCGGGTGGTCTGGTACTGCGTCACCACGGCCTTGTAGCGGTTGATCGCCGCCGTGTAGTCCCGCTTCTGCGCGTAGTAACGGCCGACGTTCATTTCCTTGCCGGCGAGCTGGTCGCGCGCACCTTCGATCTTGGCCTTGGCCGAGGTCGCGTATTCGGAGGTCGGATATTTGCGAACCACCTCTTCCAGCGAGGCGATCGCCTTCTCAGTGCGGGTCTGGTCGCGGCTGATGTCCGGAATCTGGTCGTAATGCGAGGCGGCGATCAGATATTGCGCGTAGGCCGCATCCGGGCTGCCGGGATGCAGCGTGACGTAGCGGGTGGCCGCGCCGATGCAGCTGTCGTAGTCGCCGCCCTGGTAGGACGCGTAGGCCGACATCAGCAACGATTTGCGGGCCCAGTCGGAATAAGGATGCTGGCGGTCGACCTCTTCGAACTTCTTGTTCGCCGCCTTCATGTCCTTCTTCTCGTTCATGAGGTACAGGCCCTCATTGTAGATCTTGTCGGCAGGCTCCTCGACGAAGGTATCGTCCTTGGCGGTGAACTTGTCCCAAAGCGCGCCGGTGCCGCAGCCGGCCAGCGGCAGCGCGAGCACGAAGAGGACGACAGCCTGAATCAGCCCACGGGCTCGAGACGAGACCTCTCGAGACGGGACTTGAAGATATCCGCGCGTCATACGCTGTGCCGACATGAATATTGCCCTGACGCCCTGTGGTGCGGTGTCCGCCAGCCCATGAACCCCGTCCTGGGCGCGAAATATAGCCGTGGCGCCTGCCGTGCGACCACGCCGGTGTAACCGAAAAACGATCTTCAACCAACCGGATAGGCAGGCATTCCGCCCGGATTAAGGCGAACGCGCCGCAATCCTAGCCGATCATCGTTACCAGGAGTTTCCCGGGGAAAGCCGCCGCCAAACGCCTGCGGCGACGGGTCTCTTCAGACGCGTCTCTCTTCGGGAATGTCTCGCTTCAGGAAACGTCCCTCTTTTAGGAAACGTCTGGCCCGTAGACCGCGGCGATCCGGCCGCCGACGATGCCGCGACCGGTTTCGGCCACCGGACGCGTGGTGCGGCGGGCTGCCTCGCCCTCGACCACCCGCCAGGCGGTGCGGTCGGCGAGCAGCGCGGTCAGGACGGCGTGGTTGAGCTTGTGGCCGCCACGCACCGAGCGGTAGGCGCCGAGCAGCGGCAGACCGGCCAGCGCGAGGTCGCCGATCACGTCCAGCACCTTGTGGCGGGCGCATTCGTCGGCGTAGCGCAGTCCCTCGGTGTTGAGCAGCCGCTCCTCGTCGAACACGACGGTGTTGTCGAACGAGGCGCCGAGCGCATAGCCGGCGCTCCAGAGCCGCGCGACGTCGCACATCAGACCGAAAGTCCGGGCCCGGCCGACTTCGCGGCGGAAACGCTCCGGGTTGAGGTCGAAGGCGTAGCTCTGCTGGCCGATGACAGGATTGGTGAAATCGATCTCGACCTCGGCGCGGAACCCGTCGGCATAGGGCCTGATCTCGCCGAAGGAGTCGCCGATCTTGACCGAGATCGGCTTCAAAACCTGGATGAAGCGGCGCTGTGCCGGCTGGGTCACGATGCCGGCTTGGTCGATCGCCGCAACGAAGGCTGCCGCGCTACCGTCCATGATCGGCACTTCCGGCCCGTCGATCTCGATGATGGCGTTGTCGACGCCCATGCCCCGCAGCGCAGCAAGCACATGCTCGGCGGTGGAAACCAGCGGGCCGTTGCGATCTCCGAGGACGGTAGCGAAATCGGTCGCGATCACCTGCTCGGCGGTGGCCTGAACTTCGCGGTCACTTCCCTCGAGCCCGGTACGGATAAAAACAAAGCCCGCGTCGACAGGCGCGGGTCCAAGCGTGAGCGTGACGGGAAGACCGGAATGAACGCCGACGCCTGCCACACTGGCTTGCGCACGAAGCGTTGTTTGCCGGCTAAATTTCATCAGGAACCGCCCCACTACGACCACCGCGACTTATACTGAACCCGACTGAGCTGCTGAGACCGCTCGCTTCCGAATCCGTATCCCCAAGTCACGGCAAACCATAGTCACTGCCTCAAACAGCGCCAACTCACGCTTTTTTACCGATTGTTACCCCAAACCCGCCGTATTCGCGCCAAGGCTTAACCAAATTGGACCGGAGTTAGGGACCTTTTTCGGTAGTTTTACTGAACCATCGAATATGTAATTAATTATTTAAAATCAGTTGCTTGGCGACGCAACCCGGATATGCACGGGGCAAAAGAAAAGGTCCCGGCAAGCTTCCCGCCGGGACCTTTTTTCGTCTGCCTTATTGTAACAATCCTCAGGTCGCCTGCCGCCGCAGGAAGGCCGGGATATCAAGATGGTCGTCTCCCTGTGGCGCCGGGGCAACAGGCGCAGGACGGCCGTGCATGTCCAGGCCCTGCGGCGCGGGACGACGGGCATACTCGGACACCGGCTCGGTGGACGCGATTTGCTGCGCCACGGTCTTCTGGGGGCGGCGATCGGGCAGCGGCGGCATCGCGGGACCGGCGGTGCGGGCCGCGATCGGCGCCTCGGTCTCCTCGTCACGACGGCCGAGGCCCACATTGGCGAGCCGCTGCAGCAGCGACAGCCGCGTCTTCTGCGGGGTCTCCTCCTCGACCTCGCCGCGGGCCTGGCGAAGCTCGGCCTGGGCGGGCATCGGAAGTTCCTCGATACGCGGCATCCGCGGTGTGCGAACCGGCGCACGCTCGGCCTGCGGCGGGATGAAGGTTTCCGGCGTCATCGGCTCATGCATGGCCATCGGCGCCTGCTCGGGCTCCGGGAACAGCGTGGGCTTCTGCGCGATCGGCCGCACGGTGACGTCGCCATAGGTCTGCATCGGCGCGGGAGCCTGCGGAACGTCCGCAACGGCGGCGGCGATGGCGGCAAGCGCAGCGCGCTCCACGTTCGGACGCGGAGCCGTGGGAGCGGCGGCAAACTGACCCGTTCCTGCGGCCGGGGTCTGCGCTTCGAACTTCTGGGCGCGCTCGGCCATGCGCTGATTGTCGGCGCGCAGCCGCGCGGTCAAATCGGCAAGACGGCTCTCGGCAGCCGCGGCCGGAGCCTGCTGGGCCTGCGGTGCCGGGTTCGCAACCGGCGCACTGGTGGCCTGGGTGTTACGAGCGATCGCGGCCTGCTCGATGCCGGTGGCGACGACCGAGACGCGGATCAGGCCGTCGAGGGCTTCGTCGAAGGTGGCGCCAACGATGATGTTGGCGTCCTGGTCGACTTCCTCGCGGATGCGGGTCGCAGCTTCGTCGACCTCGAACAAAGTGAGATCCTTGCCGCCGGTGATGGAGATCAGGAGGCCCTTGGCGCCCTTCATCGAACTGTCGTCGATCAGCGGGTTGGCGATCGCGGCTTCGGCGGCGGTCAGCGCGCGCTTGTCGCCGGAGGCTTCGCCCGTGCCCATCATCGCCTTGCCCATTTCCTTCATCACCGCTCTCACGTCGGCGAAGTCGAGATTGATCAGGCCTTCCTTGACCATCAGGTCGGTGATGCAGGCAACGCCCGAATAGAGCACCTGGTCAGCCATCGCGAAGGCGTCGGCGAAGGTGGTCTTCTCGTTGGCGACCCGGAACAGGTTCTGGTTCGGGATGATGAGCAGCGTATCGACGACCTTGTGCAGCTCGTTGATGCCCGCTTCCGCGGTGCGCATGCGGCGGCCGCCCTCGAAGTGGAACGGCTTGGTCACGACGCCGACGGTGAGGATGCCCATCTCGCGCGCGATCTTGGCGATCACGGGAGCTGCACCGGTGCCGGTGCCGCCGCCCATGCCGGCGGTGACGAACACCATGTTGGCGCCCGAGAGATGGTCGCGGAGCTCGTCCATGACCTCTTCGGCAGCCGCCGCGCCGACCACCGGCTGCGAACCTGCGCCCAACCCTTGCGTGGCGGCCGTGCCCATCTGCACGATGCGCTGCGCCTTCGACATCGTCAGCGCCTGCGCGTCGGTGTTGGCGACCACGAAGTCGACGCCTTGGAGGCCCGCCGTGATCATGTTGTTGACGGCGTTACCACCGGCGCCGCCGACGCCGAACACGGTGATGCGGGGCTTCAGTTCGTGAATATCAGGAACATTGATGCTGATGGTCATGTTTGCCTCTCGATCACGCGCGCGTGGGTTCGCCCCGGCCGGCGGCCGCGGGAGTTGGTGAAAATCGAATATTGCGGGAAGGAGTCATCAGAAGCCCTCGCGTAGCCATCGTCCGACCTTTCCGAAATACCCGCCGGTCCCCGTCCTGACCTGCTGCCGCGTATGCCGCGGTTCGACATGTTCGTGGTGAACATATTGCGGGTAGACGAGCAGTCCGGCCGGCACCGCGAAGGCGGCGTTCTTCGCCTCGTTGGGCAGCCGGCCGAAACCGAGCGGACGTCCGACCCGCACGGGCCGGCCGAGAATCTGCGTTCCGAGCTCAACGAGACCGGTGAGCTGCGAGGCCCCGCCCGAGAGCACGACACGGCCGTTGGGCTCCGAGGCGAAGGGCGAATCCTTCAGCTTGTCCCGAACCATTTCGAAGACTTCCTCGGCACGATGCTTGACGATGTTGGCGATGGTAGCGCGGGAGACGATCTGCGGCAGATCCTGCTCGTCACCGGCTGTCGGTACAGACATCAGCTCACGCGAGTCCGATCCGCCGGTGATGACGGTCCCATATAACGTCTTGATTCGCTCGGCATCGGCAATGGTCGCGGAGAGTCCGCGCGCCAGATCCATCGTGATGTGTTGCCCGCCGACCGCAAAACCGGCGGCATGTACGAAGCGACCGCCGGAAAAGACCGCGATCGTGGTGGTGCCCGCCCCCATTTCGACCACGGCGGCGCCGAGATCGGCCTCGTCGTCGGTCAGCACCGACAGGCCTGCCACATAGGGGCTTGCCGCCATGGCTTCGACGTTGATGTGGCAGCGTTCGACCGCCAGCATCAAGTTCCGCGCCACCGTGGCGTCGCAGGTGACGACGTTCATGTCGATGCCGAACTGATGCGCAACCATGCCGCGCGGGTCGCGGATGCCTTTGACGCCGTCGAGCGTGTAGCCGACCGGCAGCGCGTGCAGCACGGTGCGGCCTTCGCCGGTGGCGTGGCGCATGCCGGTGGAGGTGACGCGGCTGACATCGGCCGGCGTCACGGCGCCGCCGCGGATGTCGGCGGCAGCTTCGACCAGCTGACCGGAGAGCCGGCCGCCGGAGACCGATAGCAGCACGGACTCGACCCGCACCTTGGCCATTTTCTCCGCAAGCCCGACGGCCTGTCGTACCGCCTGCTCGCATTCGCCGAGATCGATCACGGCGCCGGCCTTCATGCCGCGCGACTGGATCTGGCTGTAGCCGATCAGCTCCACCGCATGGGTCCGGTCGCGCAGGGCTTCGCTCGGCGCCGATGGCTTCAGCCGCGCGATCATGCAGGCGATCTTGCTGGTGCCGATGTCGAGGCAGGCGACGAGGCCGCCGCGCTTGTGCGGCATCGGGCGCGTCTTCGGTGTCTGGGTGCGATCAAGACCGGTCATGCAGCGTCCCCGGCCTTTTTCTTCTTCTTGTCCTTGAACAAATCGTCGCGCGCCTTGGCAGCGTCCTCGGACAGCTGCACCACCAGCCGATCGGGCAGGCGCAGGTCGACCGCGACGATGTCGCGGGAGAACAGCCTGTCCTCCTTGTCGAGCCTGGACAGCATCGCAAGCGCGTTGCCAGCGTCCTGCTCGGGCAGGCGGATGTCGAGGCCGTCCTTGAGCCTCAGATTCCAGCGCCGCTCCCCGACGAAGATTGCGGCCTTGGTGATGGAATTGACCTGCGGATAGCGCGCCAGCAAAGCGAGGAAATCGCGGGCCTGCGTATCGGCGCCCTTGCCGACCACGAGCGGCAGCGACAGGAAGCGGCGCGAGACATAGGGTTCGAGCACGGCGCCGTCATCGGCGATGACGGAGAGCCGGCCGGCCTCCTGCCACAGCGCGAACGCCTTGCGCTCGGTGAGCTCGATCATGAGCTGGCCCGGATAGAGCTTCAGCACGGTCGCATCCGCGATCCAGGGATTGGCCTTGAGCTTGTCGCGCACCGCGTCGGCGTCGAGGAACAGCAGCGAGGATCGGCCGCTGACGCCGCCGATCGCGAGGATCTCGTCCTGGCTGAGCTGCTTGCGGCCGTTGATCACGACCGAGGTGATGCGGAAGCCGGCGGAATTGGCCAGCGCGTTACGGGTGTCGTTGACCGCCGTGATGAAATCCTGGAGATGGCCGCCCTTGACGATACCGAAGCCGCAGCTTCCGATCAGGAGCAGCACCGTCATGCTGATCCCGACCCGGCGCGGCAGATAGCGCTCGACCAGCGCGACCAGCCGCGGCGGCGGCTCGCGCTCGATAACGGCTTTGGCTCGGGTCTTTTCCTTGGCGGCAGCACGGGCGCCGAGAACTCTTTCCTGACGCTTGTCCTGCACCCACTCGCGCAGAAGCACGACCGCTCCGATAGCGGCCGCCTTCAGGTCAGCTTGGGGCCTCAGCGATCTGAAAAGCGACCGAGTGAGGCTTCCTGCTCCATCCATTGCACGAGCTCGTCAACAGTTTGCCCGCGACATCGCGCGGGTCCTGGCGAACATGACGTCTCGGACTTGCCGGGCCGGGTGCTGGTCTTCAGCAGAAGAAAACCTCTCCCCTTCAGAGCGTTCGCTGGGAGTGACAACACCCGCAACGGTCCACGCGCCGGCAGCCAAAGCGTCATATGCGCCGCCAGCGTTAACCTTCGGACGTCCTGGTAAACAAAAGGTAAAGTTCGTTAACGACGTGAGCGTTTTGCCCAGGCCTGTGAGGCATTTATGCCGCAATATCCGGCATTTTACCGGTTTTGGGTTCCAAAACCGGCCGTTTCGCCGGTTCGGCCGTTAACCAGTCCTAATTATTTTCGCACACCGGCCACAGCGAGCTCGACCAGGCCGCGCAGGAAGTCGACGAACGCGATGCCCTCGGCCTTCAGCGCCTTGGGGTAGAGCGAGGACTTGGTCAGCCCGGGCAGCGTGTTGGTTTCGAGATAGATCAGCCCCTTGTCCGAGACGATGAAGTCCGAACGGGAATAGCCGGTACAGGACATCGCCCGGTGCGCCAGCATCGCCTGCTGCTTCAGTGCGGTGGTGATTTCGGGTGCGAAACGGCCGGGACATATCTCCTGGGTCGACTTCAAAAGATATTTCGCCGCGTAGTCGAAACTGCCCTCGCCCGGAATGATCTCGATCGGCGGCAGCGACATGATCGAGCCGTCCGGCCGCTCCAGCACGCCGCAGGTCGCCTCGACGCCGGCGATGTAGGGCTCGATCACGTACTCTTCGTGCTTCGCAGCATTGCGGACGGCGACGAGATCCTGCTTGGCGTTGACGAAGATCAGGCCGTAGCTCGAGCCATCCCTGGCGGGCTTTGCGATCAGCCGGCCGTATTCGGCGAAGGCCTCGTCGATCTGGTCCAGCGCAATGTTGGCCGGCGGCGACACGCCGCCGAGCGCGGCGAAATGCTTGGCCGCGAACTTGTCGAACGCGAGATGCGAGGAGGCCGAGCCCGATCCGGTGAACGGCACGCCGCGCGCCTCGCACATCACCTGCAATTCGCCGTTCTCGGCGCGGCCGCCGTGCAGGCCGAGCACCAGCACGCGATCCTCCGCTTTGGCCTGGTCGAGCGCCTGCTCCAGCGGAATGCCTGACGTGCCCGGCTTGAACTCGTCCTCGAACGGACGGGCATGTTCGAGCAGTTGCTTCGACTGCACGACATGCACCTTGTCCTCGACGTCCCACCACCAGAGATCGGCCTCGGGCAGCGCCTGATGCAGCGCCTGGGCTGAGGCGACCGAAACCAGACGTTCGCGGTTGGAGCCGCCGAAGAGGATGGTGATGCGCATGTTCTCTTGTCGCCTGTCCAAATTAGCCGGGAATTCCGATCCGCTTGATTTCCCAGTGTAGCTCAATTCCGGAATTTGCCTTCACCCGTTCACGCACGGTCTCGCCCAGCGTCTCGATGTCGTGCGCGGTGGCATTGCCCGTGTTGATGAGGAAATTGCAGTGCATTTCGGACACCTCGGCGCCCCCGACGCGCAGGCCGCGGCAGCCGGCGGCGTCGACCAGCTTCCAGGCGGAATGGCCGGGCGGATTCTTGAAGGTCGAGCCGCCGGTCTTTTCGCGGATCGGCTGCGCGGTCTCGCGATGGGTTTGCACTTCCGCCATGCGCGCGCGGATCGCCTCGGCATCCCCGATCTCGCCGCGGAAACGCGCGGAGGTGAAGATGATGGAGGGATCGACGCCGCTGTTGCGGTAGACGAACTTCATGTCGGCATTGGAGAAGACGTGCTTCGTGCCGTCGCGCCCGACGCCACGCGCCTCGATCAACACGTCCCTGGTCTCGCCTCCATTGGCGCCCGCGTTCATGCGCAGCGCACCGCCGATCGTGCCGGGAATGCCGAAGTAGAATTCGAGCCCGCCGATGTTGGCTGACGCGGCGACTTCCGCCACGCGCTTGTCGAGCGCGGCCGCGCCCGCGGTGACGACATCGCCGCTCGCGCTCGCCTCGCCGAAGGCACGCGGCGCCAGCCGCACCACCACGCCCGCCATGCCGCCGTCGCGCACGATCAGGTTGGAGCCGACACCGACGACATAGACGGGAATGTCGCTTGCGAGATGCGCGAGGAAATAAGCGAGATCGTCCTCGTCCGCCGGCGTGAACAACACCTGCGCGGGACCACCGACACGAAACCAGGTGAGCTCGGCGAGCGACTGGTTCGCCAGCAGCCGGCCGCGAAGATCGGGCATCGCGGCTTTGAGGTCGGGTGTGATATCGGGGAAGCCCACTGCCCTACCCCAGCGCCTTCAATTCGCCGGGCAAGGCATAGGCCCATTGCGTGATGTTGCCGGCGCCAAGGCACACGACGAGATCGCCCGACTTCGCCACGCCCTTGACGATGCCGGCGAGATCGGACGCCGCCTGCAGCGGGATCACCTCGCGGTGGCCGTGGGCGCGCAGGCCCGCGGCGAAATGGTCGCGATCGACGCCCTCGATCGGCGTCTCGCCCGCGGCATAGACCTCGGCGACGATCACCGCATCCGCGTCGTTGAAACAGGTGCAGAATTCCTCGAACAGCGACTGCAGGCGAGTATAGCGATGCGGCTGCACGACGGCGACAATCTTGCCGTTGGTGGATTCCCGCGCCGCCTTCAGCACCGCCGCGATCTCGACCGGATGATGGCCGTAATCGTCGATCACGGTGATGCCGTTCCACTCGCCGGTCTTGGTGAAGCGGCGCTTGACGCCGCCGAAGCCCGCGATCGCCTTGCGGATCGCCTCGTCCGAGACGCCGAGCTCGCGCGCGACCGCAATCGCGGCGGTCGCGTTGGAGGCATTGTGGCGTCCCGGCATCGGCAGCATGAGATCGGAGATCTCGTGCACGGCGCCCGTCTTGCGATCGCGGAACGCAACCTTGAACTTCGATCCGCCGCCCATCGGCGTGAGGTCGACGAAGCGCACATCGGCCTGCGGATTCTCGCCATAGGTGATGATGCGCCGATCCTCGATCTTGCCGACGAGAGTCTGCACCACGGGATGATCGATGCACATCACGGCGAAGCCGTAGAACGGCAGGTTCTCGACGAAATGGCGGAAGGCGTCCTGCACCGCCTCGAAGGTCTTGAAGTGATCGAGATGCTCGGGATCGACATTGGTGACGATCGCGACCTCGGTCGGCAGCTTCAGGAACGTGCCGTCACTCTCGTCGGCTTCGACCACCATCCAGTCGCCTGCACCGAGACGCGCATTCGAGCCATAGGCGTTGATGATGCCCCCGTTGATGACGGTGGGATCGAGGCCGCCGGCGTCGAGCAGCGTCGCGACCATCGTGGTCGTGGTGGTCTTGCCGTGGGTGCCGGCGATGGCGACGCAGCTCTTCAGCCGCATCAGCTCGGCCAGCATCTCGGCGCGGCGCACCACGGGGATGCGCCGTTCGCGCGCCGCCGTCAGTTCCGGATTGTCGCGCTTGATCGCGGTGGAGACCACGACGACGTCGGCGCCGTCAACGTTCTCCGCCTTGTGGCCGACCGAGACCTTCGCGCCGTTCTTGCGCAGACGGTCGAGATTGTAATTGTCGGAGGCGTCCGAGCCCTGCACGGAATAGCCGAGATTAAGCAGCACCTCGGCGATGCCGCTCATGCCGATCCCGCCGATCCCGACGAAGTGGATGGGTCCGATCTCGCGCGGCAGTCTCATGGCGTATCCCGCAGTTCCCTCGTCATGCCCGGGCTTGTCCCGGGCATCCACGAATCCTTACCACTTCTTGCAAGACGTGGATGGCCGGGACAAGCCCGGCCATGACGGCAAAAGTAGGAATTCTGGCTGATTTCGCGTCAGATTCCCGCGATTTTGGCCACCAGATCGGCCAACCGCTCCGCTGCGTCGAGCCGGCCGGCGCCACGGGCGGCCTGCGCCATGGCGGCAAGACGCGCGGGCTCGGCGGCGAAGGCGGAGATCTCGGCGGCGAGGCGATCGGAGGAAAACTCGGTCTGCGGAATGCGGATCGCACCGTCGACCTTGGCCAGCACGCCGGCATTGGCGAACTGGTCCTGGTCGATCGCGCCCGGCAGCGGCACCAGGATCGAGGGCCGCCCGATCGCGGCGAGTTCGGCCACAGTGCCGGCGCCTGAGCGCGACACCACCAGATGGTTGGAGGCCAGCCGCGCCGGCAGATCGGTGAAAAACGGCGCAAGGTCGGCCTTGATCTTCAGCCTGTCGTAGACCGCACGCACGCGCGCCATGTCCTCGTCGCGCACCTGCTGGGTGAGGACGAGCCGGCTCCACAGCGCAGGCTCGAGGCGCTCGATCGCGCCCGGCACGATGTCGGCCATGATGCGCGCGCCCTGGCTGCCCCCGACGACGAGCAGGCGCAGCGGGCCGTTCACTTCAGGCGCAGCATACGGCACGCCAGCTGCGGCGAGGATCGCCGGCCGCATCGGCGTGCCGACCGTGGTGGTCTTGCCTGATAGCGCCGGATCGCGGTCGAGCACGCCGGGCAACGACGTCGCAATGGCGCGGACGCGGCTCGACAGGAACCTGTTGGCGCGGCCGAGCACGGCATTGGCGTCATGGATGATGCCAGGCACGCCCGCGAATTTCGCCGCGACCAGCGGCGGCAGCGTTGGATAGCCACCGAAGCCGACGACGGCGACCGGCTTCAATCGCTTGATCAGGCTGTAGGCCGACAGCGTGCCGGCCGCGAGCGTCAGGCCGGCATAGGCCAGCTGCAGCGGATTGCGTCCACGCGCAGTCTCGCTCGAGACGACGTCGATCATGTCCTTGGTGAACAGCCCGCTGTAGCGCAGCGCGCGCTCGTCCGTGACGAGGCGAACGCGGAATCCGCGCCGGATCAGCTCGACGCCGAGCGCCTCGGCTGGAAACAGATGGCCGCCGGTGCCGCCCGCGGCGAGAAGAATCAGGGGGGAGGTGTCCATGGTGGGGAGTTTTACAGTGTCTCCCCCGTCATTGCGAGCGAAGCGAAGCAATCCAGACTGCCACCGCGGAGGGATTCTGGATTGCTTCGCTTCGCTCGCAATGACGAAAAACTACGCGTAACTCCGCATCGCCTCGGCGTGGCCGCTCGCCTCGATTTCGGTGCGCGGGCGCAGCCGCGTCAGCGCCAGCATCATGCCGACACCATAGGCCAGCGACACGATCGAGGAGCCGCCATAGGAGATGAAGGGCAGCGTCATGCCCTTGGCGGGGATGAGCTGGAGATTGACCGACATGTTGATCGCGGCCTGCACGCCGAACAGGATCGCAAGACCCGAGGCCGCAAAGCGCGAGAACATGTCCTCGTTGGCATAGGCGCGCGACAGCGTGCGGATGACGACGAACGCAAACAGGGCCAGCATCGCGAGGCACAGGATGATGCCGAACTCTTCGGCGGCAACCGCGAACACGAAGTCGGTGTGGCTGTCCGGCAGGCTGCGCTTGGCGATACCCTCGCCCGGTCCGAGCCCGAACCAGCCGCCGTTGTAGAAGGCCTCCATCGCGGTATCGACCTGGAAGGTGTCGCCCGAAGCCGGATTCATGAAGCGCTTGATGCGACCGGCGACGTGGGGAACAAAAAGATAAGCGCTGAACAGTCCGGCGGCGCCGAGGCCGGCGAGCCCGAACACCCAGATCATCCGCATGCCCGCAATGAAGAACAGCGAGCCCCACACCATCAGGATCAGCATGGTCTGGCCGAAATCGGGCTCCATGACGAGAAGCGAGACCAGCATCAACAGCAGCGCGAGCGCCATCGAGGTCGCCGGCATCTCCGGCCGCTTGGTCGATTCCGCGAACAGCCAGGCGGCGATGACGACGAACGACGGCTTTGCGATTTCTGAGGCCTGGATGTTGACGCCGAGCAGCGTGATCCAGCGCCGCGAGCCCTTCACCTCCGGGCCAATCGCGAGCGTCAGCACGATCAGGACAATGCTGGCCGCGAAGATGATCAGCGCCGAGCGACGGATCGCCCGCGGCGACAAAAAGGACACCCCGAGCAGCACCAGGCCGGACGGCGCCAGGAACATCACGTGGCGGCTGAAGAAATGGAAGGGATCGAGCCCGATGCGGGTCGCAACCGGCGGGCTCGCCGCCAGCGACAGGATCACGCCGGTCAGCATCAGCGCCAGGATGGCTCCCATCAGCGGCTTGTCGACGGTCCACCACCACTCGGAAAAGGGGGTGCGTTCTTCACGGGAGAGCATGGCGGCCGCTTTCGGACAGAGGTCGGTCCATTGGTCGCCGAGGTTGGTTACCGGGAGGTTAAGGCGAGAGATAACTTTTCGGAGTTGTGGAGCGACGCCCTCTAGGCTTTCGCCAGGAAGCAATTTCCTTTTCCAAGTCGTGATCCGTGGACAATTCCTCGATCGCTTGTTTCGCCGCTGCGCTCTCGGATTTCCTCAGAGCTGTCAATAACAACAGGCGGCTCGGACCGTGTGACCTGTCTTTGGCAAGGGCGATCAGTTCATCAATTGTGCCGTCGGTTGCTGTTGCCGCCAACGCGACTGCCAAGCCGGCCTTTGCGCCGCAAGGGCGAGTGCCGTTCTCATAACTGGAAGCAGCTTTGCGGTATTCCGCAACAAGAATTAGCCAAGCGCCGCGCGCATCAGGAACGGCAAGGATTCTGGCCAATGTCTCCCGCGTTGGATCTGAGTAAGGCAACACAAGATGTTTCAGAAGTACCGGAATGGCGGCGGGATATGGGGCAGACCTCATAACGAGGTCTGAGAGAAATTTAACGCTAATGCCCGCCGCCTGAAGTTCGACAACAATTGGTGCCTGCTCTTCCTGGAACCGCGCAATCCGCTCAGCCAACGCAAGCTCCCGCTCTCTCTTCCTGGCCATGAATTCGGGATCAGATTCCAATATAGCGGCTAGTTCAGCAGCCGTGACTGGTCGGCGCCTCTTTGTCATTGAGCACTCGTTTCATGACTGACATCCCTACACCACCGGCTTCACGCCCGGCAGCGCCTGCACCAGCTCGCGGAACCTGGTGCCGCGAATTTCGAAATTGCGATACTGGTCGAAGGAGGCGCAGGCGGGTGACAGCAAGACCACCGCGTCGGTGATGCCCGACGCCTCCGCATCGCGTGCGGCTTGCTCGACGGCGACGTCGAGGGTCTGGCTGATCTCGTGCGGCACTTGCGTGCCGAGCGTGCCGGAAAATTCCGGCGCGGCCTCTCCGATCAGATAGGCTTTTCGGATGCGCGGGAAGTAGCCGGTGAGGCCAGTGATTCCGCCGGCCTTCGGCTTGCCGCCCGCGATCCAGAAGATGTCCGAAAAGGACGACAGTGCGTGCGCGGTGGCGTCGGCATTGGTGCCCTTGGAGTCGTTGACGAACAGCACGTTGCCGCGACGACCGACCTGCTCCATGCGGTGCGCGAGGCCCGGAAAGCTGCGCAGGCCGTCCTGAAGCACGTCCAGGCTGATGCCCATGGCGAGCGCGGCGGCGGCGGCACAGGCCGCGTTCTGCGCATTGTGCTGGCCGCGCAACGAGCCGATGCCGCCGAGCTTTGCGATTTCGCTGCGCGCGCCGCCTGCGGTGCGCACGATGGTGCCGTGCTCGACATGGATGCCGCTGGCCAGCGGATTTTTGACGGAGATGCGCACCACATTCTTGCCGGCGCGATCGAGCCGGTCGGCGATATCCCGGCAAAAACCGTCGTCGACGCCGACGATCGCGGTACCGCCGGCCTGCACACCGGCAACGAGGCGCTCCTTCACCGCGGCGTAATGCGCGATGGTGCCATGGCGATCGATGTGGTCTTCGCTGACATTGAGCAGAATGCCGACGGAGGGATCGAGCGAGGGCGTGAGGTCGATCTGGTAGGACGACATCTCGATGACGTGGACACGGCCCATGCGCGGCGGCTCCAGCGACAGGATCGCGGTGCCGATATTGCCCCCCATCTGGGTGTCGTAGCCGGCGACCTTGGTCAGATGCGCGATCAGCGCCGTCGTAGTGGACTTGCCATTGGTGCCGGTGATGGCGACGAACGGCGCATCCGGCGCGTGCCGGCGCCGTTCGCGGCAGAACAGCTCGATATCGCCGATCACCTCGATAGCGGCCTCGCGCGCCTTCAGCACGCTCCAATGTGGCACCGGGTGGGTCAGCGGAACGCCGGGCGCGAGCACCAGCGCGGCGAAATTCGCCCAGGAGACGTTGCGCAAATCAGCCGTGATGAAGCCGGCTTGCGCGGCCTTGGCGACGTTGTCGGCATTGTCGTCGGCGGCGATCACCTCGGCGCCGCCCGCTTTCAACGCGTGACAGGACGCGAGCCCCGAGCCGCCGAGGCCGAACACCGCGACTGTCTTGCCGGCAAAGGACGTGACGGGGATCATCGACCGCTCACCGCAGCTTCAGCGTCGACAGGCCGGCGAGCGCCAACATCACCGAAATGATCCAGAACCGGATCACGATCTGCGGCTCGGTCCAGCCGAGCTGCTCGAAATGGTGATGGATCGGCGCCATCCGGAAGATGCGCTTTCCCGTCATCTTGAACGACACCACCTGCACGATGACGGAGACCGCCTCCAGCACGAACAGGCCGCCGATCACCGCGAGCACGATCTCGTGCTTCACCGCGACCGCGATCGCACCCAGCATGCCGCCGAGCGCGAGCGAGCCGGTGTCGCCCATGAAGATCGAGGCCGGCGGCGCGTTGAACCAGAGGAAGCCGAGACCGGCGCCCAGCAGCGCGCCGCAGAGCACCGCGAGTTCGCCGGTGCCGGCAACATATTTGATCTGGAGATAATCGGCGAACACCGCGTTGCCGGCGAGATAGGCGATCATCGCAAAGCTCGCGGTCGCGATCATCACGGGCACGATGGCGAGGCCGTCGAGACCATCGGTGAGGTTCACCGCGTTGCCGGCGCCGACGATGACGAAGGCGCCGAACACGACGAAGAACCAGCCGAAATGCAGCACGGTGTCCTTCAGGAAAGGAATCGTCAGCGCCGTCGACGCGGGATCGCGGTTCAGCCGCACCAGCGCGTAGCAGGCAACCAGCGCGATCGCTGCCTCGATCAGCAGGCGAAGCTTGCTGCCGAACCCGGTCGTGGTCTGCTTGGTCACCTTGAGATAATCGTCATAGAAGCCGACGAAGCCGAAGCCGAGCGTCACCGCCAGCACGATCCAGACGTAAGGGTTGAGCGGATTGGCCCACAGCACCGTGCCGACCGTGAGGCCGGACAGGATCATCAGCCCGCCCATGGTGGGCGTGCCTTTCTTGGCGAGATGCGATTGCGGACCATCGGCCCGGATCGGCTGCCCCTTGCCTTGCCGGATGCGCAGATGGTCGATGATCCAGGGCCCGAACAGGAACACGAACAGCGCGCCGGTGACGACAGCGCCGCCGGTGCGGAAGGTGATGTAGCGGAAGACGTTCAGGAAGGTGCGAACGGCACCGAAGCCCGGAAATGTGTTGGAGAGCTCGATCAGCCAGTAAAACATTCAGACGGTCCTATGGCGCCTTTGCACGCGCCTTGATCTTGGCCTTATCAACCTGTCTCACGCGCATTCGCTGGTCTTCATGCTGGGGTCGGGCGACCTCTAAAGAAAACGAACGGCTTCGCGCCGGAAAGGTGGGATTCGGGAACAGCGCCTTCCAAGCAGTTTACGCCCTTGCCTGCAAGGCGGCCACTAGGCCCGGCACAAACTTGTTGACCCAGAACATCTTCTTGCTGCCCTTGACAACCACGACATCGCCTGACCTCAGCAGATTTGCGACCTCGCCCGGCTTCAACGTAACGGGGTCGTCGTGCCAGCCGAGACCCTTGCCGGCAGGAAGCACCTCAAACAGGTGACGCATCAGGGGCCCCACGCAATAGACGCCGTCGATGCCGTCGAGATGCCTGGCAAGATCGGTGTGATAGGCCGGCGCGCCGTCGCCCAGCTCCAGCATGTCGCCGAGTACCGCAATGCGGCGGCCGCCGGTCGTGTTGCGCGCCTGCAGGCTTTGCAGCGCGGCAGCCACGCTGGCGGGATTGCCGTTGAAGCTGTCGTCGATCACGGTGACGCCGCCGACCGCCTGCTCGACGCCACGGCCGGTCATGATGCCGACCCGATCGAGCTTGATCGCAAGCGTCGCCGCATCGAGGTTGGCCGCACGGATCGATGCGAGCGCGGCGAGCGCGTTCTGGACGCGGTGCGGCGCGCCCGGCGTCAGGCTGAACGCGATCTCCTTCTTGCCAAGCGCGGCCACGACCTGCCAGCTGTCGCCATGCGGTGCGTGCGCGACCTCGTGCACCTCGGCTTTGTCGCCGAAGCGTATGACCTTGCCCTTCCAGTCCGGCGCCTTGATGCCGGCGGGCAGCACCAGCACGCCTTCCGAAGGCAGGCCGAGTGCAATCGATACCTTCTCGCGACGGATGGCTTCGAGCGAGCCGAGCTTCTCCAGATGCACCGGCTGAACGTTGACGACGAGCGCGACTGTCGGCCGCGTCAGTTCGCTGAGCCGCGCGATTTCGCCGGCCTGGTTCATGCCCATCTCGACGACCCAGAGGCTGGCATCGGGCCGCGCATTGCACAGCGTCAGCGGCACGCCCCAGAAATTGTTGAAGCTCGACGGGCTGGCATAGGCATTGGGGTAGGCCGCGAGGAATTCCTTGGTGCTGGTCTTGCCGGCGCTGCCGGTGAGCCCGATCACCGGTCCGTTGAAGCGCGCACGTGCCGCGCGCGCTAGGCCCCAGAGTCCGTCGATCAGCGTGTCCTTGACGACGATCTGGGGAATGCGGATGCCCGCGATCTCGTGCGGCACGATCATCGCGACCGCGCCCGAGGCTTCCGCCTTGTCCGCGAACTCCCAGCCGTCACGCGCGCTGGCGAAGGCCGAGATGAAGCCGCCGCTCGGGGTGCCGCTCAGCGCCACGAACAGGCTGCCCGGTTTCACCAGCCGGCTGTCCTGGGTGACGAAGTCGATCGGCGTGTCCGGGAACGATCCGGCAGCGCCCAGCGCGCGCGCCACTTCGGCCACCGTCCATATGGGCGCGCTCATGCAATCCTCGACGCTAATGCGGCGGCGACCGCCTCGTGATCACTGAAGGGCAAAACCTCTCCGCCGACGATCTGCCCGGTCTCGTGGCCCTTGCCGGCGATGAGCAGCGCATCGCCATCTTGCAATTCCTCGATCGCGGTGCGGATCGCCGCGGCCCGGTCGCCGATTTCGCGGGCGCCCTTGGCGGCGGCGAGGATTTCGGCGCGAATGGCCTCCGGCTTCTCGCTGCGCGGATTGTCGTCGGTGATGATGATTCCATCGGCGTTGCCGGCCGCGATCTCGCCCATGATCGGACGCTTGCCGACATCGCGGTCGCCGCCGGCCCCGAACACGACGACCAGCCGGCGCCTGGCGTAGGGACGCAGCGCCTGCAGCGCCTTGGCCAGCGCATCGGGCTTGTGCGCGTAGTCGACGAAGATCGGCGCACCGTTGCGCTCGCCGACGCGCTCCAACCGGCCCTTGGCGCCTTCGAGACCTTCGAGGCTCGCGAACACGTTTGCGGCGTCGCTGCCGGTGCCGATGGCGAGACCGGCCGACACCAGCGCATTCTCGATCTGGAATTCGCCGACCAGCGGCAGCCGGATCGTATGCCGCTTGCCGCGATGTTCGAGCGCGAGCACTTGCGAAAACCCTTCGACCTCCGCACCGGCGAGACGAATGCCCTCGCCGGCCCCGTCGCCGTTGCGACCGACCGCCATGACGCGCAAGCCGCGCGAATTCGCAGCACTGATCGCCTCCGCCGAGCAATCATGATCGGCCGAGATCACGGCCGCGCCTCCCGGCGGAACAAGCTCGCGGAACAGCCTGAGCTTGGCCGCGAGGTAATGCGCGACGGTCGGATGGTAATCCATGTGGTCGCGGGAAAGATTGGTGAAGCCGCCGGCGGACACGCGCACGCCGTCGAGGCGATATTGGTCGAGCCCGTGCGAGGAGGCCTCGAAGGCGAGATGCGTGACGCCCTCGCGCGCGATCTCGTCGAGTTGCCGGTGCAGCGCGATCGGATCGGGCGTCGTCAGCGAGCCATAGACGGTACGCTTCGGCGAAACGAGGCCGATGGTTCCGATGCTGGCGGAGGCGTGCCCGAGCCGCTCCCATATCTGCCGGGTGAATGCGGCGACCGAGGTCTTGCCGCTGGTGCCGGTCACCGCCGCGATGGTCGCAGGCTGCGCGGGGTAGAATTTGGCCGCGGCCAGCGCCAGCGCGCGGCGCGGATTGGCAACCGCAATGAACGGCACCTTGCAGCCATCAGGCGCGTTGTCGCCGACAACCGCCACCGCGCCTGCGGCAATCGCGGCATCGATGAAGCGCGCACCGTCGGTCTTGCTGCCCGCGAGCGCAAAGAAGAGATCGCCCGGCTTGACCGCGCGGCTGTCCAGGGCAACGCCGGTCACGTCGAGCGCCGCGACGGCGGGCTCGAGTGCGGCATCATTGCCCTGAACGTCCCGATCGAGAAGGTCGCGCAGCTTCATGGTCTTCCAGTCGACATGCCGGACCGGAACACCGAATCTGCAGGGAAATCCCGACTCAGCAGCGGCAACGGCCCACCCGGTTGATTACTGGGTTGTCCTGGATGCTGCAAGAATAAGGCGGTCGGACGGCGGCAGGTCGAACCGCGGTTCGACGCCCAAAAGCGGCGCGATCCGCTCGATCACCTTGCCGCCGGTTGGCACCGCGTTCCAGCCCGAGGTGATGAAACCCTTGGTTTCGGGAATCGCCTGGGGCTCGTCCAGCATGATCAAGATCTGATATTTGGGATCGTCGCAGGGCATGATCGCCGTGAAGGAGTTGAGCACCCGCTTCTTGGCATAGCGGCCGTTGATGACCTTCTCGGACGTGCCGGTCTTCCCGCCAACGTAGTAACCCTTGACGTCGGCGGTCTTGGCGGTGCCGATTTCGGCATTGAGCCGCATCAGGAACCGCATCTTGTCGCTGGTCTCCGTCCTGATAACGCGCTTGGCCATCGCCGCCGCTTCGGATTCGGTGCGCTTCATGAAGGTCGGCGGAATCAAATAGCCGCCGTTCACCAGCGCGTTGATGCCCATCACCGCCTGCAGCGGCGCCACCGACATGCCCTGGCCGAACGCGATGGTCACCGTGTTCAGCTCGCCCCAGCGGCGAGGGATCAGCGGCGCCGCGCTCTCCGGCAACTCGGTGCGCAGCCGCGTCAGTTGGCCCATCTTGGCGAGGAACGCCTTGTGGGCCTCGACGCCCTGGCCGAGCGCAATCCGCGCGGCGCCGATATTGGACGAGAAGGTGAACACTTCCTTGGTGTTGATGAAGCGTCCGAGCGCGTGGCTGTCATGGATGGTGAACTTGCCGTAGTGCAGGTTTCCCCGTGCATCCCACATCGAGTTCAAATTGATCTTGCCGGAATCGAGCGCCATCGCCAGCGTGAACGCCTTGAAGGTCGAGCCCATCTCGTAGACGCCGGTGGTCAGGCGATTGATGCGGTCGGGGTCGTGCGCTTCCTTCGGATTGTTGGGATCGAAGTCCGGAAGCGAGACCATCGCCACGATCTCGCCGGTCTTGACGTTGGAGACGATGCCGGAGGCGGCCTTGGTGTGGTATTTCTCCTTGGCCTTCAGGAGCTCGTCGCGCAGCGCGTGCTCGACGCGCAGATCGACCGAGAGCTCGATCGGCTTTTGCAGCCGGTCGGTGGCAAAGCCCGCGCGGTGGAGATCGGCGAGCCCCTGATTGTCGAGCCACTTCTCCATGCCGGCGATGCCCTGGTTGTCGATGTTGACGAGACCGATGAGGTGGGCGACCTCGTTGCCGGTCGGATAGACGCGCTTGTTCTCGCGCAGGAAGCCGATGCCGGGGATGCCGAGCTTGTGGATGTCCTGCTGTTGCTTCGCCGTGATCTCGCGCTTGAGCCAGACGAAGCCCTTGCGCGTCTTCAGGCGCTCGCGCACCTCGGCCTCGTCGAGGTCGGGCACGGTGGCGGTCAGAAGTTCGATTGCCTCGTCCTTGTCGATGATGCGGCGCGGCTCGCCGAACAGGCTCGACGCCTTGACGTCGGTTGCGAGGATCGCGCCGTTGCGGTCAACGATGTCGGGCCGCGCGGTCGCGACCACCTCCTGCGCCGCGGCGCGACGCGCGCCGTGGGCGTCGGCGCCGATTGCGAACATCACGAGCCGGCCGCCGATCAGGGCGTAGACCGCGCCAAAGGCGAGCATCGCCAGGCCGACGCGCGCCCGCGCCTTGGCCGCGCGATCGACGTTGCGCCCGTACAGCAGGCTGCGGATCAGCCGTTGACGCCAAGGCTCAGTCGGCTTTCCTAGAGGTTTGGCCGGGGTCACAGCACTCATGGCTTGTCCTCGGGCTGAGGCACGGAGCCCGTCACATTATCGGGGTCGCTTGCGGCTTCGATGGTGTTGAGCATGGCGCCGATCGGATCCGGCTCGCCCGGCCTGAACATCCGCGGCGGACGCTCGGGCAAATTCTTCAGTGAATCATATTGCGTGCCGTTGACCGGCTTGAGCTGCAGATGCCGATCGGACAGGCCTTGCAGGCGCAGGGGCGCATCGAGCTTGGCCCATTCGGAGCGCAGCGCCGCGATCGCATCGCGCTGCTCGCGGATCTCCGCATGCAGCCGCAGCACCTTTTCGGTGCGCGCCGTGGAGTCCATTTTGATCCTATAGACATAGGCCGCCGCGAAGATCAGCGCGCCGATAACGAGGAGGTGGATGAAGCGCATGCGCTAGCCACCTCTCATGACGTCGGAGAGTTTTGGCCAGGACGATTGCTCGCGATCGTCCTGCGCGGGCGCCGAGGTGCGCTCGCCGGCGCGCAGTTTTGCCGACCGCGCGCGCGGGTTATGCGCGACTTCGTTTTCGCCCGCGATCACCGGCCGCCGCGTCAGCAGCTGAAAGCTCGGCACCGCCTGAGACACTTCCGGCAAATGGCGTGAGCCGCCACCTGTCTTGCTGCGCTCGGCGAAGAAATTCTTGACGATGCGGTCTTCCAGCGAATGGAACGAGACGATTACGAGGCGACCACCGGGCTTGAGCACACGCTCGGCAGCGATGAGCGCGCTCTGGAGTTCCTCGAGCTCTTCGTTGACGAAGATGCGCAGGGCCTGGAACGTCCGCGTCGCCGGATGAATATCGCCGGGCTTGGAACGAACCACCCTGCCGATGAGCTCGGCGAGCGCGCGCGTGGTCGTGAACGGCGTCTCCTGACGGTCCGCGACGACGGCGCGGGCAATCCGGCGCGACTGCCGCTCTTCGCCGAGGAGATAAATGATGTCGGCGAGATCGCCTTCCGAGGCGCGCGCCACGACATCGGCCGCGGTCGGGCCTGCCTGCCCCATCCGCATGTCGAGCGGACCATCGAGGCGGAACGAGAAGCCGCGGCCGGCCTGGTCCAGCTGCATCGAGGACACCCCGACGTCCATCACGACGCCGTTGACGCCATCGACGCCTTGCGCCGCGCAGATTTCGGCGAGGTTGGAGAAGCGATCTTCAACAAGCGTCAACCGGCCTGCCGAGCGTTCGACCAGCTCGGCGCCGCCTGCGATCGCAGTGCGGTCGCGGTCGATCGCGATCACCCGGGTTCCCGGCACGTCGAGAATCGCACGGCTGTAGCCGCCCGCGCCAAAGGTCGCATCGATGTAAGTGCCGCCTTCGCGTGGGGCGAGGTGGTCGATGGCCTCGCGGCCAAGAACGGGGATGTGCGGAGTCGAGTTCATGCGCCAGGCCTGCCGATCGCCCCGCCGGACTCCCAAGTGAGATCGGGGACGAACAAGCTCATAACGCCTCGAATGATTCCGCGTCGCGGCGGTTCCACGACCCAACCCCCATCCAACATGGTTACCGAGCCCGGTCGTCCCGGGCCACCAACCCAGTATTCCCCTTGGAATTTGTCGGGCAGCCATGGGATTTCGAGCCAAAATACGCTTTGGCCGCCTCCGGACGCGGGTCGGCTCTTCATCTCTCAGTAACGGCCCTTAGCGTTAAGAAAGCGTTGATCGACTCGCGACAAGTCGAAAAGCTGACGCGGCGGTGATGCTTCATCCACACACATGCGCCAAAATGCATCCGTTAACCTCGTCGCGCGGTTGCGCACGGTGGAGGGTAAAGGAATAGTAAAGAGAAGGGCTTGGCCCACTCTCTGTCTGTCTCGAGCTGTTTATGTCGTCCGGTTCGTCCACGCCGTCTGGATCTGATTCGAAGCGTCAACGCGTTCTTCCGGTTCCCAAGGCCGCCGCGAGCATGCGGACGTTCGAGCCGGATTCCTCGATCGTCTCCGACATCATCCCCTCACCGAACCACGGCGACCGCAACAAGGGCCGGCAGCCCGATATGATCGTGCTGCATTACACCGGCATGCCCGACGTCGAGGGTGCGCTGGCGCGGCTCTGCTCCGCGGGCACCGAGGTGTCGGCACATTATGTCGTGCTGGAAGACGGCCGCATCGTGCAATGCGTGCCGGAGGCCAGGCGCGCCTGGCATGCCGGCGTGTCCGCCTGGGCCGGCGAGGACGACATCAATTCCTGCTCGATCGGGATCGAGATCGTCAATCGCGGCCACGATTGGGGCTATCCGGAGTTTCCGCTGCGCCAGATCGCCGCCGTGATCGCGCTGTGCCGCGGCATCATGCTTCGCCGCAAGGTGCCCGCGCACCGGGTGCTCGGCCACTCCGACGTGGCGCCAGCGCGCAAGAAAGATCCCGGCGAAAAATTTCCGTGGCATTCGCTGGCCAATTCCGGCGTCGGCCACTGGGTCACGCCCGCGCCGGTGGTGCGCGGCGAGAGCCTGATGCTCGGCACCATCAGCGACGAGGTGCTGAGCCTGCAACAGGCGCTCGCCCGATACGGCTACGGCGTTCCCCTCACCGGCAAATACGACGCCGCGACCATGGAAGTCGTCACCGCGTTCCAGCGCCATTTCCGCCCGGCGCGACTGGATGGGGTCGCGGATCACTCGACGCTGTCGACCTTGCAGGCGCTGTTGGGAAGCTTGCCGGCGGAGGGAACGGCGGTCGCGTCGAAGTGACGGCGATAGCCACATACTCGTCATTGCGAGCGAAGCGAAGCAATCCAGACTGCCTCCGCGGAAGCAGTCTGGATTGCTTCGTCGCAAGGGCTCCTCGCAATGACGGAGTATGAGGAACTAGCTACTCCATCTCCCTCATCCTTCGCGCGTACAGCCGTCGCAGCGGCTCCAACTGCGTCGCCTGCGTCGCAGCGCGATAGGCGTCGCGCGCCTCCTCCTTCCGGCCAAGCCGCCGCAGCAGATCCGCCCGCACCGCCGGCAACAGCTCGTAGCCATGAAGCCCGCCGCGTGCGGCGGTCGCATCCACGAGATCGAGTGCGCGCGCGGGGCCATCGACCATCGACACTGCCGCTGCATGATTGAGTTCGATCACCGGCGACGGGCTGATGCGCAGCAGCACCTCGTAGAGCCCCGCAATCTGCGGCCAGTCTGTCTGCTCATAGCTCGGCGCGCGCGCATGCAGCGCAGCGATCGCGGCTTGTACTGCATAGGGCTGCGGCCGGCCGGGCACGCGCAGTGCGTCGTCCACCAGGCGCAGACCCTCCTCGATCTGTGCACGGTCCCACCGCGAACGATCCTGCTCTTCCAGCAGCACGATGTCGCCGGCGGCGGTCTGGCGCCCTGCGCGGCGCGCATCGTGCAGCAGCATCAGCGCCAGCAGGCCCTTGATCCCGGCGCGATCGGGTAGCAGCCGGTCGAGCAAGCGGCCAAGCCGGATCGCCTCGGCCGCAAGATCGGGTCGCATCAAATCCGCACCTGACGTCGCCACATAGCCTTCGGTGAAGACCAGATAGATTACGGCAAGCACACCCTCGAGCCGCGGCACCAGCGTGTCGCGCTCGGGGACCTCATAGGGAATGCCGGCGAGCCTGATCTTCTGCTTGGCGCGGACGAGACGCTGCCCCATCGCCTCCTCAGTGACGAGGAAGGCGCGCGCGACCTGCGCCGTGGAGAGCCCGCAGACGGTACGCAGCGTCAGCGCGACCTGGACTTCGGGCGCAAATGCAGGATGGCAGCAGGTGAAGATCAGCCGCAGCATGTCGTCGTCGAGCATGGCCGACGGCTCGGCGGGCGCTTGCGCGTTCAGCTCGAGCTCGTGCACGAGCGCCTGCTCCTTGCCGCGGAAGATGGCCTGGCGCCTGATACGGTCGATCGCCTTGTGCCTGGCGACATTGACCAGCCAGGCACGCGCATTGTCGGGGACCTCGCACGCCGGCCAGCGCTCCAGTGCCACCGCAAAGGCGTCCTGGAGCGCGTCCTCGGCAAGATCGAAATCACCGACGAGGCGGATCAGCGTGGCCAGCGCCCGCCCCGCCTCGTCGCGGAAGATCTTGTCGATCTCAGACAATGTCATATGTCGATGCGCGGCCGCGCTATCACTTGTCGTAGACCCAGATCGGCCGCACCTCGATCGAGCCGATGCGCGCCGACGGAATCCGCGACGCGATCTCGATCGCGGTATCGAGATCCTTGGCCTCCACGAGGTAATAGCCGCCGAGCTGCTCGCGCGTTTCGGCAAACGGGCCGTCGGTCGTCAGGGTCTTGCCATCGCGCACGCGCACGGTCGTCGCGGTCGTGGTCGGCTGCAGCCGGTCGCCGGCCTTGAAATTGCCGCTCTGGATGATGCCTTGCGTGAAGGTCTGATATTCCGCCGTCATCTGCTGGCCGGCCGCCGGACGCATATTCGCGTACTCGGCTTCGTTCTGGTAGATCATCAGCAAATACTGCATCGCTTAACTCCTGTTGCACTTGGGATCGGCGACATCCAGTCGAACGGGACACGCGCCCAACGACATCTTCAGGATAAATTATTTCGGGCGAACCGTGCATGGCGTTATCGGCTTGCGGAACCGACACAAATGCTTCATGCGTAAGCCGTCAGTCGGCCGGACGGCCGCTCCGGCAAGTGCCGAAAGGCCGCCGGGGAGGAAAGTCCGGGCTCCCTTGACATACGGTGCCGGATAACGTCCGGCGGGGGCGACCCCAGGGAAAGTGCCACAGAGAACGAACCGCCCGCCTTCGCCCCTTCGGGGCTTCGGCGAGGCAGGCCCGCAAGGCTTGCCACGTCGTAGCAGCGTCAGCTGCGTAGACGGGTAAGGGTGAAAAGGTGCGGTAAGAGCGCACCGCGGCTGCGGCAACGGAGCCGGCATGGTAAACCCCACCGGGAGCAAAACCGAATAGGGACGGCGTAGCGGGCTGTTCGCGAAAGCGATAACGCCGCGGGGCGATGTCAGGCCCGCCGTCCGGGTAGGTTGCTCGAGGCCATGTGCAAACATGGTCCCAGAGGAATGGCCGTCACGTATCGTTCGCGCAAGCGGACGGTGCCTTACAGAACCCGGCTTACAGGCCGGCTGATATTCTAAAGCGTTTTCGAGCGAAGTGGTTTTCCGGTTCGCGTGAAGAAAACGTGTCTTACCAAGAAGTGACGAGGGGCTCGGTGTTAACGCATCGGGCCCCTCACCATTTGGGCGCTCACTATCCGACGATCTCCTCCAACACACCCATCAACGCCTCCGGCGCCGTGACATTCGGTGCATGACTCGCGTCGAGCTCGAAAGTGCGCCAGCCATCCTCGCTCTTGGTGCGCTTCGCAAACTGCCCGAACACGTCGCCCGGCGGAATGCGCGTGCAATAGATGTAGCTCCGCGGCATCACCGGCTCGCCATGTTCGAGCTTCAGCTTCGTCTCGAAACATTTGATCGGCATGTTGATCCGGCGCGCGTTGAGCCAATCGAGATCGGCCTGCGGCGTGTCCGGCGGCGGCGGGTTCGGCGGGATGCGGTAGCCGTCGCCTGAGCTTGCTGCCTTGCGCATCGGCTCGCGCCCGCCCTCATGGAGATCGAACAGCGATTGGCCGTCACGCGGCACGAAGGCGTCGAGATAGATCAATTGCGTCACCCGCTCGCGCGCGCGATCGGCGACGCCGGTGGCGACCATGCCGCCATAGCTGTGGCCGAGCAGCACGATGTCCTCGAGGTCCTCGAATCTGATGACGTTGAGAATGTCCTGGATGTGCGTATCGAGATCGATCGCGGGACTGGCCAGATGCGCGCGCTCGCCGAGCCCGGTATAGGTCGGCGCAATCAGGCGATGGCCGGCCTGCGCCATCAGCGGGTGCATCTTCTTCCAGGCCCACCCGCCGGACCACGCGCCGTGACAAAGCAGGAAGGTTTTTGAGCGTGCGGCCATCGGCGTTTCCATCGTTCTTGTTTGTACGATGGAGTGTAGCGGCCGGTCCCGCGATGTAAACGCTGCGGCCCGTTAAGCCGCGCGCGTGTTCACCTTGACGAAAACGGGTGCAGCCTGACCAGCTTCGCGCCGCAGCTTGGCCGGCTCAAAACCATGCATGCCGATCTGCCATTGCAGCCCGACGATGGCACCCTTGGTCGGCTGCAACAGCGCAAGCGAGGCGAACAAGGTCACCGGCAGCCACACCGCCAGTTGCAGCCAGACGGCCGGCGCATAGGCGGTCTCGACCGCGAGGATTGCCGGCACCACGAGATGGCCGACGACGACCATCACGAGATAGGCCGGGAAATCGTCGGCGCGCTGGTGAAACAGCTCCTCGCCGCAATGGTCGCAGGTATCCGCCACCTTCAGGAAACGGCCAAACGCGTGCCCCTCGCCGCAATTGGGGCATTTGCCCAAGAAACCGCGCCACATCGCTTTCGTGAGAGAGACTGAACCGGTCGCCATGACCCCACCTCTTCCTTTTCTACGATCCATACAATAATATCTTGCATCCATACATTCAAAGGATATAGGCCTTAATTGCATGGATTGGACCCCTACAATCTCGGAGCTGAGTGGGCCGCGCTATCAGCGCATCGTCGAGGCCATGGAGGCCGATATCGCGGCTGGCCGGCTGGTGCGTGGGCAGCAACTGCCGACGCAGCGGGCGCTGGCAAAGGCGCTCGGCATCGACCTCACCACGGTGACGCGCGCCTACACCGAGGCGCGGCGCCGCGGCATCATGGAGGCCCGGGTCGGCCAGGGCTCGTTCGTGTCGGAGACCAGCGCGCGCCGCGCAGTCGATCTGCCGCATCCCGTCGCGATCGACCTCTCGATGAACGTGCCGCCGCAACCTCTCGAAGCGCAGCTCGACGAGCGCATCATCGCCGGGATGGAAGCCATCCGCGCGCAATCGGGCCTGACGGCGCATCTCAACTACCAGCCGCCCGGCGGCAGCGCACACGAGCGCGAGGTCGCCGCGCGATGGATGCGCGCACGCGTACCGCATGCGCACGCCGACAGGCTCGTGATCTTTCCCGGCGCGCAGACGATCCTGTTCAACCTGCTCGCCCATCTCGCACGCCCCGGCGACGTGATCCTCACGGAGGCCCTCACCTTTCCCGGCATCAAGGCCGCCGCGGCGCGGCTCGGAGTCAAGCTCGTCGGCGTCGCCATGGATGACGGCGGCATGCTGCCCGACGCGCTGGCGAAAGCTTGCCGCACGCATAGACCGAAAGCGGTCTATCTCATTCCGACGCTGCACAATCCGACCACCGCGACGCTTCTTCCCGAGCGCCGCAGCGCCATCGCCAAGATCATCAACGATGCCGATACGATTCTGATCGAGGACGACGCCTACGGGCTGCTCGATCGCTCGGCATCGCCGATCGCCAATCTCATTCCGGAACGAACATATCTCGCGACCACTCTGTCGAAATGCATCGCGCCCGCGCTACGGGTTGCCTATCTGACGACGCCCGACAGCAGCTCGCAGCGGGAGATGCGCAACTATTTGCAGGCGACGGTGCAGATGCCGGCGCCGCTGATGGTCGCGCTGGTGACGCATTGGATCGAGACCGGCATCGCCGACCGCATCATCACCGCCATCAGGAGCGAGGCCGTCGGCCGGCAGCAGCTCGCGCAACGGGCGCTCAAAGGCTTCGAGTTCCAGGCCAAGCCTGCCGCTCATCATCTGTGGCTCCGGCTGCCGGAGGACCGTCCCGACGTCGCGGCGCATCTGCTACGGAATGGACTTGCAGTGGTCGCCGGCGAGGCCTTCACCGTCGACGGGACCCCGCCACACGCGGCACGCGTCTCGCTTGGCGCCGCGCGCAACAGGGCGGAATTGACGGAGGCGCTGCGCATCCTGGTCGGCGCGCTGCACAGGCCGGCCGACACCAGACAGATCGTCTAGCAAATACCTATCGCTGCTGGCGGCGATGCCGTGAGCGCACGACCGGCGCGACGGGGGACGGATAGGCCGCATAGGCTTCGCTCGGCGCGACGGACTCGCCGCGGGCCCCGCGCCCGGCTGGCGTGAGCTGGCCGCCATTCAGAACATCGCGGTCGGGATGGGCAGCCTGATAGGCCGCGGGCTCGGAAAACTGGGCTTGCGCTATTGTCGGCATCAAGGCGGCCGCCGACACCAGCGCGGCCGCGACGGCTATCTTCGTGCGGGTCATCGTCCTTCTCCATATGCTCATTCGGGAGTCTGGCCGATCGAACCGCATGATAGCGTCGAGCGGGCCCCAGGTTGAAGTACGAGCATCATGTAGGTCTGTCTTTCGCGAACGCCCGCCACTGAGGATCACGCTTGCGTGCGGTTTTGAAATTGACCTGCACCGCCGCAGCTGTGCTATGCGAGCGATGGCGATCAACAGTTCGGGATCGCCCAGGCGACAGGGACAATCTGTTGGAAATACTCACCTACGCGCTGCTGCTGCTCGGCGCACTGGCCGGGGGCTTCGTCTCGGGCCTTGCCGGTTTCGGCACGGCGCTGATGGCACTCGGCATCTGGCTCTACGTGCTGCCGCCCTCGCTCGCGGTGCCGCTGGTGCTGATCTGCTCGGTGATCGCGCAGAGCTCGACGCTTCCGTCGATGTGGAAAAGTTTTGATCTTTCGCTGGTCTGGCCGTTCCTGATTGGAGGACTGATCGGCGTGCCGCTGGGCACCATGCTGGTCGCCTCCGCCGATCCAAAAGTCTTCAAGCTGAGCGTCGGCGTGCTGCTGCTGATCTTCTCGACCGCGCTGTACCTCAACAAGAAGCCGCTCGCCGTCACCTTCGGCGGCCGCATTGCCGACGGCGCGATCGGCTTCGCCGGCGGCATTCTTGGCGGTCTCGCCGGACTGTCGGGGCCACTGCCGATCCTGTGGGCCAACATCCGCGGCTGGAACAAGCACGAGCGGCGCGGCATCTTCCAGCTCTTCAATTTCACCGTGCTCGCCACCGCTTTGGTGTTGCAGACGGCCTCGGGCCTCGTCGCGTTCAAGGTGGTCTGGCTCGCGGTGGTCGCATTTCCGGGCACGCTGATCGGCGCATGGGCCGGCGCGCGCGTCTATCACGCGCTGAGCGACAAGCATTTCGGCGATGTCGTGCTCGGTCTGTTGTTCCTGTCGGGCCTCGGCCTCGTCTGGAACAGTCTTGGCACGCACTAACTCCGTATTGTCTTCGCGGCGAGCGCCATGCCGCCGGCAATTCCGACGCCAAGCACGTAGATCCAGCCCTCGCTACGCGGGCGCGCGTACAGGAGATGCCACGAGCTCGGGGGCAGCCTGCTCGGGGGACTCCTCGTGCCGCAGCACCACAAGGCGCTTCCTGAATTCACGCCGTAGCAGCCACAAGCTCAGGGCCGCCTGCAGCGTGGTCGTCGCGATCGACAGGTACCAGACATGCTCCATCCGAAAGCCCGGCCACGTCGAGAGCCAGATCGACGGCAGGGAATAGGTGAGGACCCGCGTTGCCGAGGTCAACAACACCGGCTTGGTGTTGCCGAGCCCCTGAAACAGGCTGGAGCAGGTGAAGATCAGGCCCTGCGCCACCATGTTGAGCGAGACGATCCGCAGGAAAAGAGACGCGACCGCCATCGTCTCCTGATCCTTCGAGAAGCCGGTAAGCAACAGACCAGGCACGAGCTGCGCCGGGATCAAGAAAACAATCATCACGGCGGTCGCGACAAGCGCCGCCTTGACAAACGTCTCCTTCACGCGCGCTCCATTGCCGGCGCCGAAGTTCTGGCCGGCGATCGGTCCTGCGGCAAGGGCGATGGCGAGCGCCGGCATCTGCATCAGGCCGAGGAGACGCGTCCCGATGCCAAATCCGGCCTGTGCCGCCGAGCCGAAAACGCTCAGCACGTAATAGCCCACGGCCATGATGATGAAGACCATCGCGAACTCGCCGCCTGCAGGCAGGCCGACATTGAGGATCCTCTTCCACTCTCGAAGCTGCGGTCGCCATTGCGCGGGATTAAAGGCGACATAGCGTTCCAGTTTCAGGAAATACACCAGCAGCATGAGCACACCGATGAAGACGGCAATCGAGCTTGCGAGGCCCGCTCCGGCAACACCGAGCGCGTGCCCGGTGCCCCAACCCGAGATAAGGACCGGCGCCAGCGCGATGTTGATGGCCACTGCAAGCGCTTGAACCACCATGCTCGGTCGCACGATGCCCGTCGCCCGCAACGCAGACGCCATGACTTGCGACGCAAACTGCAGCGCCAAAGCCGGCATGAACCAGAGCAGATAAATCGCGCCGGCTTCGACCGTGGCCTCATCGGCCGCGACCGCGCGCATATATGGACGCGACAATACGAAGCCCGCGCCCAGGGTCAGGAGCCCGAACAGCACGGATAGGAGGACCGACTGGCTGAAGACGAGGTTGGCATCGCCGCGATCCTTGCGCCCCACCGCGTGCGCCATCAGTGCCACCGTGCCGACGCCGAGCACCTGCATCAGCGCATTGACGAGAAAGCCGGCATTGCCGGCCGCGGCGACGCCCGCGATTGCCGCATCGCCCAGTCCCGACACGAAATACAGGTCGACGAGCTGGCAGATCATGATCGTGATCATGCCGACCACGATCGGTGGCGCCATGCTCAGGATGTGGCTCACGATGGAGCCGCGTGTCAGGTCCTTCATGTCATCCATCCTCTGGCGACGGCGGGCTTTCGTCCCACCGGCCACGCCGCTCATTCCGCTGCTGCGATCTGTCCGAGCTCCACCACCTGGCGCTCGAACAGGCCGCGATAGATGCCGCCGGGCTTGGCCGCGAGCCTGGCATGGGTGCCTTGCTCGACGATCTCGCCGCGGTCGAACACCAGGATGCGATCGAGGCTCTTCACCGTCGACAGCCGGTGCGCGATCACGATCGAGGTCCGGCCTCTCATCAGCCGCTCCATCGCCTGCTGGATCAGCGCCTCGGATTCCGAATCGAGGCTCGAGGTCGCTTCGTCCAGGATCAGCACCGGCGCATCGGCCAGGAAGGCGCGCGCCAGCGCCACGCGCTGCCGCTCGCCGCCGGAGAGCTTGACGCCGCGTTCGCCGACCAGCGTGCCGTAGCCCTTGGGCAGGCGCACGATGAAGTCGTGCGCATTGGCCAGCCGTGCCGCCTGCTCGATCGCCTCCAGGCTGGCGCCGGGCCGGCCATAGGCGATGTTCTCGGCGAGCGAGCGGTGGAACAGGATCGGGTCCTGCTGCACGATCGCGATCTGGCTGCGCAGCGAATGCTGCGTAGCCTTGGCGATGTCTTGCCCATCGATCAGAACGCGGCCGCCGGTGACGTCGTAGAGCCGCTGCACCAGCTTGACGAAGGTGGTCTTGCCGGAGCCGGAGCGGCCGACGAGACCGACGCGTTCGCCGGCGCGGATCGTGACCGACAGTCCGTCATAGAGCGGCGCGTGATGGCCGCCATAATGAAACGTGACGTCGTCGAACACGAGCTCGCCGCGCCCGATCGCGATCGGCCGCGCGTCCGTCGCGTCCGCAATCCCGATCGGCTCGTCGTGGATCGCCACCAGCTCCTCCATGTCGTTGACCGAGCGCTGCAGGTTGTTGATGTGCATTCCGACGTCGCGCAAATAGGCATGGATGACGTAATAGCTCGTCAGCACATAGGTGACGTCGCCGGGCGAGGCCCGCCCCGACACCCACAGCAGCACGGCGCCGCCGATCACGGAGGCGCGCAGGGCCAGCAGTACCGAGAGCTGCGCCAGATTGGTGTAGTTGTAGCGCAGCCAGGTCCGCCGCACGCGCACGCGCCAGCGGTTGACGACGCGGGCAAGCCGCGCATCCTCGCGCGTCTCCGCGCCGAAGGATTTCACCACCGCGTTGCAGGTCAGCGCATCCGCCAGCGTGCCGCCGACCTTGGTGTCCCAGGCATTGGAGATGCGCGCAGCCGGCGCGATGTAGCGCGTCGAGAACAGCACCGTCATCGTGACATAGATTAGCGCGCCGAGTGCGATCACAGCGCCAAGCGAAGCCCAGTGCAGGCCGAGCAGGATCATCGACCCGATCAGCACCAGCAGCGACGGCGCCAGCGCCATCAAGATGGTGTCGTTCAATAGGTCGAGCGCCCACATGCCGCGGGTCACCTTGCGCACCGTGGATCCCGCGAAGGAGTTGGCGTGCCAGTCGGTCGAGAACCGTTGCACGCGCATGAAGGCTTCCTGCGCGACCTCGGACATGATCTTCAGCGAGAACGGCACGATGGCCTGGAGGCCGGTCAGCCGCAGCACCATGGACGCTGCGCCCAGCGCCACGATACCGCCCAATGCCATCAGCGCCGCGTGACGCGCGGCGGGATCGGATGGACCGCGCGTCAGGGCGTCGACCAGATGTCCGGAGAAGACCGGCATGAACAGGTCGGCGATGGTCGCACCCAACAAGCCGCCGGCCACGACGAGGGTACGCCCCGGCTGCTTCAGCCAGTGCCGGAACACGAAGGGCAGCACCACGCGTATCGCCGCGGGCCTTTTTGACAGAGCGGTCATGGCATCATCCGGCCGCTTATGCCGCGGGCCGGCTCCATTGATGGACGCAGGCCGGCCGCGAGGGCCGAGACGGCGTCACTTGAAGTTGGGTTTGACTTGGGAAGCGGAGCGATCGGGACTGGAAGCCCAATCGAAGCTGGCGGAAGAGGCCTCTAGGAGGCCGAGCAGATACCGAGCCAGAACATCATCGAGCGCGGGCGTGCGATCTGCGAATGCGACGAAATCATGCAAATCCTCCCGGTTCGATGGAATGAGGTGCGCTTTATAGATGTGTCAGTGGTGATTTGCAACGGGGCTCGCGCGAGATCACGCACGAGTGTTGCAAATTGGTGCGCGTCGCCGCGCGCTCCTCCGTCATGCCCGCGTAGGCGGGCCAGTACGCCGCGGCACCTCGGCTCTATCACAGCCTTTTCGGAATACTGGATCGCCCGGTCAAGCCGGGCGATGACACCGAATAAGTGGCTGGCTTAATGCGCGTCGCCGCTGGCGCCGAACGGCGAGGCCGGCTTCTTCAACAGCGTGACGAGCAGGGTGAGGCCGAGATAGAACAGCGTCAGGATGAAGAAAGCATCGCCGAAGCCCATCACCACGGCCTGGCGATGCACGAGTTGGCTGAGCTGCTTCATCGCCATCAGCGTGGAATCGCCAAGCCCCTGGAACTTCTGCATGAACATGGTCAGGGTTTCGGTCGCGGTCGCGTTGCCCCAGGTCACGCGCTCCTGCAGGCGCGTGATGTGCAGGTCGGTGCGGTCGTTGAGCACGGTGTTGATGACGGCAAGGCCGACGGCGCCGCCGAGATTGCGCATCAGGTTGAAGAGGCCCGAGGCGTTCTTCACCCGGTCGGGCGCCAGCGTGCCGAGCGCGATGTTGTTGGTCGGCACCATCGCGAACATCATGCCGATGCCGCGCAGGATCTGCGGAATCAGCAGCTCGTAGAAATCGTAGTCGCGCGTGATCCAGGTCATCTGGTAGGAGCCGAGCGCGAACACGACGAGCCCGAACGCGATCATGTAGCGCATGTCGTACTTCGCCATGAGACGGCCGACCACCGGCGCGACCAGGAACATGGTGATGCCCGAGACGAACATGGTCTCGCCGATCATCAGCGCGCTGTAGCCGCGCACTTCCGCGAGGTAGCGCGGATAGATGTAGGTCAGGCCGTAGAGGCCGATGCCGATGCAGAACTGAAGGACGCAGCCGATCGCGAAATTGCGGTTGGAAAAGGTGCGTAGATTGACGATCGGCTCGGCCGCAGTGAAGACGCGCCAGAAGAAGGCGATCGCCGAGATGCCGCAGATCCAGGCGCAGATCGCGACAGAGGGGTCCTGCATCCATTCATATTGCGGGCCTTCCTCCAGCACGTATTCCAGCGTGCCCAGGAAGCCGGCCATGAACAGCAGCCCCCACCAGTCGAAACGATCGAGCAATTCGAAATGCGGCTCGTCGAAATCGACCAGCGCCAGCACACCGATGGTGATACCGATGCCGGGCACGATGTTGATGAAGAACAGCCAGTTCCAGGACATCAGGTCGGTGATGTAGCCGCCGACGGTCGGTCCGATGGTCGGAGCCAGCGTCGCGACGAGCCCGATGATGGGACCGACGATGTGGAATTTGGTGCGCGGGAAGACGGTGTAGGCCGAAGCGAACACCGTCGGGATCATGCCGGCGCCGAGAAAGCCTTGCAGCGCGCGCCAGAGGATCATCTCCTCGATGGTGGTGGCGAAGCCGCAGAGCAGGCTCGATACGGTAAAGCCGGCCGCCGAGATTGCGAACAACAGCCGCGTGCCAAAGGCGCGCGACAAGAATCCCGACAGCGGAATCGCGATCACTTCGGCAATCAGATAGGCGGTCTGGACCCAGGAGACCTCGCTGGAGCTTGCCGACAGGCCGGCCTGGATTTCACTCAGGGACGCCGAGACGATCTGGATGTCCAGGATCGACATGAACATCCCGAACACCATGATGATGAAAGCGAACAGCCGCTTCGGTGCGATGCGCTCCGAAGCGGGGTCCGCCATCATGGCAGGTGAAGCGGTCGTGGCATTCGCCATGGTCTGACCTCGCGGCGCAGGCGCGCTACTGCGGATGGATCATGGTGGCGTCGTCGAGATCGACCTCGCTGTCGGCGTCGGCCGCGCCCTTGTTGGTGTCGACGGTCGCAGTGACCGACATGCCGGCACGGAGCAGGTTTTGCTTCGCGACCGACTTCGGCACGCGGATGCGGACCGGCACGCGCTGCACGATCTTGGTGAAGTTGCCGGTGGCGTTGTCAGGCGGCAGCAGCGTGAACACCGAGCCCGAGCCCGCCGCGATGCTGTCGACGACACCGGAGAATTTGCGCATGCCGTAGGCGTCGACCTTGATCGTCACCGGCTGACCGGGGCGGATGCGCTTGAGCTGGGTCTCCTTGAAATTGGCGTCGATATAGACGTTGTCGAGCGGCACGACGTTGCCGAGCCGCTGGCCTACCGCGACGAAGTCGCCGGCACTGACGAGGCGGTTCGAGAACGTGCCGTCGACCGGCGCGCGCACCGCGGTGAAGGCGAGATCGCGTTCGGCCTTGGCCAGCGTGGTCTTGAGCTCGGCGAGTTGCGCCTGCGCTTCGGCCTGCTGCGCCTTGGCGACGTCGACATTGCTGAGCGCGACCTCGTAGGCGGCCTGCGCAGCCTTGACCGCGGCGGCGCCCTGGTCGCGTCCTGCTTCGGAGCTCTCGAAGGTGGCGCGCGAGGCAAACCCCTTGTTGCTCAGCGCTTGCTGGCGCTCATAATCGAGGTCGGCGCGCTTGAGGCCGGCTTCGGCGGAGACGAGCTGCGCTTTGGCCTGTGCGACCTGGCTGTCGAGTGCCGCGACCTGGCGGCCGATGCGATCGATGGTGGCCTGCTGGGTCGCGATCCTGGTCGCGGCGGCGTCGACCGCGATCTTGTAGTCGCCGTCGTCGATGCGGAAGACGATGTCGCCGGCGCGCACCGTCGTGTTGTCGCCGGCGAGGATCGAGGAGACGTGGCCGGCAACGCGCGCGCCCAGCATGGTGTTGTTGGCGCGGACATAGGCGTCGTCGGTCGCGATGTAGAAGCGGCCGACCAGCGTGTAATAGCCGGCATAGCTCGCGGCCGCGAGCGCCAGCACCAGCCCTACTCCCATCATCACGAACTTGCGCTTGCCGGATTTCGGCGCGCCGGCGGCGGCGGGCGCCTCTGGGGCTGCGGCCGGCTTGTCGGTCACGGGCGTCTCCGGCGCCTCGCTGGGGCGGCGCTTGGTTTCCTCGGCCACATGGGAGCGCAACTGCTCGGCGAGAGCTACAGACGTCTCGGTGGCAGCGTCACCACCCGCGGGCGTCGGCGTCTCCACGGCGTCCGGGCGAAGGACGCGCGCAGCCTGGTCTCTCACTACGGCCATGAAGGCCTCCCCAAAAAAAGCGCGATGAGGACGGCCGCCGTGCGGCCGGGTCCCTCTCGCCGATCCCAAATATCATTGACCGAACCGTTCGGTCAATATAGATAATATTCCCGGGCAGAGCCTACTGGCCCGAATCCTTTATTTCGGTTTCATGACCCTCGACCGATGCAAAAACTTTCCGAGACCCTGAACCAATGGTTGTAGCCGGCCGCGAACATCTGCACGTCATCCAGGAGGAGGACAGCTCCAAACGCCGCCAGATCCTGGACGGGGCCCGCAAGGTGTTCATGGATCTCGGGTTTGACGGCGCCAGCATGGGCGAGATCGCCCGCGCGGCGCAGGTCTCCAAGGGCACGCTTTACGTCTACTTCGCCGACAAATGCGCGCTGTTCGAAGCCATCCTCGAGCAGGAGGCGCTCCAGCACGGACAGGTCGCGTTCAATTTCGATCCGGCACGCGATGTTGAAACCACGCTGAAGGATTTCGGCCGGGCCTACAACCGTTTGCTGTGCCGGCCCGGCGGCGGATCGGCGATCCGCACCGTGATGGCGATCGCCGAGCGCATGCCCGATCTCGGCCGCCGCTATTATGCGCGGGTGCTGGACAAGTCCATCAACCGCCTCTCCGACTATCTCAACACCCATGTCGCCTCAGGCGATCTCGCGATCGACGATTGCGACCTTGCGGCGTCGCAGTTCATGGAACTGTGCAAGGCCTCGCTCTTCCTGCCCTTCGTCTTCCAGGCTGCGCCCGCGCCGTCGGAAGAGCGCATGAGCGAAGTCGTCGACAGCGCGACACGGATGTTCCTGGCGGCTTATCGGGCGAAGTAGCCGCAAGCCGGGCCTGCGTTGCAGGCCGCTCCGGCGGCATTATATTTGCGCTCATGTCCCGTGATCTCCGCCCGCCCGTCGATATCCTCCATTACGAGATTGTCCAGGAACAGGCCTCCGCCCTCGGACGGATGGGCCGCACGCTCGAACAGGCGCTGACGCGCTTGCGCGAGTTCGACGCCGCCCATGCCCTCCCGGAGGTGCCGGCCGCGATGCAACCAGCCAGGCGCAAGCTGGTGATGGAAGCCGGCTACGCGCTCTGGATGTTCGTGGTGCAGCGTGAGGCGACCGGCCTGCGCGACAGCCGCCACATCATGCGGACCTACAACGTCCCGGCCGAGGTGCAGCTGTGCATGGGGCTGGTCCCAGCACCGTCGAAGTCGGGCTGAAAATGATTTTCGACGGCGCCGGAATACGTGAAGAACAGGTACCGAGAACCGGACATATGCGGTGCAGCGATAACCGGCTTTGCCGCTGGAAAGCCTGATCCGTCTTGCGCTTATGCTCCGATTGCGCGGAGCGCCTTATAGCCCGCGGCAACCGACGCCATAGATTTGATTCTTCCGTCTTCGAGCGCTTTAATCACTTCCTGCAGCGACATCAATACAACTTCGACTCCTGACGCCTCTTCCAATTCGTCAAGGCGTTGCCTGCCTGTCAGCGCACATCCGCTCGCAAGGAAAATATGCACTAGATTCGAATTCTTGGTTGAATCGTCAAAGCAAGTTCCGAGGTCGATCATGTCGCTCGGCGAATAGCCGGTCTCTTCTTCAAGCTCCCGCGCTGCTGCCGTCATCGGTGATTCCGACTGAAAGGTGCCGGCCGGGAATTCCAACGTGATTGCCTGCACGCCATGCTTATACTGCCGAACGAGGATAAGATCGTTTTCTCTTGTGAGCGGGACCGCAATAGCCACATTAGGCCGCTGCGAGACAAAGTAGTCGTCAACAACGCGCCCATTGGGCAATTTAACGGTGTCTCGCCGGAGCTTATACCAGCGGTGGTCGAAGGCCATTTCGCTCGACAGTAGTGTCCAAGGCTGAATCAAGAGACCTTCCTCGCTGGTGAGATGGCCGTTTGAGGTTAACTGGCCCGTTCCGGCGCTGGCAACTCCAATTCGTCCTGCACCGCGTATAGCAGATTCAATCGCCTGAGCCAGACCGTGCGTGAATCTGGCAATCGAGTGTTCGCCCGCATTGCGCGAGCCGCGCCATGTCCGAAGTGGGAAGGCTGCCCATCATGCTCAACGCGGGAGACTTCCGTCTTGCGCCGGTAGCTGACCTTAATGAGTACACGACCTAGTCGGTCACCTGCTTCCGTAACGCAGCGAGATCGTTGACGACCATCTTGGTCGGGCCGGTCCAGATGATGCCGTCGTCCTGGAGGCGGCTGAGGATCAGGCTGATCGACTGGCGCGTCGCGCCGATCATGCGCGCGAGATTGGCCTGCGTGATGCGGCCGAGCGAGATCGGGCCGCTCTCGTCCTGGGCCGCGTTCTCGCACAGCTTCACCAGCAGCAGCACCAGCCGTTCCGCCGCCTTCTGTCCCGCCAGCGTCTGCGCCAGCATCGAATAGGTCTCGCCCTTGAAGCCGAGACACTCGATCAGCGCGACTGCGAACGACGGCGACTGCGCGATCAACCGGCGAACCGCGTCCTGGTCGAGATGCAGTGCTTCGACTCGTCCCAGCGCGCGGGCCGACCAGCTGTGGCGGTGATCGCCGAGGATATAGGGTGCGCCGACGAAGTCGCCCGCCTCCCACGTCGACAGCATCAGTTCGCGCCCCTGCGTGCCTGCATGGGTGCTTTCGACGATCCCGTTCAGGATGATGTGGACGCCGTTTGCGGGCTCGCCCTCCCGCAGCAGATATTCGCGGTTCTGGTAGGTCGCGAGCCTGCCGGTTCGCATCACCAGCTCCAGATCGGGCTTGTCCAACGCCTTCAGCACATAACGTCCGGTCCCGGGCCGAGGCAGTTCGGCGCGCGGCTCAGCTGGATCGGCCACCTCATGCGCATCGCTGCGCCCCACGATCGGTCTCCCTTCGAGTGACGGCTCGAAGGCTAGGAGGTCTCCGCTCAGATTGCAACGCGGCGCAGAAGTTCGGGCTGGGCCGAAGCCTCCACGAAAGCGCAAGCCAGATCGGTGAGCAGGCGCTCCCGGCCGGCCGGCGCCAGGAACGTGACGCCATAGGGCACGCCGGCTGCGGTGATGGCGTTCGGAACGGCGATGGCGGCCAGGCCCAGCGGGTTGGCGTAATTGGTGTAATAGCCGTTGTTGAAGTTGGCCGTCAGCGGATCGCGCGCGACGTCGTCGATGCTCAGCACGGTGCCGACCGTCGGCACGATCAGCGCATCGTGATCTTGCCAGAAATCGCGCAGCGAACGCTGGACCTCCCTGACTTTGTAGAGCGCACGATAGGCGTCCGCCGCCGTGAACTTGCGGCTGCCGATGACGAGGTCGCGCACGATCTTCACGCCCGCGTCCGGGTTGGCGTCGAGGAATGCGCCGACCGAGACGTCCCGTTCGGCGAGGAACGGTCCGAAAAACATCAAATCGTTGACCGAAATGAACGGCGCGAAATCGACCGATGCGACCGACAGATCGAGCTGCCGCAGCTTGCGCAGCCCAACGCCGAACAGCGCCTCCGTCTCCGCATTGCCAAAGAACCTGAGCTGATCCGGACGCGGCGTTGCGATGTTGAGCGGCCGCGCTGGAGATGCCTGCTCCGTCCATCCGGCGAAAGCTTCCGGTGAAAAACAGTCCTCGACATCGCGCCGCGCCAACACGCGATAGATCTCGTGGCCATCGCGGGGGTCGCACGTGTAGAGCGAGATGGTATCAAAACTACGGCACGCGTAGACCATGCCGCGCTGACTGAAGGCGCCGGGCGCCGGCTTGAAGCCGGTCACGCCACAATAGGACGCCGGCACCCTGCCCGATCCGCCGGTATCGGTGCCGAACGCAAAGGACGAGGTGCCTGTTGCGACCGATACCGCGGCACCCGAGCTGGAGCCGCCGGGGATGTAGTCGGGGTTATGCGGGTTACGGGCGATGCCATAGGGCGAACGCACGCCGACGAGGCCGGTCGCGAACTGATCCATGTTGGTTTTGCCGAGATAGATCGCGCCGGCGGCGATGGCGTCGGCGACCACCGGGCTCGTTGCTTTCGCGGTGTAGGCGAATTCCGGGCAGGCCGAAGTGGTCTGCTCGCCGGCCACGTCGATACAATCCTTGACCGAGAACACGAGGCCGTAGAGCGGCAGCTCGCCGATCTCGGCAATGCGACCATCGAGCGCGCGGGCCTTCGCCATGACGCCTTCGGGATTTGCCGTCGAGATCCAGACGCCGCTCTGGTCGGCGTCGTCAAGGCGCGACAACACATGCGCGGCGACATCGGACGGCTTGAGCTCACCGCTGCGATAGGCGGCGCGGAGGCGGCGAGGTGCGAGATTCATGTCGGTCACGTGCTTGCAGGAATTGGCAATGTACCGGCGAGGCAAGCCCGCCGGCACCGACGCTAGCGGCCGATCACCTTCTCCAGATAGGCGGGCTGAATGAAGGCTTCGAAGTCCGCGCGCGGCAGCAGCTTCGGCAGGCGTTCCTGCTTCACCAGGAAATCGGCGGTCGAGATCAGGGTGTCGACGAACTTGCCCTTTTTCGCGGATGTGCCGAGATATTCCTCCGTGAGCTGCTTGTTACAAGGGATCATCCCGGTGCCCTTCATCATTCGCAGCGCGTCCTCGATGGGCAGCGAAAGCTCTTCCGCGATGATCTCGGCGGTCTTCTCCGGGTTCTTCAGCCAGAAATCGATGCCTTCGCATTCGGCCTTGATGAACTTGTCGACGTAGGACGGATACTTCTCCGCAAACGCGTTCATGACGACGCCGATGTCCCAGGTCGGGTAGCCGCGCTTGGCCATCTCGCCCGAGGTGACGAGGATCTTGCCGCCGTTCTTCACGGCCTTGCCAAGATTTGGTTCCCAGAACCAGGCCGCGTCGATGTCGCCGCGAAGCCAGGCCGCCGCGATATCCGACGGCGCGAGGTCCAAGATCTTCATCGAGGCGGGATCGACACCCTCGTCCTTGAGCGCCTGGAGCAGGAGGTAGTGTGTCGTGGAGCCGAACGGCGCCGCCACCGTCTTGCCCTTGAGGTCCTTGAGCGAGGTGATGTTCTTGTCGGTGCGAACCACCAGCGACTCGACATAGTCGAGCATGTTGATCACCAGGATGCCCTTGATCGGCAGGGCGCGCGTCGCGCCGATCGCGGTCGGCGGGTTGCCGAGGCCGCCGAAATCGACGTCGTTGCCGGCGATCGCGCGCAGCATGTCGCCGCCGCCGCCGATCTTGACGTATTTGATGTCGACGCCCGGCATCTCCTTGGCGAGCAGGCCAAGATGCTTGGTGACCAGCTGCGCATTGACGAGGTTCAGATAGCCGACGGTCACCTTCGCCGGCTTGTCCTCGGCGCGGACTGCGGCCGTGAGCACCAGCGTGGTAACCGCGAGCGTCGCAATCAGTCTCTTCATCATGGAGGTCTCCCCTAGGATCAGGATTGGATTCAGGCCCACGGCATCAACAATTTGGCGATGCCGCGCATCATGAGATCGAGCACGACGCCGGTGAGGCCGAGCACGATCAGCCCCATGATCACGATGTCGGACAGCAGGAATTTTGCTGCGTCCCAGATCATCCAGCCGATGCCGGCGGAGGCCGCGACGATTTCGGCAGCGACGAGAACGGTGTAGGTGAATCCAAGCGAGATGCGCATGCCGGCGAGAATCAGCGGTCCCGCCGCCGGCAAATAGATATGGAAGAGCAGGTGGCGCCGGGTCGCGCCGAGCGACTGGGCGGCGCGCACATAGACCGGGTCCACGCTGGTGACGGCCTGGATCGTCGAGATGACGATGCCCGGCAAACCGGCAAGAAACAGCAGCGACAGCTTCGAGCTCTCACCGATGCCGAGCCACATCACCAGCAGCGTATAAAGTCCGAGCGGCGGCAGTGGCCGGTAGAACTCGATCAACGGATTGAGCAGCGCGCGTGCGTTGCGCGACACGCCCATGAGGACGCCGAGCGGGATGCCGATCAGGCAGGCCAGCGTGAAGGCGGTGAGGATACGATAGAGGCTTGCGCCGAGATGCTGAAGCAGCGTCGCGCCCTGATATCCCTTCGTCATCGTCTTGACGAACGCGGCCCAGACCGCCTGCGGCTTCGGCAGGAACAGCTCGTTGGCCCAGCCCATCTCCGTGACGATGGCCCAGCCGGCCAGCAGCACGGCGACGGTCAGCGTCGAGAGCAGCACCGATCGCGAGACCTTCGGAAGCCGCAGCCGCAAGCTGCCGCGTCGCGTGCGATCCGGCGAGATTGGAATCGTCATGTGGGTCGCCTCGACGCTCATGTCCGCACTCCCAGGATCTGCATGATGGTCAGCGCGTAGATGCGCGTCGCCATCACCGACTTGGTGATCGAGATGTTCTCGTTGTCGACGGCCCAGCCGTCTTCTCCGGGACCGAACGTCACCGCATTGATCCCGGCTTCGCGGAAGCGGATCGTGTCGTTGAAGGCGTTCTTGCGGTTGACCCCGGGCTCGCGGCCCATCAGACGCCGATAAACCGCGCGGAGGGAGCGGCAGGGCTCCTCCTCGACCGGCACCGGCTCGGTCGCGTTGACGAACAGCGAGCCCGGCACCTGGCGCACCTCCACCTTGACGTCGTTCGCGCCGGCAAAAGTGTCCCGTCCGAGGCGCTCGATATCCGCAATCACACTCGATAGCGTCATGCCGGGCACGATGCCGACCACGGCGAGGGTGATGGTGCAGGCATCCGGCGAGAACTGCATCTCGCCGGGCAGGCCGGACCGAATGCGCACCACGGCGCAGCAGGGCGGCGTGTGTCCCATGAACTTGCTGGGGACATGCGTGAACGCCATGTCCTTCAGCTTCGGCAACAGCTTTGCCGCTTCCATGATGGCGTTGACGCTGATGTCCGGTCGCCAGATGTGCGACTTGATGCCGTGAACGGTGAGCTCGATCAGGCAGTGGCCGGAATTGGCCACCGACAGGTTCATGCCCCAGTCCTTGTTGACGTCGCCCCAGGCGGTCGGCTCGGCGGTGATCTCGTAGTCGGCGGTCAGGCCAACCTTGTTGAGCATGTAGATGGAGCCCTCGGTGCCGTTCCGCTCTTCATCGACGGTGTAGCAGCACATCAAGGTGCCATCGAACTTCACACCCGCTTCGGTCAGGGCCTGCACTGCGAGCAACGATGCAGCGAGATTTCCGCGCGTGTCGGACGTGCCGCGCGCGTAGAGCAGATCGCCATGGCGCGTCGCCTTGAACGGATCGAAATCCGTCATGTGCCATTTCTCGGGCTCGACGGCCGGATAGGTGTCGAGGTGATCGTTGAGAATGAGCGAGGGGGCGCCGTCCCGTCCCTTGAGCACGCCGAGCACGTTCGGCCGGTGCGGCTGCGCGCTGTGCTTGGTGACCGCCATGCCGAGCGCTTCGAGCTTGCCCGCGACCAGCATCGAAATCGCCTCTTCCTCGGCGGGCGGCAAATCGGGATCCAGCGGATTGCCGGAACGGGGCTGGCCGGTGCGGATCAGCTCGGACGCGAGTTCAAGCCAGCGCTCCTCCGTGATGCGCGACAGCACGCGCTGTTCGAGATCCGAATAAGGAGGGCTGACAGGCATCTGCATGACGGGATCCGCTGGCTCACGGCGCCGGCAGCGCCGCTTCGTGGCAGCCTCCTCATTGCAGCGACTGTGCCAACTGCCGAAAAAGCCCGCGGCAGCACAATTGTCTTTCTGACTTCAATGGCTTAGGCGAAATTTGCGCGTGCGCAAATTTTTGCGCCCGAGATGTGCTCTGCCGAAGACACGGTGTCAGCTGAACAGGCAAGGCTCAGCGCGAGCCCGGCGGGCGTGGGATCGTAGCCCGCATGGAGCGAAGCGGAATGAGGGAACGCCTTCCCGGATTGCGCTGCCCGTAATCCAGGCTACGGGCCATGCGCAATCAATCGTCGGCGTACTCGTCCTCTTCGTGTTTTCGCGCCATGCTCTTGCGCGTACCCAGCGAGCCGGTCACGGAGGGATCTCGCGCATTCGCATAGGGATTGCGCCCGCCCGCTCGCGCGGCGACCTCTTCGCCGGAGACGGCGGCGGGCTGGCAGATCAGGCGGCGGCTGGCGCGGCGCATCAAATCGACGTGGATGTGATCGTAATGATAGACGTTCGACCCCGGCGCCAGCACCGTGGTGAAATGCACGCACGCGCCCGACTGCACGTCGCGCAAGAACCCCTGCTCCTCCGGCATGCCGCGCCAGCCGTCCTTCACGGTGACGCGGCGGCCGTCGGCGAGCACGAAGGCGGCGATGTCGAGCGCATTGCCGAAGGCGTGCTCGGAAATATGGGCATGCGAATTGCCGTTCATGCCGCGGCAGGAATAGGCGGAGATCTGCTTGATCTCCGCGACGCGGCTGCCGAACCAGCGCATCGCCGAGGGTTGCACGGTGTCGGCAAGCCAACGGTCGAGCTCGGAGACGATCGGACAGGCCAGCGTCGCAACCGGCTTGATCGCGACAGGGCCGACGGCGGTGACGGGATCGCCCCGTGCCGGACCTAGACGCGGCGGCGGCTGCTGCGCGGGCGCCTGCGAGTACGGCGCCGGTCGCGCTGGATAGCTCGGCGCATTCATGTAGCGCGACGCGCCCGCGGCATCGGTACCCTCGGGCGGCAGATCGATCTCGTCTTCCTGCTGCGCCACGCCGGGCGCGTTCAGAGGCATTGGACCAGGCGAGGCGCCATAGCCGGACGGCTGGCGCACCGCGCTCTCGGGATAGTTTGAGCGTTGCGGATAGTTCTGGCTCTGCGGGTAATTCGATCGTGGCTGGGTCACCGGCCAGCGCGGCTGGTTGCCGATGCTCCCGGGCGGTCGCAAATCCTCATCGGCAAAGCCGTAGCTGCTCGAGCCTTCGCCGAGGGCGGCGACCTTGAGCGGAAACTCCGCGCCGCACATGCCCGGCCCGGAGATCGGGTCGATGCGAACGAGATCCGGCCCTTCTTTCACCGCGCCCGATTTCAGGCATGCGGCTTCGGCCTCGGCCCGCCACGGTTCACGTTCGGCCTGGAAGACGCCGCGTCCGCAACCCGCTAACGAAACAAGGACGATGGAGCCGACGAGATACAAACGAACTCCGCGCGTCATGCACGCACGTTCGGTGAATTTACTTAAAGACTCTTCAACGTGTTGATTTCAGTGTTCTTTAACCATGTCGGCCCACGCGCGCATAATGCCCTACCGGTGACGAGTGACAGCAAGGCTGACTTTTTCGGAAAGCGACTTTCTGTTAACCATGACGTTCTCGCGCAAGGCGGCGCGAGCAGCGGGAGCGACCTCATGACGTTCGCCGGGAGACTGAGCGTTATCACCGCGTACCTCGCCATGGCCTTTGTCGGTGCGATCGTGCTCGGCATGATCTAGCGGCTTCAGCCGGAGCTATCGAACGCTTCCCTTACGACCGCGCGCTCCACTGCCGCGACGTCGTGATCAGCTTCTCCGGCCGCTCTTCGGCTCGCGTCCAGTCGTTTCCGGAACACCAGAAGCGGCCGACTGCGCAGGCTTCGACGTGAAGTTTGCCGGAGCTCTTCAGCGTCATCGTCGCATAATAGGTGCTGCCGCTGGAGCGACTGTAGATGTTGCCGGTCCAGACGTCGTGCGTTTTCGGTTTCATGTTGACGAGCACGCTCTCGCCCCTGGTCGATGCTTCCGTCAGCGCGAAGCCGCACAGTGCAGGACCGCAGCGTTCGATGCGGACCGTGCCCTTGGCGCCTGCGCTTTCCCATTCGCCGAGCGGCAAATAAGCGAGTTCGTCGTCGCTGCGCTCAGGGCTCGTCACCCCCTGCTCGAGCACCGGCCTTGGCGCAACGACGGGCGCCTCCATGCGCGGCGGATCGAGCGCGACGGTATTCGGCGGATCCATCCGCGGTAGCTCGACCCGTGGCGGATTGGAGCTTGGCGCCGGCGGCAGGACAATTGGCTGCGACGTCGTCGAGGCAAGGACAGGAGCCGCCGCCGGTGGAGGCGCGGCCACGATGGCTGGCGCCGGCCTGACCGGAGCCACGGGATAGAGCGGCTGCGGCGGCGGTAGCACCGGCGTCGGCGCCGGTGTCGTATCGACGTCCGGCCGAAAGCTGCGTTGGGAGGAAACCGAGACACAGGAAGCCGATCGGCAATTCCTGGGCGACTCGACCTGGAATCGATGACCGCCGATCGAGAATGCGTAGGACCCGGCCTCGGCTGCGGGCGCAATCGCCAGCAGCGCGATCAATGTGCCAAGCGAAGTCACAAGCCGCATCATCGGCGCCTCCCTCTGTGTGGCGACGAGGTTACGCGGATGGAATCGCGACTGAATGTGCGCTGCGTCACCCAGCGGCGGTGAGCCGTTGTGACGTCCATCACAGAACGTCCGGCCAGCCCGGCGTAGGGTCGAACCACGTTTCATCCACCCGCGACTTCAGTCCCATCGGGACCCACACATTCTTCGGAGGTTGTCATGAACAAGCTCACCATCGCCGCCACCGCCCTCTTCCTCGCGTCCACCGCCGCCGCGCATGCTGGCAATGCGATCTCGTTCCAGATCGAAGGCCAGAACATCCGCATCGAGACGCCGCGCAACTGTGCCTCGCTCAATTGCGTGACCATCGTGGCGCCGGGCTTGTCGGACAAGCCGATCAAGCTGAACAGCATCAACCTCAAGGGCCTTGGCTCCAAGGACGACGACGTCGACACCACGCCGGCTCCGGCCACGACCGCGCAGCCGGCGCCGGTGCAGCAGCAGCCCGTGCAGCAGGCCCCGGTGCAGGCGACCGCGCCGGCAGCGCCCTCTATCGCGGCGCCGAGCACGACGGTTGCCGCTGCTCCGTCCGTCGGCTACGACGCCACGACGCAGATCGCGCCCGTTGCGGCTCCCGCTGCTGCGCCCGCGCCGGTCGCGGTTGCGCCGGCCCCCGCTCCGGCTCCGGTCGTCGCCGCGCCTGCACTGGCCGCCAACACACCGATCGGCGTTTGGGCCACCGAAGAGAACAAGGGCAATGTCCGCGTCGAACAGTGCGGCGTCAATCTCTGCGGTTACGCCGCGAAGACCAACGAGCGCATCCTGATCAACATGAAGCCCGACGGCGCGAAGTGGAGCGGCCGCATCCACGATCCCGACTCCGGCCGCAACTACGACTCGACGATCGCGATGAAGGGCCCGAATGCAATGCGCGTGCAGGGCTGCGCCTTCGGCGGCATGTTCTGCGGCGGCCAGACCTGGAAGCGCGTGAGCTGACGCTGACGCGGTCACACGGTATACACCACTCTTCGTCATGCCCGGGCTTGTCCCGGGCATCCACGTTCTTACTCCCGCGCTTCAAGGCTGGATGGCCGGAACATGACGGTGGAGAGGCTTGGCCACAAACCAGCATCGCGGACCGTTTGAACCTTCACCGCCGCCGTGCGATAGACATTCATCCGCCATTCACCTGCATCAGGATGATATCGGTCGATCTCGCCTCGCGTTTCTCACCGGGACTCTTCGTGACATTTATCGTGGCCTGGCGCCGCTTCATGTTCGCGCTTGTGCTGCTGGCGTTGCCGCCGGCCGGCGCCAGCGTTGCGTTCGCATCCGATGCGATCGAGCTTGCGCAGGCGCAGCCAGAAGCGCAGCCGTCGCCCGCCCCCTCGCCGACGCCATCGGCTTCACCCGCTCCCGCGACCGAGGCGCAGCCCGCCGCCGTCGAGCCGATCGGCAACGTCGCGACGGTGACGGGCATCGCGACCGTGATCCGCGACAAAAATTCCTATCCGCTGCGCGTGCGCGACGACATCTATCTTAACGACGTCGTGCAGACTTCGTCGAACTCCTCGCTCGGCATCACCTTTGACGACGCGACCACGTTCAATCTCTCCGCCGGCACGAAGATCACCATCGATACTTACGTCTACGAGGACGGCGGCAAGCAGAACGCAGGCATCTTCGACATCGGCAAGGGCACGGTCGCCTTCGTCGCGGCGGCGGTGGCAAAGACCGGCGACATGAAGATCACGACGCCGACGGCGACGCTCGGCATCCGCGGCACCACGGGCGTCGTCGACGTGCCGGAAGGCACGGCCGCGAACAAGACCAACAACGTCAACATCAAGCTCTATCCCGACGCCGACGGCCGGGTCGGACACATCGACGTCGACGACCGCGCGAGCGGGACGCGGCTCGGCGCGCTGACGCAAGGCGCGAGCGGTTTTGCGATCCGGCCGGGCGCAGCCGCGGCCGGCGTCATGCGCTTTGCCGCGGTGCCGATCACGATCGCACCACAGCAGATCGCGCGCGACCGCGGCTTCGTCAGCCAGGTGCATCTGGCGCAGACCACGGGCCGGCAGATCGTCACCGAGCAGCGCGACTTCCGCCGCGCCAATCCGGCCGCGAGCCCGCGTATTCCGCGACCGTTCCAGCCGCCGCAACAGCAACAATTGCGGCCGAACACGGCGCCAGGACAACAGCCACAACAGCCGCAGCGGCCGAACGGTCAGCCCGGTCAGAACAACCGTCCGGGGACGCAACAGCCGGGCACGCCAGGCCGTCAAGGCGCGCAGCCGCCGCAGCGGCAGGGTCAAGCGCCGGGCCAAGGCGGCGCCGTGCAGCCCGGTACGCCGCGCGCGGGTCAGGGTCAGCAGCAACAAGGCCAGAAGCAAGGCGCGGGACGTCCGGCAGGCCCGCCGCGCGCCGGTCAAGGCACGCAGCCTGACGGCAGGCCACACAACCAGCCGCAGCGCGGTGGACAGATTCCGACGCAGCCCGGCGGAGTCGGGCCGCCGCAGCCGGGCGGAACGCAACCGCAGCCCGGTCCGCAGCCGCAACTGCCGCGCACCGGCATGCAACCCGGCCAGCCGCCCGCTGCTCAACAGCCAGGCATGCAGCGCCCGGGCGGCTTCCAGCAGCGCCTCCCCGCAGCACAACGCCCCGCAGCGCCGCGAAGGCCAGCGCCAGTTCCGAAGGAGAAGGAGCGGCGGTGACTTCTTCCTTCTCCCCTTGTGGGAGAAGGTGGCGCGAAGCGCCGGATGAGGGGTCGCTTCAGCGAACTCAACTGCAACAGATTCGCGCGCCGAGAGAACCCCTCACCCGTCTCGCCGCTTCGCGGCGAGCCACCCTCTCCCACAAGGGGAGAGGGGAACTGTCAGCGCGGCTCGACGGCGATGTTGCTAAACTCACGCCTCGCCACGTAGCCAGGCTTTCATCTTCTGCAACAGACCGTGCCGCAACTCGCCCACCGAGGCCGCTTCAGCTGGTCTCAGTGTCTGCAAAGCTGCATCGACATCGTCGGTTGCCAGCGTCGGCTCGGGCGCAGGCGAGGATGCAAGCCCCGCCGCCGCAAGCGCGATCGGGCCTACCTGGGTCAGGAACGCGCGCTCGTCTTCGCGCGACAGGCGCGCGAGCGCTTTTTCCAGCGTCAGCCAGTCGACGGCCTTGATGTCGTTCATCAGCTTGCGGACGGGACCGCCCCCGGCCTCCATCCGCCAGAAATGCACGACCTTGGAGCGGCCACCGGACTGATAGACGAGCGTGCCCAGAAATTCGTGGATGGCGACGTCGTGGCCGGTCTCTTCCAGCACCTCGCGATGCGCGGCTTGCTTCGGCGTTTCGCCGTCGTCGAGCTTGCCCTTGGGCAAGACCCATTCGTTGCGCTTGCGCTGGCGCACGACGGCAATCAGCGGCGGCGCACCTCGCCGCAGCACAATACCACCCGCCGCCATGACCGGCGCCCGTGCCATCACCCAATCCGTCGTGGTCGAAACGTCCCCACGAACGATATAGGCGGCCGAGGCGCCGGATTGAAGGCTAGTTTTTTCTCAGCAGCGCTTGACCCGCGCGAATGCGCGTGCCTTCGGCGATGCCGTCGCAGAAGGTGAAATCGCCGGGCGCGAGGATGATGATGGTCGAGCCATGCTCGAACCAGCCGAGCTCCTCGCCCTTGCTCACGTTGACGTCGCAGGGAAAATTGACCGGCCCCCTCGTCTGCGCATTCAGCACCATGTCGAGGAAATGCAGACGGATGCTCGCAACCAGGATCGCGGCGACCGGCACCAGCGTCACCGCCTCGCCGGTCGCCAGATGCGTCCGGATCACCGCGCGCTCGTTCTTGCAGAACAGACGCTCGACTCGCTTCAGCGCGATCGGGTTGACGTTCCAGACATCGCCATGGATCAGCGTGACGCGCTCGATATGCGCGTCAAACGGCGCGTGGAAGCGGTGATACATGCTCGAGGTCAGCCGCAGCGTGACGAAGGAGCCGTTGCGGTGCTGGTCGACCAGCACGGAGTCTCCGAGCAAATCGAGCAGCGAGTACGGCGCGCCCTTAACCTGGAACAGCTCGGTGTCGGCGATCCGGCCATGGGCGCCGACGATGCCGTCGGACGGGCTGGCGACGATGGAGGGGTCCGGATCAAAGGGTCGCAGGCCGGGCTTGAGTTCCCGGGTGAAGCAGTCGTGCAGACTCCTGAAATGGGTCTTGCGCGCCTCCGTGAGATCGAGGTCGGAGAACAGCTTCCACAGCGCGATGGAGCCGTCCCGCACCAGCGGGTTCTCGATCTTGGAGAACCAGCCCATGAAGCGGGTCAGCGCGGCGCGGGGGATGCGGTTGGTCAACAGGAAGTTGAGGTGTTCCTGCTGGGTGAAAGAGGCGATGAGGGCTTTGACTGTCATGAATCTGTCAGCTCGCAGTATTAGCGCTTGTTGTCATGGAAACGACACTCCCGATTCTTTCTTTGTCCGTGGCCGCCGCAGCGTCCGCTGCCGCCGCCTTCCCGAAAATCAAGGCGCGGATCGAATTGTCCCGCGCCAAGCACCGCTCGCTCGCCGGACATTCCAAGATGTCCCGCCGCGTGGCCAAGCTGCTTCCGTTCTACGAATTCGAAGGCGATGCGTACTTCGCCTGCGACGGCGCGCCGGCGAATGTCGCAACCCAGCGCAAGGACGCCTTCTTCCGTCTCGCAAGCCTCTATGCCGAGCGCTACCCCAAGGGCCGCGCGATGACGAAGGAGGCGGCGGAGAAGATTTCCGATCTGCATTTCACCGAGACCTACCGCGTGCCGTTCCAGTTCTCGCGTCTCGTTCGCGAGCATTTGGGCACCTCGACCTTCGTGGAGTCGTCGCGCGGCGTCACCGTCACGGATGTCGACGGCAACACCTCCTACGATCTCACCGGGTCCTACGGCGTCAACATCTTCGGCAACGACTTCTACAAGGAGTGCATCGAAGGCTCCGAGAAGCGCGCGCACGCGCTCGGACCGGTGCTCGGCCCCTACCATCCCGTCATCCTCGAGAACGTGGCGCGGCTGTGCCAGATCTCGGGCCTCGACGAAGTGTCCTTCCACATGTCCGGCACCGAAGCCGTGATGCAGGCGGTGCGGCTTGCGCGCTACCACACCAAGCGCACCCATCTGGTTCGTTTCGCCGGCGCCTATCACGGCTGGTGGGGCGACGTGCAGCCCGGCGTCGGCAATCCGATTCCCGCGCACGAGACCTACACCCTCGCCGAGATGTCGGAGAAGACGCTGCACGTGCTGCGGACGCGCAAGGACATCGCCTGCGTGCTGGTCAACCCGCTGCAGGGCCTGCATCCGAACGGCAACGCGCCCGGCGATTCCTCGCTGGTCGACAGCTCCCGCGGCGGCAGTTTCGACCGCGCGGCCTACACCGAATGGCTCAAGCAGCTGCGCGAGGTGTGCACTGAGCGCGGCATCGTGCTGATCTTCGACGAGGTGTTCGTCGGCTTCCGTCTCGCCGCCGGCGGCGCCCAGGAGTATTTCGGCATCAAGGCCGACATGGTGACCTACGGCAAGAGCCTCGCCGGCGGCCTGCCGGTTGGCGTGGTCTGCGGCAGACGCGAGCTGATGCGCCGCTTCAACGACGATCGCCCCGCCGACATCTGCTTTGCCCGCGGCACCTTCAACTCGCATCCCTACGTCATGACGGCGATGGACGAGTTCTTGAGCCGGCTCGCCAGCCCGAACTTCCGCGCCATCTATGACGGACTGGACGCCACCTGGAACGGCCGCGCGCAGAAGCTCAACCAGATGATGGAGGGCGCTGACCTGCCGGTGCGGTTCGCCAACTTCTCCTCGATCTGGACGGTGAAATACACCACCCCGTCCCGCTACAACTGGATGCTGCAATATTATCTGCGCGCCGAGGGCCTGGCGCTGAGCTGGGTCGGCACCGGACGGCTGATCTTCAGCCTCAACTACACCGACGCCGACTTCACCGAAGTCGCCGAGCGCTTCGTCCGCGCCGCCGAGAAGATGAAGGCCGACGGCTTCTGGTGGCACGACGGCGTGCTCACCAACAAGACCATCAAGCGGCAGATCCTGAAAGAGATGCTCGCCAAGCGCCTCGGGCGCTGAGGTTCTTCCTTCCACCACGGTCAGTCCGGGGCACAGCCTCTCCTGTCCCTCTCCCCGCTCTTCGCGGGGAGAGGGTCGGGGTGAGGGGCTGCTTCCGCAATCACGGTGCGAGCTCGACTCGCGAAGGGCCCCCCTCACCCGAATTTGCGCGACGCGCAAATTCGACCTCTCCCCGCACGCGGGGAGAGGTGAAGGAAGCACCGCGTTCGCGGCTCCCAAGACGTGGATGCCCGGGACGAGCCCGGGCATGACGTAGCCAATCGACATCGGAGTAGCTTGTGAGAAAAGCGCGCTCAGGCGTGCTGCTCTTCGAGCGTGGGCTCGCCGATGAGGCCCAACGTATGCTCGGGCTTGAGGTGCAGGCCGGGGTCCATCAGCTCGCCGCGCATCAGCGCCAGCGGCGCGTTGCGGTAGAGCATCAAATCGTGGAAGGGGTCGGTCAGGATCTTCGTCATCCAGACGAGGCCGGTCTCGACGTCGCGGATGAAGAACAGGTGCACCGTGCGGAACATGAGACCGCCGCCGCCGACCACGAGCCAGATCTTGGCGACCTGCCGCATGAAGTCGGTCGCGCCCACCCAGGGCGTGAACAGTCCGAACAGCGTGGGATCGACCAACAGGACCACCGGGGACAGCGCCCAGATCGACATCAGCACCACCTTGCGCTGAAGGTTGTAGCCGACCTTGATCTCTTCCTTGTGCTCGTGCGTCGCCTGGTTGATCTGGTCGTAGCCGTGCGGCTCGAAGAAGAAGTGACCCGCCTGGCGCGAGGTCATCGAGACCAGCCAGCCGACCAGCGCCGAGACCATGGGATCGACGAACAGCCAGACATAGGCGAACAGGAAGCTCAGCGCGCTGACGAAGTGCAGGCTCTGATTGATGCGGCTGTGGTGATAGTAGCGATGGTCGTCCCAGCGCTGGATCCGCAGCTGCTCGAGATAGTTCTTGATCATGCTCTTCCCCAAATGCTTTCGGGTTCAGGATTTACAGAGATTCGATGTAGGCCGTGTGACATCATCATTTTGTCATGTGACGATGTGCAGCGACGCGGTGACGCACGCGAACGGCGGCTCACGCCGCCTTGGCGACGTCGAGCTTGCGGAAGCGTACCAGCGAGAAATGACCGAGCGGCGGGATCAGGCGGCGCTCGGCAAGCTCGATGCCGTTGGCACCGGCCAGCCATTTGGCGTAACGCGACCAGGCGAACTCGGCGGTGCGGAAGCCGAGCGGACGCACCACCGGCTGCAGCTTCTGCTCGATGAAGCGGCGCATTCCGGTGTCGGCGCTGACGCGGGTGAGGATGATGAGCTCGCCCCCCGGGCGCAGCACGCGGGCGAATTCGTCCAGCGCGACTTCCGGGTTCGGCACGGCCGTGACGACGTATTGCGCCATCACGACGTCGAAGGAGTTGTCGGGGAATTCGAGCTTCTCGGCATCCATCACCGCGAGGCCTTCGACGTTGTTCAGCTTGCCCTCGGTGACGCGCTGGCGCGCCTTGTCGAGCATCGCCTCCGAGATGTCGGTGCCGAAGATGCGCAGATGCGGCGCGTAGAGCGGCAGCGAGATGCCGGTACCGACGCCGACCTCGAGCACCCGGCCGCCGATCTTGTTGGTGGCCGCGATCGCGGCCTGCCGGCCCTTGGCGAACACGCCGCCGAACACGAAATCGTAGACCGGTGCCCAACGATCATAGGCCTGCTCGACCGTGCCACGGGTGAGGTCGAGCTGCTGGGTGCCGTCAAGGTTCATGATCTTAGCCATCGATGAGGTTCTCGCTGTGGTCGAACGGGATCAGCCGCGCACCGGCCGCCGCGCCATGATCGGCGAGGCGCGCAAGGCACGGCTGGGCTGGAGTGAAGTGAGGTTGCCGACGAACTGGCGCGCGCTGTTTTCCCAGGAGCGCTCCAGCGCGAAGTTGCGGCAGGTCTGGCGCGACATGGTGAGCGCGCGCAGGCACGCGGCGCGCAGATCGTGATCGATAGCGCCGATCGGATGATCGGCGATGACGTCCTTCGGACCGGTCACCGGAAACGCCGCAACCGGCGTGCCGCAAGCGAGCGCTTCGAGCTGCACCACGCCGAACGTGTCGGTCAGGCTCGGAAATACGAACACGTCGGCGGCGGCGAGATGCGCGGTCAGATCCGCGCCCTTCTTCTCGCCGAGGAAGACCGCGTCGGGATATTTCTTTTCGAGCGCAGCCTTCTGCGGACCGTCGCCGACGACGACCTTGGTGCCGGGCAGGTCGAGCGAGAGGAACGCCTCGAGATTCTTCTCCACCGCCACGCGGCCCATCGTCATGAAGATCGGCCCGGGCAGATCGAGCTTGGCCGGAGCGTCTGGATGAAACAGCTCGGTGTTGACGCCGCGCGTCCAGAAGCCGAGCCGCTTGAAGCCGCGCTCGGAGAGCTCCTGCCGCAGCGAGGGCGTTGCGACCATCGTCATTGCGGCCGCGTCGTGGAAGTGGCGCAGCACGGCATAGCCGACGCTCGCGGGGATGCCGGTCCGCACCGAGACGTATTCGGGAAAGCGCGTGGTGTAGGAGGTGGTGAAGGCGAGCCGGTTGCGACGGCAATAGGCCCGCGCCGCCCAGCCGATCGGCCCTTCGGTCGCGATGTGCAGCGCCTCGGGCGCCGCCTTCTCGATCCGCCGCGCAATCTCCTTGCCGCTCGGCAGCGCAATGCGCAGCCCCGGATAGGTCGGCAACGGCCACGACCGAAAGCCGTCCGGCGTCAGGAAGTCGATCTCGACGTCCAATGCCTTGGCCGCGCCAGCCAGCGAGGTCAGCGTCCGCACCACACCGTTGACCTGCGGATGCCAGGCGTCAGTCGCGATTATTACCCGCATGGGAAATTCCCGAGATTTTTATGATTCTCGGCTTACGACCATCAACCACGGATATTTCAGGCGTGTGACGTCATGGAAGTGTCGGCCCGCTGTTTTGTTCGTTAACGGGTCCGCGCAGCCACGAAACCGTCATGAAACAATCCTTGCGGCCATGAAGCCGTTTTCGGTTTTCCGCGCAAACGTCCCGAAACTTCTTTCCGTTAGTGATCTAGGCAACAGAGCACCGAAACGGTGCCGGGGTGACCAAGAAACACCGCGCAACAGGGGCGACCAATGATCAATCTGGAGACGTTGAAGACCTATTCGCGCGCCGTTGCGTTTGGCGCAGTGGCTGTGACCGCGATCGCGTTCGCTGGCCCGGCCAAGGCCGCGCCCGTGCAGCTCTTCCCCTTCTTCCAGCCGCTGCCGCCGATCGCAGCGCCGCAGCCGTATCAGCCTTATCAAGCCACGCCCTATCAGGCCGCGCCGTCCGAAGATCAGGACGCCGTCGAAACGCCGGCCCGCTTCCGCCGCCAGACCGTCTCCTATGCGACGCGTGAGGCGCCCGGCACCATCATCATCGATACACCCAACACCTACCTCTATCTCGTGCTCGGCAATGGCCAGGCGATGCGCTATGGCATCGGCGTCGGCCGCGACGGCTTCACCTGGTCCGGCACCCAGTCGGTGACCAAGAAGGCCGAGTGGCCGGATTGGACCCCGCCGCCGGAAATGATCGCCCGCCAGCCCTATCTGCCGCGCCACATGGCCGGCGGCCCCGGCAATCCGCTCGGCGCCCGCGCCATGTATCTCGGCGGCACCATCTACCGCATCCACGGTACCAACGCGCCCGACACCATCGGCAAGCACGTCTCCTCCGGCTGCATCCGCCTGACCAATGACGATGTCGCGGACCTCTACTCCCGCGTCAATGTCGGCACCAAGGTCATCGTGCTGCCGATGACCGAGCGCCGCGCGGATCTCGGCGCCGCGACGCGGTAAGCAACAGGACATTGTGACGCAAACGGCCCCGGAACCCACCGGGGCCGTTTTCGTTGGCCCTCGGCATCCCCAAGCGCGCGCGTGCTGCGGCGCGATCCCCGATGGAGGCGCGAGTGCGATCACGTCCGCAAACGCCAGGCACATGGCTGCGCATGCTCGCCGGCGCATTGACGCTGCTGCTGTCCGCGCCCGCCTCGCGCGCACAGCAGCCGGCGAGCAACGACGCAGCCCAGCAAGCCTTCAACAATTCCTGCCGCACCTGCCACTCGGTGAAAGAGGGCGACAATCGTCTGGGCCCCAATCTCAATAAAATCGTCGGACGCAAGGCCGGCTCGCTGCCGAACTACAATTATTCCTCGTCGATGAAAGAAGCCGGCTTCGTCTGGGACCAGGACAAACTCACCCGCTTCATGGTCAAGCCGGACGAAATCGTATCCGGTAACAAGATGCAGCCCTATGGCGGCGTCTCGGCGGAGGAAGCCGGCAAGATCGTTGCCTATTTGCAGGCGGCTTCGCAGTAGAGCCACCGGCTGCACCGCTCCGCAATCAGCCTCAGCCACGCCGCCGAATGAAACGCGCTCATCAAGAGATACATCGGCACCATCCCGCCGAGCATCGCCCCATGTCCGGAGCCACACAGCATGTCGGCCGGGCCGTCGAGCACGGCCGTCAGCACGGCCATGATCGCAAAGGTCGGCGTGGCCGCCAGCCCCAGCCATCTGGCGAGGTGGCGCGCGGCCACCACGCCGTTGCGGCTCGCGCCGGCAGTTGCGCTGACGGGACTAGTCACGTCCTTCAGCCGCCTCCTCGCGAAAAGCCTTCTCGCCGGCGGTCGAGATCTCGACCCATTTCTTGTCGGGTGCGGCACCTTCGGTGTAGCTGTCGTGCCAGTTCCACCATTTGTAGGTCGGCGTCTGCGGATAGCCTTTCGGCGAATCCTCCCAGACCTCCTGCCGTCCCAGCGGCGTGATGTCGAGATAATTCCAGGTGCCGCCCATCTGCTCATCGCCGCGGCTCTTGACGAAGTAGGTGCGGAAGATCCGGTTGCCATCGCGGAAGAACACGTTGGTCCCGTGCCATTCGTCAACGCCGAAATCCGCATCGAAACTGTCGGTGACGGTGACCCATGGCATGGTCCAGCCCATCCGCTGCTTCAGCCTGCTGATATCGGCCTGGGGCGCGCGCGAAGCGAACACCAGCGTGGTATCGCGGGCATTCAGGTGCGCGACATGGGCAACCTGGTCGGCCACCATGGAGCACCCGCGGCAGGCATGATCCGGCCAGCCGAACACGCCCGGCTCAAAGAAGGCGCGGTAGACGATCAGCTGCCGCCGGCCCTGAAACAGGTCGTGCAGACTGACCTTGCCGCCGGGCCCCTCGAACGCATAGGTTTTGGTCACTTCCATCCACGGCATGCGCCGGCGCTCGGCGGCCAGGGCGTCGCGGGCACGGGTATGCGCCTTTTCCTTCACGAGCAGTTGCTGACGGGCGGCCTCCCAGTCCTGCGGCGACACCACCGGCGGTGTTTGCATGGCGGCCTGTCCGTTATTTCCTGCGTTGTCAGCTGATGTCATCATGGCTCTCCAACTTTTCCCGGGCGGCCGTTCCGGATCTCGCGATGGAAGATGCGGAACCGCTCGCCCCTGGCCGCACATTGTCGGCGGTCAACGATCTCTCGCACCGGACGGTTGCGTGGTGGGAGTAACAAGTGTGGCGGGATTTGAATGGAGTCGCTGATCACGGCCGCGGCCCGCGCGCTCCAAGCCGGCGATCCGCTGGGCGCGCTGAACCGCGTCGCACTGCGCAACGATGCGCCTTCGCTGGCGCTGCGCGGCATCGCGATGGCGCAGCTCGGCGATCTCGCAAAGGCAAAGACATTGCTGCGCAGCGCCGCACGTGCCTTCGGCCCGAAAGAGGCGGTCGCGCGCGCCAGATGCGTGGTGGCGGAGGCCGAGATCGCGCTCGTCGCGCGCGACCTGAACTGGCCGGCCAACACGCTCGCGGCCGCGCGGGCGACGCTTGCAAGCCACGGTGACCTCGCCAATGCCGCCCATGCGGACCACATCGAGGCGCGCCGACTTCTCCTTCTCGGGCGCCTCGATGAGGCCGAACGCACGCTGGCCGAGACCAAGACCACGCCATTGCCCCCGGCGTCGCAGGTCGCCCGCGAGCTCGTGATCGCCGGCATTGCCATCAGGCGGCTCAGAACGAAAGACGCGCGCGCGGCGCTCGGGCGCGCGGCGAGCGCAGCACGGCAGGCCGGCATTGCCGCACTTGCGGCCGAGGTCGAAGGCACGAGCCGCGTGCTCGACACACCCGCAGCGCGCCTGATCACGCGCGGGCACGAGCGGCCGTTGCTGCTCAGCCAAATCGAGGACCTCGCGACATCGGAGGCGCTCGTGGTGGACACGTTCCATCACGCGGTTCGCAGGCGAGGCATCCTCGTGTCGCTCGGAACGCGGCCGGTGCTGTTCGCGCTCGCCCGCATGCTGGCGCAGGCCTGGCCCGCCGATGTCTCGCGCGAAGCGTTGATCACGGGAGCGTTTCAGGCAAGGCATGTCGACGAATCGCATCGCGCCCGGCTGCGCGTCGAAATCGGACGGCTCCGCACCAAGCTCAAGCCCCTCGCCGATGTCCGCGCGACCAGCCAAGGTTTTGCGCTGACGCCGCGCAACACGCGGCAGGTTCTCGTCCTCGCACGACCCATCGAGGAAAAGCACGCCAATGTGCTCGCCTTCCTCTCCGATGGCGAGCCCTGGTCGAGCTCGGCGCTCGCGCTGGCGCTGGGAACGAGCGCGCGCACCGTGCAACGCGCCCTCGAAGAGCTGGCGCGATCGAACAAGGTGCAGTCCTTCGGACACGGACGGGCGCGGCGCTGGATGACGCCGCCCGTCCCGGGTTTCCCGACAGGCTTGTTACTCCCGGGACCGCTCATGAAGACGTAAGGTGGGATACACACCACAGGGACCGAGCAGATGAAACGTTCAGCCGCCGAGATCGTCAGGGAATACGGGCCCTTTGCGGGCGTCGAAGCCGTGCACGGCGTCACCTATGACGGCAGCCATATGTGGTTCGCATCCGGCGACAGATTGAACGCGGTCGACCCGGCCGATGGCAAGATCGCCCGCTCCATCGATGTCGCCGCGCATGCGGGAACGGCGTTCGACGGCCGTCACCTGTTCCAGATCGCCGAGGACCGCATCCAGAAGATCGACGCTGCGACCGGCAAGGTGCTCGCCACCATCCCCGCGCCCGGCGGCGGCGGCGACTCTGGATTGGCCTGGGCCGAGGGCTCGCTCTGGGTCGGACAGTATCGGGAACGCAAGATCCATCAGGTCGATCCCCAGACGGGAAAAATTCTCCGCACCATCGAAAGCAAGCGCTTCGTCACCGGCGTGACCTGGGTCGACGGCGAGCTCTGGCACGGCACCTGGGAAGGCGAGGACAGCGACATCAGGCGGATCGACCCCGAGACGGGCAAGGTGCTGGAGCAGCTCGACCTGCCCGCCGGGACCATGGTGTCAGGATTGGAGTCCGATGGCGGCGACCGTTTCTTCTGCGGGGGCGGAGATCGCGGCAATGTGAGGGCGGTGCGCCGTCCGAAGCGCGGCTAGATGCACCATGACGAATGCGCGGCAATTGCGCGTTCGCAGCCGTTAATTTGTTTGCCCCAATTCCACCCCATCGGTGGGCTCTAGCGCCCTCCTCGCCTGCCCTGTAGACTTCTGCCCGGGCGGCCTGGGGGATCGATGCGACTGACGCTGAACTTGAAAACTGTCCTGATCGCCGTCGCGGTGCTCGCGGCGTCGTTTTTCATCAGCCTCAAGGCGATGGACTGGCTGTCGCCGCGAGCGACGAATTCCGCGCCGCCAGTCGCGCAACTACCGCCGCTGCCGCCGGTCGCGAAGAGCTCGATCGTGGTGGCGCCGGTCGCCATCGCGCTGTCGGCGATCCGCGAACAGGCCGAGAAGGCCGCTCCGCGCAATTTCGCCGGCAAGGCCGAGAACCCGATCTCGCAAATCCTGGAGAACGCCGACATCGGCTGGTCCGCCGTACGCGGGCCGATGGCAACTGCCGGCGACAGGGACGTGCTGACAATCTCGACGCCGCTCACGGGCAAGCTGAACGTGACGGGCTCGCTCTCGTCGAAAGCCACCGGCGCGCTCGGCGAGGCGCTCGGCAGCGTGCTCGGCGGCAATGCCGCGAAACAGATCGGCGCGGTCAACATCAAGAATTTGAACGCCAGCGCCGAGATCAAGGGCAACGTCGTCGTCACCTCGCGACCGAAGATTGCGGCCAACTGGCATCTCGAGCCCAATCTCGGCGCCCAGGTCAACCTTGGCGACACCAACCTCAACATCTCGGGCGCCAAGGTCAACGTGCCCGCGCAAGTGAAGCCGCTGATCGACAAGACCGTCGGCGAACAGATCAACGCCGTCTCCGAACGCATGCGCAACGATCCGACCTTGCGGGAGAACGCGAAGCTGCAATGGGCCAAGGCCTGCCGCTCGATCCCGCTGCAAGGCTCGGGCTCCTCGGCCGCGCTGCCGCCGCTCTGGCTGGAGATGAAGCCGATCCGCGCCATCGCGGCGCAGCCGCGCGTCGACGCGCAGGCCGTGACCCTGCTGATGGGCCTGGAAGCCGAGACGCGCGTCACCTCCACGCCGACGAAGCCCGACTGCCCGTTCCCCGACAAGATCTCGATCGTGCCGCCGACCGGCACCGGTGTGAACATCGGCGTACCGATCGACGTGCCCTTCACCGAGATCAACAAGCTGATCGCGGCGCAGATGGTCGGCCACACCTATCCCGAGGACGGCTCCGGTCCCGTGGACGTCACCGTCAAGAGCGTCAACGTGATCCCGTCCGGCGAACGCCTCCTGATCTCGCTGCTGGTGCGCGCCAAGGAGAAGAAGAGCTGGCTTGGTCTCGGCGCCGAAGCGACCGTGCACATCTGGGGCCGGCCCATGCTCGACCAGGCGCAGCAGACGCTGCGGCTCGCCGACATCCAACTCGCGGTGGAGTCCGAGGCGGCCTTCGGCCTGCTGGGTGCCGCGGCACGCGCGGTGGTGCCGCAGATGCAGCAGGCGCTGGTGCAGAAAGCGACGGTCGACCTGAAGCCGATTGCCGCCAATGCACGCGAGAAGATCGCCGCCGCGATCGCGGACTTCCAGAAGAGCGAGGACGGCGTCAGGGTCGAGGCAAAGATCGACAGCCTGACGCTGGCCGACATCGCCTTCGACTCCAAGACGCTGCGTGTAATCGCGGAAGCCGGCGGCTCGCTGAATGTGTCCGTGACGAAATTGTCGGGAATGTAGCGCGCCGCCTTCCCTCGACGGTCCGCGCGTCGCCGCTTGCGCCGCTGGCAATCTGGACGGAGGATGCTAAGCTATTCCTCGCACCCCGGGGACGAGGTGCTGACAGCATCGTGGCTGATAACGCGAGGACGACATGAAAGCCGGCATGGTCACGCCTGCGCCGGCGCTGGTGCGCTTTTCCGGCATTCAGAAAACCTACGATGGCGAGCACCTCGTGGTGAAGAACCTCGATCTCGACATCAGGAAGGGCGAGTTCGTCACCCTGCTTGGTCCGTCGGGCTCGGGTAAGACGACCACGCTGATGATGCTGGCCGGCTTCGAGGTTCCGACTCATGGCGAGATCTACCTCGCGGACCGGCCGATCAAGAACGTGCCGCCGCACAAGCGCGACATCGGCATGGTGTTCCAGAACTATGCCTTGTTTCCGCACCTGACGATCGCCGAGAATATCGCCTTCCCGCTATCCGTCCGCAACACCAACAAGGCGGAAGCGCAGGAGCGCGTCAAGGCGGCATTGCGCATGATCAAGATGGAAACCCTGGCGCAGCGCCGGCCTGGGCAGCTGTCCGGTGGTCAACAGCAGCGCGTGGCGCTGGCCCGCGCGCTGGTTTTCAATCCGCAACTCGTGCTGATGGACGAGCCGCTGGGCGCCCTGGACAAGCGCCTGCGGGAGCAGATGCAACTGGAGATCAAGCAACTGCACGAGACGATGGGCATCACCGTCGTCTACGTCACCCACGATCAAAGTGAAGCGCTCACCATGTCGGACCGCATCGCCGTGTTCAACGATGGTATCGTGCAGCAGATCGACAGGCCCGACGCGCTGTATGAGCATCCGGTGAACAGCTTCGTCGCCCATTTCATCGGCGAGAACAACGTGCTGTCCGGCACCGTCGAGACGGTCGAGAAACAATATTGCCGCGTTGCGCTGGCGGGCGGCGGAGCCGTGACCGCACGCGCGGTCAACGTATCGGGCGCGGGCGCATCGACCTCGCTGTCGGTGCGGCCGGAGCGGATCGCTATTATCCCGGATGGCACCTCCAGCGACGAACCGAACCGACTGCCGGCCAAGGTGCAGAATACCATCTATCTCGGCGACCACGCGCTGGCCGTGCTCGACGTCGCCGACAACAGGGAGTTCATGGTCAAGCTTCAGCCGGGGACACATGACAGCCTGAGAGCTGGCAACGTAAGAGCTGGCAGCCTTACACCTGGCGATGACGTGTTCATCACCTTCCGCCCGGAGGACTGCCTGGCCCTCGATCCCGTCTGATCCAACCATGCAGCATCGCTCGCACGCGGGCGGACCTGCACCAACCAAGCTCAACGCAAGTCACGTGAAGAAGAAGGAACAAGACCATGCTGAAGCGCAAGATTATCCTGGGTTTCGCCGCGGCACTCACCGCCAGCGCGGCGCTGGCCACGGTCGCGCAGGCGCGTGACCTCACCGTCGTGTCGTGGGGCGGCGCGTATCAGGATGCCCAGAAGAAGGTCTATTTCGAGCCGTTCAAGAAAGCGGCCGGTGTGCCCATGAACGACGAGTCCTGGGACGGCGGCGTCGGCGTGCTGCGCGCCAAGGTGCAGGGTGGCGCCGCCACCTGGGACGTCGTCCAGGTCGAAAGCGACGAGCTCGCAGTCGGCTGCGAGGAAGGCCTGTTCGAAAAGCTCGACTATTCGAAGATCGGCGGCGAGGCCGCCTATATCCCGCCGTCAGTCAACGCTTGCGGCGTCGGCGCCATCCTCTACGATTTCGTTCTCGGCTACGACAAGGACAAGCTCAAGGAGGCCCCGAAGGGCTGGGCCGACTTCTTCGACACCAAAAAGATTCCGGGCAAGCGTGCCTTGCGTCAGGGCCCGAAGACCACGCTGGAGATCGCCCTCATGGCCGACGGCGTCGCGCCAAAGGACGTCTACAAGGTGCTGGCGACCGACGAGGGCGTCGAACGCGCGTTCAAGAAGCTGGATACCATCAAGGGCGACATCGTCTGGTGGAAGGCCGGCGCCCAGCCGCCGCAATTGCTCGCCTCCGGCGAGGTGGCGATGACCTCGGTCTACAATGGCCGCATCGACACCGCGAACAAGAACGAGAAGAAGAATTTCGGCATGGTGTGGGACGGAGCCCTCTTCACCATCGACACTTGGGTGATCCTGAAAGGCAGCCCGAACAAGGACGCGGCCTACAAGTTCCTGGATTTCGTCGGCAAGGCGGATAATCAGTCGAAGCTGTCGGAGAACATTGCCTATGGCACCTCGAACAAGGACGCAGCCGCCCTGCTCGCGCCTGCCGTTCTAAAGGACCTGCCGACAGCGCCCGACAACATCAAGAACGCGGTCGAGATCAACGTTGCCTTCTGGCTCGAAAACATCGACCGCCTGACCGAGCGCTTCAACAAATGGGCCGCGAAATAGCGCGCTCCGCAGGGCTCGACCGAAGGTAACACCAATGACGGATGCGCTCTTGACCAGCGCCGATGCGTCGACCGAGGTGCCGCTCAAGCGCCGATTACGGCGGGCGGAGCGAGCACGCCAGGTCAAGGCATTGGCGCTGGTTCTGCCGCTTCTCGTCTTCCTGCTCTTCACCTTCGCTGGGCCCATCGCCGGCATGCTGTGGCGTGCCGTCGATGACCGGGAGGTGCGTCTGGTTCTGCCTCAGACCATCGCGGCTCTCGCCAGTTGGGACGGCAGGGATCTGCCGGACGAAAAGGTCTACGCGGCGCTGGCGGGCGACATCATGGCGGCGCGCGCTTCCGGCACCATTGCGATTGCGGCCAAGCGGCTCAATTACGCACTGAACGGCTTCCGCACGATCCTGACCACCACCGCACGCAATCTGAAGACTGCGCCCGAGCCCGGCACGGCCAGGGAGACGCTGGGCAAGATCAATCCGGCCTGGCGCGAACGCGCCACCTGGACCACGATCAAGGAAGCCAGTGGCCCCGTGACCGGCTTCTACCTTTTGTCGGCGCTCGATCTGACGCGGAACGCGGACGGCGCGATTATCGCAGCCCCGCCGGATCAGGCCATCTACCGCGACGTTTTCGCCCGCACCTTCCTCATCAGCCTCAGCGTCACGGCACTTTGCCTGATCCTCGGCTTCCCGGTCGCTTACTTGCTGGCCGCGCTGCCGCCCGGCCGGTCGAACCTGCTGATGATCTTCGTCCTGCTGCCGTTCTGGACATCGCTTCTGGTCCGCACCTGCGCCTGGATCGTTCTGTTGCAGAGCAAAGGCGTCGTGAACGACAGCCTGCTCTGGCTTGGCATCATCGACGCGCCGTTGCGCCTGATCTACAACCGCTTCGGTGTCTGCGTCGCCATGACCCACGTCCTCCTGCCGTTCATGATCCTGCCGCTGTACAGCAGCATGAAGGCGATCTCGCCTGCTTACATGCGTGCCGCGGCCTCGCTCGGTGCGCCACCCCTCACTGCCTTCCTGCGGATCTACCTGCCGCAAACCCTGCCCGGCATCGGGGCGGGAAGCCTGCTCGTCTTCATCCTGGCGCTCGGCTATTACATCACGCCGGCACTCGTCGGCGGCGCCGCCGACCAGATGATCAGCTACTTCATCGCGCTCTACACGACCGAGACCGCCAATTGGGGCCTTGCTTCGGCACTGGGTGCGGTGCTGCTGCTCGCCACTATTCTGCTCGCGCTCGTCTATGGAAAGCTGGTGCAGGGACAGCAGGTGACGGGAGGGATGAAGAATTGAGCGACAATTCCTCCATCCGCACGCCGAGCCAGCGCATCGCGTGGACCGCGACCATCGTGATCTCCACGCTGGTGTTCATCTTCCTGATCGCGCCGATCCTTGCGATCATGCCGCTGTCCTTCAGCTCGGGCTCGTACCTCACTTATCCGCTGCCGGGCCTCTCCCTGCGCTGGTATGACGACTTCATCAATTCGCCGCGCTGGATGAATTCGCTGAAGAACAGCATGATCATCGGTGTGGCCTCGACCCTGCTGTCGATGGTGCTCGGCACGCTGGCGGCGCTGGGGCTGGCGCAGTGGAAGAGCCGGTTCAAGCCGCTCGTGCTGGCTTTCGTGCTGTCCCCGGTCGTCGTGCCCGGCGTCATCACCGCGGTTGGCCTGTATTTTTTCTTCGCGCCGATCGGGCTGACCGGCAGCTATCTCGGCTTGATCCTGGCCCACACCGCGCTGGCGACGCCCTTCGTGGTGATCACGGTCGGTGCGACGCTGCAAAGCTTCGACACCAATCTGGCCCGCGCCGCCGCCTCGCTCGGCGCCTCGCCGCTCGAGGCGTTCCGCCGCGTGATCCTGCCGCTGATCCTGCCCGGCGTGGCGTCGGGGGCGCTGTTCGCCTTCGCGACCAGCTTCGATGAGGTGGTGATCGTGCTGTTCATGGCAGGTCCGGAACAGCGCACCCTGCCGCGCGAGATGTTCAGCGGCATCCGCGAGAACATCAGCCCGACCATCACGGCAGCGGCGGTGATCCTGACGACGGTCTCCGTCATCCTGCTCGCCACACTGGAAGGCCTGCGCCGGCGCAATGAACGGCTGAAGGGCGGCGCGTGAGCGCGCGGTGTCTTCTCCTTCTCCCCTTGTGGGAGAAGGTGGCGCGAAGCGCCGGATGAGGGGTCTTTCTCCGCCCATTCAATGACAGTAGGACTCGCGGAGAGAACCCCTCACCCGTCCCGCCGCTATCGCGGCGAGCCACCCTCTCCCACAAGGGGAGAGGGCAAAAACACCGCGCGCCCTGCTTATTTCTCAACCCTCCTCGCGCATTCCGGGCTTTGCTCCCGCGACCGATAGTCGTTAGAACGACTCCCGCAACAAAGCCCAAACAACAACGCTGAGGGAGAAAAACAAAATGCAAAAACTCATCGCCGCGGTCGCGGCCGGACTCGCTCTCGCCGCCACGTCAGGCGCCGCCCAGGCGCAGATTTCCGACGATGTCGTCAAGATCGGCGTGCTCACGGACATGTCGAGCCTCTATGCGGACGCGACCGGCAAAGGCTCGCTCGCTGCCGTCGAGATGGCGGTCGCCGATTACGGCGCCAAGGTCGCGGGCAAGCCTGTCGCAGTGGTCTCCGCCGATCACCAGAACAAGCCCGACGTCGGCGTCAACATCGCCCGCAACTGGTACGACAACGACAAGGTCGACGCGATCTTCGACGTTCCGACCTCGTCGGTGGCGCTGCCGATCTCGGCGCTGACGCGCGAGAAGAACAAGATCCACATCAATTCCGGCGGCGGCTCATCCGATATCACGGGCGTCGCCTGCTCGCCCAATACGGTGCACTGGACCTACGACACCTATGCGTTATCGAACGTCGCCGGCAAGGCGATGGTCAAGCGCGGCGAGGACACCTGGTTCTTCGTCACCGCCGACTACGCCTTCGGCATGGCGCTGCAACGCGACGCAGCCAACGTCGTCAAGGAGAGCGGCGGCAAGGTGCTCGGCGAGGTCCGCCATCCGCTCAACTCGTCGGACTTCTCCTCGTTCCTGCTCCAGGCCCAGGCCTCAAAGGCGAAGGTGGTCGCGCTGGCCAATGCCGGCGGCGACACCACCAACGCGCTGAAACAGGCGGCCGAGTTCGGCCTGACGGAGGGCGGCCAGAAGATGATCGCCTTGCTCATGGAGATCACCGACGTTCATTCGCTCGGCATCAAGTCGACCCAGGGCCTGATCATCACCGACGCGTTCTACTGGGACACCAACGAGGAGACGCGCGCCTTCTCCAAGCGCTTCAACGAGAAGGTCGGCCACATGCCGACCATGATCCAGGCGGGGCTCTATTCGGCGACCATGCATTATCTGAAGGCAATCGACGCCATCAAGTCCGACGAGGCACCGAAGGTGATGGAGCAGATGCGCAAAACGCCGGTCAACGACTTCTTCGCCAAGAACGGCAAGATCCGCATCGACGGCCGCATGGTCCACGACATGTATCTGTTCGAGGTCAAGAAGCCCGAGGACTCCAAGGGCGAGTGGGACCTCTACAAGCTGATCGCCACCGTGCCCGGCGACGAGGCCTTCCGCCCGCTCGACAAGGGCGGCTGCCCTCTGGTGAAGGGGAACTAGCGGCATTCTCCGTCATTGCGAGCGAAGCGAAGCAATCCAGAATGCTTCCGCGGTGGCAGCCTGGATTGCTTCGTCGCCAGAGCTCCTCGCAATGACGGGAGACAAAAAAATGCACGACAGCGCGCCCGGCAAAACCGGGCGCGCTTCGTTTAGCCGTTTAGAGCCGCCTTACTCCGAGTACTTGAACTCGGGCATGTTCTTCAGCTCGTCCTTGCTCGCATTGAACACGGCGTGGTCCGGATACCATTTCGACGAGGACGTGGCCGTCGTCGCGGGCTTGTTGTCGGTGCCGGTCGCGGCACCCGTCGTGGTGGTCGCCGCGGGCCGGTTGGCTGCAGTGTTTCCAGTGCCGGTTGCGGTATTTCCGGCGGTGCCGGTGTAGGCAACGGCCTCATTGACGAACTTCAGCTTCTCATAGGGCACGGCAACCAGATGCTCGCCCAGGCCGAGGAAGCCGCCGACGCCGATCACGGCGATCTTGATGTTGCCGCTCTTGTCCATCAGCAGATCGTTGATCGAGCCGATGTTCTCGTTGGCGTCGTTATAGACCTTGATGCCGTCCATCTTGGACGTACGCCACTGTCCCGACGCGGTTGTGGTGGTCGTCGAGGCGGCGGCAGCCGGCGCCTTGTCGGTGGTGGCGGTCGGATTTTGCGCGAACGCAACGGTTGCGAGCAGTGCGGTACCGGCGAGACCGGCCGCGATCGATTTCATCAACATATTGTCCTCTCCTTCAGCAGAAAACTCGTGCGGAGAAAACAGCTCGGATCAGTCCCAGTTCCGCGCGTGCTGCAATTTCGTCGCGTGCTGCGCGAGCATCGCAGCCGCGTGCGATTGTTCCTAAGTCACTCAGGAACATTTTGCAGCGCACTGTTCCTCGCCGACGATCGGGCACCCTGGGTGAAGCACGACCGCAGCGAGGAACGCGCCGATCTGCGTCGCGCAGGTCAGCTCTTGTAATCGATCAGAAGCGCGGCGAAGTTCGAGCCGGCGGATGAGCTGCCGTTTGCACCGTACGACGACGAAGACGATTGCGACTGCTGCAGCGCCTGCAGAAACTGCTGGAGGATCTCGGCCGTGGTGGAGCCGGTCGACGTGCTGCCGGTCGCGTCCGTTGACGACGAATCCGATGAGCTGTCGTCCAGCGGCGGACCGGGCTGGGGGCCGCCCGCACCCCCCGGACCGCCCGCACCACCGGGGCCGCCGCCGCCATTGGCGAAGGCGGACTGGAATACGTTCTTCAGCTGGTCGGCCTGGTCCGACGTCAGCGTCCCGTTCGACACCTCGTTGGAGATGAGGTCGTCGATCTTCGACTTGATGTCGCCCTTGGAGGGACGCGTGCCGCTCGACTGATCGCTCGACCGGCTCTGCTGAAGCGCCGTGTCGATGTCGGTCAGCGCCGTCGAAAGCGCCGACTGGTCCGACGACGAGACCGTGCCGGCGGACACGTCCGATTGCAATTCCTGCTGCAGCCGCTGCAGCGGCGACTGTTGGTAACCGGCGGAGGCCGCCGAGATCGAGGTCATGATGGCTCCGTGAGTTCTGCGGGGGTTTCGTAGCCGACCACGCCACGGTATGGTTAGCGCGCTTAACGAGACCTTGTCGCTTCCCTGCCCGGTGATGTCCTGCTGTTGCGGCGTGGACCGTGGAAACAATCTGAAACAAAAATCCTCGCCTTTTGGCCCGAATCTTGGACAAACAAAGCGTATGGCGATTCCCAATCCCAACATCCTTGTCGTCGAAGACGACCGTGAAACCCGGACGTTGATTGCGAAATACCTGCGCAACAACGCCTGCAACGTCACCGCTGTGAGCGACGGCCGCGAGATGTCGCGCGCGATGGCCGATCATCGCGTCGACCTCATCATCCTCGACGTCATGCTGCCCGGCGAGGACGGCCTCAGCCTGTGCCGCAGGGTGCGCGCCGACGGACAGACGCCGATCATCATGCTGACCGCACGCGGCGAGGACGTCGACCGCATCGTCGGCCTCGAGATGGGCGCGGACGACTATCTGCCGAAACCGTTCAACCCGCGCGAGCTGCTCGCCCGCATCAACGCGGTGCTGCGCCGCCAGGCGGCCGCGCAGGCGGCAAGCTCGATCGAAGGCGCAAGCACGCTCGCCTTCGAAGGCTGGCGCATCGATCTGCGGCTGCGCGAGCTGCGCAATCCCGAGGGCGCGCGCGTCGCGGTGACCAGCGCCGAGTTCGACCTGCTGCGGACGTTCTGCGAGCGACCCGGCCGCGTGCTGTCGCGCGACAGCCTGCTCGACCTCACGCAGGGGCGCAGCACCGGCTCGTTCGAGCGCTCGATCGACGTGCTGGTCAGCCGCATCCGCCGCAAGATCGAGCCCAATCCGGCTGATCCGACCATGATAAAGACGGTGCGCTCGGGCGGCTATCTGTTCACGCCAAGAACCGAAGTGGTGAGAACGGAAGCGGCAAGCACCGACACTACAAGCACGGAAGCGGTCGCGGCAGTCTTGAGCATCTGACATGCGGCTTTTGGGATTTTTCCATCTCAGGAGCATCAGCGGCCAGATCGCTGCGCTCGTCGTGGTGTCGATCGTCGCGCTTCATCTGGTCATCACGGCGGGTTTTCTGATCACGCGGCCGGACCGCGCGGCGGCGCCGCCCGACAGCGAGCATGAGCTGGCCAATGCCGCGCTGCTGCTGTCCGCGGCCGACGCGAGCGAGCGGCCGCGCCTTCTTGCCGACATCGCGCGCGCCTTTCCGGATCTGCGGCTGGAAGCGATCGCGCCCGGCTCCGTGACGGCCATCGGCGACGGCCCCCATATGCACGGGATGCGCCGCCATCTCGGTGAGGGCTACAAGGTCGTCACGCTGCCGCCGAACGGCGGTTCGCCCCGGATCGGCATCCAGCTGCCCGACGGCACGACGGTCGCTGGCCATGTTGAACGGGGACGGCCGGGCTGGTTCTGGGGCAATCCCTGGATAACGACGCTGCTGTCTGCCGTGATCAGCGTGACGCTGCTCGGCGTATGGGCCGCACATGCGCTCGCCGCGCCGCTGTCGTCGTTTGCAAAGGCGGCCGAGAATTTCAGCCTGGATGGGACAGCCGATCCGCTGCCCGAACGCGGCCCGGAAGAGATCCGCTCGGTGGCGCGCGCGCTCAACCGCATGCATGAGCGGATCGCGCGGCTGATGTCGGACCGCACGCGGATGCTCGCCGCGATCAGCCACGATCTGCGCACACCGATCACGCGGCTGCGCCTGCGCGCCGAGTTCGTCGAGGACGAAGGCAACCGCAAGCGCATGCTGATCGACCTCGACCAGATGCGCTCGATGCTGGAAAGCGTGCTGTCGCTGTTGCGCAACGACCGCCAGATCGAGGCGGTGACGCTGGTCGACATCGCGAGCACGCTGCAGCTCATCGCCGACCAGTTCGGCGACATGGGTCATGCCGTGCGCTATGCCGGCCCGCAATCCGCGACCGCCGTGGCGCGGCCCGACGATCTGCATCGCGGCGTCACCAATCTCGTCGAAAACGCGGTGCGCTTCGGCGCCGAGGTGACGATCCGGCTGGACATCTCGGGCAGCAAGCTCGTCATCGACGTCGAGGACGACGGACCCGGCATTTCGGATGGCCGCAAGCAGGAGATGCTGGAGCCGTTCGTGCGCGGCGACGACGCGCGCACCATGGACGAGTCCACCGGCTTCGGCCTCGGTCTGTCGATCGCGCGCGCGATCGCGATCGCCCATGGCGGCGAGCTGTCGCTGCACGACCGGGAGCCGCATGGGCTGATCGTGCGGATGCAATTGCCGATCTGGCAGCAGCCGCGGCTTGCGGCTTAACTTCAGGCCGCGAGGGGCGGATGCGCGATGGGCATATCGTCGAAGATCGCCACCGCCTCGAAGCGATAATTGCAGGCGTGGCACGTCCAGAGATAGGAGACGCGCCCTTCGCCCGGCTCGATCCAGTCGGGCGTCGGGATCAGCGTGCCGCATTGGGCACAGGGGTTGTTTCTGGGCAAATCGTGTTCTGACATGTCGCCGCTGTGGGCTTTGACCATGGTTGATTTTGTCATGGCACCTCTCCCGATTCGCTGGCCGTGACATACTCGCTTTCGTGCGCCCATGCGAATAGACAGGCTTGCTGTCGCGAGTTGTCCGCCTGAGGAAACTCTGGCGCCAGGATTGAGCCGTCACAGCGGCTCGGCGCCGCGAAAACGTTAAAGGCGGCGTTTGGTCACATCATCGCCGCGTTCGCGAGGCCTAAACGGCAGCCGGGCGCAGGCCTTCAATCAGTCTCAGGGACCTCCGGGATATCTGATGAAAATTTTACGTGTTGCCGCGCTGCTCGCGGCCGGACTGACGTTGCCACAGGCCGCATTCGCGGGCCAGGCGGAGTACGCCGAGATGGTCGCGGCCCATGCGCGCGCCAACGGCGTGCCGGAGGCGCTGGTGCATCGCGTCATCATGCGCGAAAGCCGCTACCAGCCCGGCCTGGTCGGCCATGGCGGCACCATCGGACTGATGCAGATCAAGCTCGCGACCGCCCGCGGGGTCGGCTACACCGGCGACGCCGCCGGCCTGCGCGATCCCAACACCAACCTCACCTATGCCGTGAAATATCTCGCCGGCGCCTATCACGCCGCCAATGGCGACCACTCCCGCGCCGTGCGCTATTTCGCCGGCGGCTATTACTACGCCGCGAAGCGGCAGCGGCAGGGGGCCGTGCAGGTCGCCAACATGGGCGAGGCCAATATGGGCGGCGCTTGGCTCGAGCCAAACGGCAATCCGCAGCCGATATTCGGCACGGTCCCGCACCGCAAGCTCGCCCAGCGCGTCCGCAACGCCCGGGCGCAGGCGCCCAAGTAAACGCCCAAGTAAACGCCCAGGTAAGCGCGGTTCCCACCAAGCGCGTTGACCACCCAGCCCTGCTGGCATACATTAGAGCCGTTCCGAGGGGTGCTCCGAGGAGGAGCTGAGATACCGCTAAATGGGCAAATCCGCCCAGGACCGCGGTGACCCTTTGAACCTGATCCGGGTCATGCCGGCGAAGGGACAGGGATGTTGCAGACGACCAAGCGACCGGATTCCCCGGTATCCATCATCGGCGCAGGCATTGCGGGCGCCTGGCAGGCCTTGCTGTTCGCGCAGGCCGGCCACGCCGTCACCCTGCACGAGCGCGGTGACGCCGACATGACCGATGCGACCAGTCATTGGGCCGGCGGCATGCTCGCGCCCTATTGCGAGGCGGAGGTTTCCGAACCCATCATCAGCCGCCTCGGCCTGCGCTCGCTCGACATCTGGCGGCGCGAATTGCCCGACACGCCTTTCAACGGCTCGCTGGTCGTCGCTCACCCGCGCGAGCGCAACGATTTCGAGCGTTTTGCCCGGATGACCGAAGGCCATCGCCGGCTCGATGCCGCCGGCCTTGCCGAGCTCGAGCCGTCGCTCGAAGGCCGCTTCCGCGACGCGCTGTTCTTCCCGACCGAGGGCCATGTCGAGCCGCGCCGCGTGCTGCCGAAACTGCACGAGCGCATCCGCGCCGCCGGCGGCACCATCAAATTCGAAAGCGACGTCGCCGCGGCCGAACTCGCAAAACTTGATCCTAAAGGCATCGTGATCGACTGCCGCGGTCTTTCTGCGCGCGACGAGCAGCCGGAGCTTCGCGGCGTCAAGGGCGAGATGATCCTGATCGAGACCGCCGAGGTGCAGCTCGCGCGCCCGGTGCGACTGATCCATCCGCGCTGGCCGCTCTATGTGATCCCGCGCGAGGACAATCTGTTCATGCTGGGCGCGACCTCGATCGAGGCCGAGGACACCGGCGTCAGCGTGCGTTCCGCGCTGGAGCTGTTGGGCGCGGCCTATGCCGTGCATCCCGCCTTCGGCGAGGCCCGCATCGTCGAATTCGGCTCCGGCCTGCGCCCCGCTTTTCCCGACAATTTGCCGCGCATCGGCATCCGCGGCAACACGATCAACGTGAACGGCCTCTACCGCCACGGCTTCCTGATCGCGCCCGCACTCGCCGAGCTGACGCTTGGCTATGTCCAGCGCGGCCAGATCGACAATGAGGTAATGCAATGCGCGTGATCGTGAACGGCGAGCAGCGCGAGATCAATTCCGTCAGCGTGGACGCGCTGCTCAGCGAGCTCGACTACGAGGGCACCCATTTCGCGATCGCGCTCAACTACGACGTCGTGCCGAAGAGCCGCTGGGCCGAGACCGCGCTGAAGCCCGGCGACGAGATCGAGATCATCACGCCGCGGCAGGGAGGGTGATGTGAACGATGCAATCGCCTTTCTTCACCTCGCCCCGCTTGCGGGGAGAGGTCGAAATTCGCGCGAGCGCGAATTTCGGGTGAGGGGGACTCTCCGCGAGTCCGTCTCTCACCTCCTTTGCGGATACAGCCCCTCACCCCAACCCTCTCCCCGCAAGCGGGGCGAGGGAGCAAACCGCGAAGCGCGGAGACACTGATGGTCAATTTCTACGGCAAAACCTTCCCCTCCCGCCTCCTGATCGGCAGCGCGCTCTATCCCTCGCCTGCGATCATGCAGGCGGCGATTCGCGCCTCGGGCTCGAACATCGTCACGGTGTCGCTGCGGCGCGAATCCGCCGGCGGCAAGACCGGGGACGCGTTCTGGAATCTGATCCGCGAGCTCGATGTCACCGTGCTGCCGAACACCGCCGGCTGCCGCAGCGTGCGCGAGGCGGTGACCACGGCCAAGCTCGCGCGCGAATTGTTTGGCACGAGCTGGATCAAGCTCGAAGTCATCGCCGACAACGACACGCTGCAGCCCGACGTGGTCGGACTTGTGGAAGCAGCAAGCATCCTGATCAAGGACGGCTTCGAAGTGTTCCCCTATTGCACCGAGGATCTCTCGGTTGCGAACCGCCTGGTCGATGCCGGCTGCAAGGTGGTGATGCCGTGGGCCGCGCCGATCGGCAGCGCAAAAGGCATCACCAACCGCGACGCGCTCAAGCTGATGCGCGAGCGGCTGCCCGACATCACGCTGGTGGTCGACGCCGGCATCGGCGCGCCGTCGCACGCGGCGCAGGCGCTGGAACTCGGCTACGACGCCGTGCTGCTCAACACGGCCATCGCCAAAGCCGCCGATCCCGTCGCGATGGCCAACGCCTTCCGCCTCGGCATCGAGGGCGGCCGCACGGCTTTTGAGGCCGGGCTGATGAACGCCCGCGATTTCGCCTCCCCTTCCACCCCTGTCGTTGGGACACCCTTTTGGCATGCCGTATCCTGATCGCTTTTATCCCGTCGTCGACAGCCTCGCCTGGGTCGAGCGCCTGACCAGGCTCGGCGTCGGCACAATCCAGCTGCGCGCGAAAGATCTCGACGATTCGCAATCGCTGCAGATGGTCACCGATGCGCTGGCGATCACGCAAGGAACGCAAGCCAAGCTCGTCGTCAACGACTATTGGCGTGCCGCGATCGTCGCCGGCGCAAAGTATCTGCATCTCGGCCAGGAGGACTTGGCCGACGCGGATCTCGCGGCCATCCGCGAGGCCGGCTTGTCGCTCGGCGTCTCGACCCATGACGAGGACGAGCTGGACACCGCGCTCGCCGCCGAGCCCGATTATGTCGCGCTGGGTCCGATCTTCTTCACCACGCTCAAATCGATGCGCTTCGAGCCGCAGGGCATTCCAAAGATCACGGAATGGAAGAAGCGCGTCGGCACTATCCCGCTGGTCGCGATCGGCGGCATCAAGTTCGAGCACGCCGCGGAGATCTTTGCCGCCGGCGCGGATTCCATCGCCGTCGTTTCCGACGTCACGCAGAACGCCGACCCCGATGCGCGGGTCCGGCAATGGCTCGGCCTATCCGCGGAGGCCGCGTGATGCACACTCTCTCCACCGTCATTGCGAGGAGCACTTGCGACGAAGCAATCCAGACTGTCTCTGCAGAGAGATTCTGGATTGCTTCGCTGCGCTCGCAATGACGGAGCAAGAATTCACCGCCCTCGCCCAGACGCACACACATACGAATTAAACCGGAGGATCCCATGAACATCCGCTCCAACCCCGACAAGACCGTCCCCGCCGTCACCACCGGCCCGCTGCCCTCGTCGCGAAAAATCTTCGCCTCGCCCGATGCCGCGCCTGACCTGCGCGTGCCCCTGCGCGAGATCATCCTGTCCGAAGGCGCCGGCGAGCCGAACCTGCCGGTGTACGACACTTCCGGCCCCTACACCGACCCCAGCGTGACCATCGACGTCAACGCCGGTCTCGCGCGCGGCCGCAAGGCCTGGGTGCTGGAGCGCGGCGGCGTCGAGGAATATCAGGGCCGGCAGATCAAGCCGGAGGACAATGGCAGCGTCTCCACCGACAAGGCCGCGCGCGCCTTCTCGGCCTATCACCAGCCGTTGCGCGGCCTCGACGGCCACAAGATCACGCAGCTCGAATTCGCCCGCGCCGGCATCATCACCAAGGAGATGATCTACGTCGCCGCGCGCGAAAATCTCGGCCGCAAGCAGCAGCTCGAGCGCGCGGAAGCGGCGCTTGCCGACGGCGAAAGCTTTGGCGCGGAAGTCCCCGCCTTCATCACCCCGGAGTTCGTCCGCTCCGAGATCGCGCGCGGCCGCGCCATCATCCCCTGCAACATCAACCACAGCGAACTCGAGCCGATGATCATCGGCCGCAACTTCCTCACCAAGATCAACGCCAATATCGGCAACTCGGCGGTGACGTCGTCGGTCGAGGAAGAGGTCGAGAAGATGGTGTGGGCGATCCGCTGGGGCGCCGACACCGTGATGGATCTCTCGACGGGCCGCAACATCCACACCACCCGCGAATGGATTTTGCGCAACGCGCCGGTGCCGATCGGCACCGTTCCGATCTATCAGGCGCTGGAGAAGTGCGACGGCGATCCGGTCAAGCTGACCTGGGAGCTCTACAAGGACACGCTGATCGAGCAGTGCGAGCAGGGTGTCGACTATTTCACCATCCACGCCGGCGTGCGCCTGCAATACATCCACCTCACCGCCAGCCGCGTCACCGGCATCGTCAGCCGCGGCGGCTCGATCATGGCGAAGTGGTGCCTGGCGCATCACAAGGAGAGCTTCCTCTACACCCATTTCGACGAGATCTGCGACCTCATGCGCAAATATGACGTCTCGTTCTCGCTCGGCGACGGCCTGCGTCCGGGCTCGATCGCCGACGCCAACGACCGCGCGCAGTTTGCCGAGCTCGAGACGCTCGGAGAACTCACGAAGATCGCGTGGGACAAGGGCTGCCAGGTCATGATCGAAGGCCCCGGCCACGTGCCGATGCACAAGATCAAGATCAACATGGACAAGCAGCTCAAGGAATGCGGCGAAGCGCCGTTCTACACCCTCGGGCCCCTGACCACCGACATCGCGCCGGGCTACGACCACATCACCTCGGGCATCGGTGCCGCCATGATCGGCTGGTTCGGCTGCGCCATGCTCTGCTACGTCACGCCGAAGGAGCATCTCGGCCTGCCCGACCGCAACGACGTCAAGGTCGGCGTCATCACCTACAAGATCGCCGCCCACGCCTCCGATCTCGCCAAGGGCCATCCGGCCGCCCAGCTGCGCGACGACGCGCTGTCCCGCGCCCGTTTCGACTTCCGCTGGAGCGACCAATTCAACCTCGGCCTCGACCCCGACACCGCCAAGAACTTCCACGACGAGACCCTGCCGAAGGAAGCCCACAAGGTCGCGCATTTCTGCTCGATGTGCGGCCCAAAATTCTGCTCGATGAAGATCACGCAGGACGTGCGGGATTACGCGGCGACGCTGAACGATCCGAACGGCGTCGGCATGTCGATGAGCGGCACAGCCGAGGACGGCATGGCGAAGATGAGCGCAAAGTTCAAGGAGATGGGCGAGAACTTGTATCTGGATGCGGAGAAGGTGAAGGAGAGCAATCGGGTGTTGTGAGAGACTTCTCCTCGTCGTGCCCCGGGCTTGACCCGGCATCCATCGAAAACAAAAGCCGGGCAAAACAGCCCGGCTTTTTCATCAAGAAACCTTCCTCTTTAACAACGGCTGGTCGGCCTTCACATCGGATATGCATTCCCCCTCCCAGGGAAAGCGGCGATTGACGTCCTGCCAGATGACCTGCAGACAGGGGAATGCGAGGCGGGACTTGGAGTAGAACCAGATCGCCGTGCCGAGATATTCCGGGTAAGCCTTGAACGGCACTTGCCAGAAACCGAGCCTATAACCGTTTTCCAGAAGATCGCCGGAGATATCGCCGTCGACAAATTTATGCCCCTCCGCTACCCGATCGCGAACAAGGTTGATGATGGCCCGAGGATTCTCCAAGCGCTGGCCGAAGATGACAAGCTCGGGCTGGCCATAGTTCAGAAACAGTCCAATTGAGAATGCAAAAGGCGGAGCCCCATCGGGAATTCCGACAATATGGCAACCATGATCGCAGACGTTGCGAAAAATGACTTTGTCGGCTTCGTGCTCGGGCTCGGGCCACTCGAACTTGTCTTGCATCCTTTACCTCGACCAAGTTGGTGGGTACGGCGCTCGCGCGCCTTTTGCACATCCTACAACCGCCGATCTAAGGCGCTAGACTTAATAATGCTTATGAGCAAGTGTAGCCCGGATAAGCGCAGCGACATCCGGGTCTTTGCCGTCCCGCATATCGCTCCGCTCATGCGGGCTACGGCCGCGGATAATTGACGTGCCCGATACATTCCCCCACCGCCTCCCCGACCAACTCCGTCCCAACCTCCGCCTGATCTTCGTCGGTACTGCCGCCAGCACGCTCTCAGCCGAGCTCGGGCACTATTACGCCCATCCCGGCAATCGCTTCTGGCGCGCGATCCATGAGGCCGGCATTACGCCGCGGCGTTATCAGCCGGGCGAGTTCGCGGCGCTGCTCGAACTCGGGATCGGTTTCACCGATCTGTCCAAGTCTGGCGCCGGAATGGATCACCAGATCGCGGCTGAGACGATCGACGTGGCGGGGTTCAAGGCCAAGATCGAGAAGTATCGGCCGCGGACCATTGCGTTCACGAGCAAGAAGGCGGCGAGCTTGTTTTACGGCAAGCCGTCGAGCGGGATTGCGCTGGGTCGGCAACCGCGCGACGAAAGCTTGCCGGAGATATTCGTGGTGCCGTCGCCGTCGGGCGCTGCGTCAGGGCATTGGACGCTGGAGCCGTGGCGGGAGCTTGCGGCGTGGATAGCGGCGTAGCGTAAATTTGCGATAGCGCTCCACCCTCAGGCGTCGTCCCGGCGAAGGCCGGGACCCATAACCCCAGGGAGTGGTTTGGCGGAGACTCGAGGTCCGGTACAGCGACCATTCGTCATCGATGGATTCCGCGGTATGGGTCCCGGCCTTCGCCGGGACGACACTGCCGATTTGGCAACGCATCCCGCGACAAACTCACCCCGCATACGCCTTATCCAGATCCACAATCACGATCTTTCTCATCTGCAACATCGCCTGCATGACGCGGTTGGCCTTGGTCCGATCAGAGTCGCCGAGGTAGCGGCCGAGCGATGATGGGATCACCTGCCAGGACAGCCCGAACTTGTCCTTGAGCCAGCCGCAGCGGGATTCCTCGCCGCCGTCGGCGGTGAGCCTGTCCCAGAAATAATCGACTTCCGCCTGCGTCTCCACGCTGATGAAGAACGACACCGCTTCGTTGAACTTGTATTGCGGCCCGCCGTTGAGCGCGTTGAAGCGCTGGCCTTCGAGCTCGAACACCGCCATGAAGTCGCTGACGGTCTCAACCTTGGCATTGGGGAACACCGATTTGTAGAAGGCGACAGCCTCCGGCACGTTGTTGTCGAACCAGAGAAACGGCGTGATGGAGGTCATGAACGGATATCCTTTTGCCTCGGGCGGGCGCGCGGCGGCGCGCCGATGTTCCAAGGACGTGGCAGGAGGCAACGATCCGACAGTGGCGGCGGGATTTTCGTGTAGCCCGGATGAGCGACAGCGACATCCGCGGCCGGCAGCTGCCCCGCATATCGCTATCGCTCATGCGGGCTACAGGGTCCACGAAAACGCATTAACCTGTCGGAATCCACTCATTCCATTCGTCCTCCGAACGCAAAACGCGATCAACCCCGGAGCCCCTAAATGCCCACCATCACCGCCTTCGCCAACTCACCCGACCGCGGCAAGGGACAGGCGCGCGACATGCGGGTTCGTTGGGCGCTCGAAGAGGTCGGCGCACCTTACGATGTGCGTCTGGTTTCGTTCGACGACATGAAGGCGCCCGCCCATCTCGCGCTACATCCGTTCGGGCAGATTCCGACCTATGAGGACGGCGACCTCACCCTGTTCGAGTCCGGCGCCATCGTGCTCCATATCGCGGAGCGCCATGCCGGGTTGCTGCCGACGGAGCCGAACGCCCGGGCCCGCGCGATCGCGTGGATGTTTGCCGCGCTCAGCACGCTGGAGCCGCCGATCGTCGAGCTCGGGATGGCCATGCTGTTCGAGGGCGACAAGAGCTGGTACGCGGAGCGGCTGCCCATGCTGCAAGACCGCGTCCGTATCAGGCTCGGCGAATTGTCCCGCCGCCTCGGCGATGCCGACTGGCTCGACGGTGCGTTCAGCGCCGGCGATCTCATGATGGTGACGGTGTTGCGCCGGTTGAACGCGTCAGGCCTGCTGGACGAATATCCAGAAATCGCCGCCTACGTCGCCCGCGGCGAAGCACGGCCCGCGTTCAGGCGGGCATTCGAGGCGCAATTTGCGGTGTTCACCGCCGCATCGCGTTCGTAGGGTGGGTTAGCCCCGCGGCTGCGTCGACATCGGCTAACCCACCGTCGCACTGTCACGTCTCGCAGGGCACCTTGAACTGCTTGCGCGACGTCGCACCGATCACCTCGATGCCAATGGTGCCGCGCAGATGGGAGATATCCAGGCTGACGTGATAGGGGGCTTGCCTGGGCAATCCGATGCCGCTTTGACATCCGACGACCTCGATGCCCCAGTATTCCGGTTGTCGGATGTAGATCAGCGGCACCAATTCGACCTTCATCGTCACCCATGGCTTCACGCCGCTGACGATCAGGATGAACGTGTTGGGCACGATACCGGGAACCACCTCTGCATCCGTAAATGATATGAGCCTGCAAGTGCTTGAATGAGGTAGCGCTTCCAGCTCCTTGAGATCACTCTCTTTCATGGAAAGCTCCTGCTGAAATCGATGACCATGGGCTGTCATGGCCTCACAGTCTAATTCAATCTTTGATTGTATACAATGGGCGCCGCGCCTCGAACAGCTTTGAGCAGTTCATCGCGTCACACGGTGATATCCCGATAGTTGGGGAACGCCGCCCTACAGCGCATCTCGAATGTGAGGCCGAGCAAATTCGTGTACTGATCGGGCATTGCTATCTCCGCAGATCGATGGGGAGCCGCCCATGCTGACCCTCTACTCCTATCCAAAACTGTTCGGCGTCGCCGACAACAACGGCTACGGCCTCAAGGTCTATGCCTTCCTGAAGATCGCGGGCGTACCGTTCGTGCATGAGCATGTGTTCGATGCCTCCGCCGCGCCGCGCGGGCAGCTGCCCTATATCGTGGATGAGGGCGAGACGATCGGCGACAGCGAGACCATCATCGCGCACGCGACCGCGAAATACCGCCTCACCATCGACGCGGGGCTTTCACCGGAGCAGCGCCGCACCAATCACTTCGTCACGCGCATGCTCGACGACCTCTATTGGGTGATGTCGTATTCGCGCTGGAAGGACGAGCGCTATTATCCCGCGTTCCGCGACGCCTTCATCGCGCAGCACAAGCAGATCGATGCGGCAGGATTCGAGAAGGCGAAGGCGTATAATGCGCAGCGCTACCATTTCCAGGGCATCGGCCGCTACACGCCCGAGCAGGCCTACGCGCGGGGGCTCGCCGATCTGCAGGTGCTGGCGGAGATCGTGCCGGCGAACGGATTCGTGCACGGCGCGGCGCCCGCTAGTATCGATGCCGGCATCTACGGCTTCATCGCCAACATTTATTACTTTCCCATCCCGACACCGCTGAAGGCCTTCGTCGATGCGCATGAAAACCTCGTCGCGCATTGCGAACGGGTGCATGCGATGGTGACGGGAACGTAGCCCGGATGAGCGACAGCGACATCCGGGGCTGAGGGTTGACCCGCATGTCGCTCTCGCTCATGCGGGCTACGAAATGAGCTGATCGCCCTATCGCATCGTGATCGCAAGCCCGCTGAGATCTGCATTCGCCATAAGGCCGACCTGCGTGCCGGACAGCTCGAGCACGGCGCCCTTCTGGTTGGTCAGCACGATCGCACGGGCGCCGCGGCCCACTGCGATGCCGGCACCGGCGGCGCCGTAGACGCCGGCGATGTCGGAGGGCCGGTTGATGTTGGAGACGCGGCCGCGCAGCACGGTCTTGGAGCCGCCGAAGACGAGGCCGTAGTCGAGGCCGCCGGTCGAGAGCGAATAGGCGCGGCCGCGGAAGTTCAGCACGCCCGAGCCGCCGGAGCCGCCGATGATCCAGCCCGCCTTGTAGATCGTCAGCACCACGGTGCCGCCGTCGGCCAGCGCCGAGGTCGAGAGGCCGGCCAGCGCGGCAATGCCGACCAGCGCGGCGCGAAGGGTGGATGCGAACTTCATGAAGAATCTCCGGGGGCTATCTTTCAAGGGGAAAGCGAATCAGACGAGCGGAATCTATCCGATGCATCGCGGCGGCAACATGATGGGCTGGGCGTGTGTCGCGGTCTGTAGCAACACACTCAACTGTCATCGCCCGGTTTAACCGGGCGATCCGGTATTCCAGAGAGGGCGATGGTGAACCGAGACGCCGCGGCGTACTGGATGACCCGGTCGAGCCGGGCATGACGGCGGAGTTTGGCGCGACGAGACGCTCACCCGCCATCATGCCATTCTGCCCCTGTTTTGCCCGACGAAGCAACGATTATTTTGCTTTTCCCGAAGTCAAAAAGAAACATCAATGATTTCCGCCGGATGCCTACTGTGCATGGGGTTGTTTTCGCGTTTTTTGTTGGAGGCGCCCCGACCTGCCGTTACGCTTGCGCGTCCAGCCGTCCATCCGAGGTGATCCCATGCCGATCCAGCATTTCGCACCCCCGCCGCACGTCAAGGCGCCGCCGCTGTCCTTTGCCACGCGCGCCGGCGATCTCCTGTTCGTCTCCGGCATTCCCGGCTTCGACGCGACCGGCGCGCTGCCCGATGGCTTCGATGCGCAGTTCGCCAACGTCGCCGTCAACATCAAGCGCGTGCTGGCGGAGGCCGGCGCCGAGATCCGCGATCTCGTCAAGGTCAACGTGCTGCTGACCCGCGCCTCCGACGTCGCCGCCATGAACGCGCTCTATGCCGGCGCCTTCGGCCCGCCGCCCTACCCTGCCCGCACCACCTGCGTGGTCCACGCACTGCCCGATCCGAAGATGCTGATCGAGATCGAGGCGGTGGCGTCGCTGGCGAAGGGGTAGACGTGTGCTCGTCCGGCGATAGTCAAGGAATAAGGATCGTTCGAACAGCCGACCAACGGCTGACATATCCGTGAACGGTCGCCGCCCCGCTTGCCAGCCGCACCATTTTGCCGCACCAGTTCCCGTGTCACGTTCCCATCAGGAGATATTCATGCGTCGCGTTCTCGCCCTCTGTGCCGTTGCCGGCATCGCCACCTCCGTGTTCGCCGTGCCGGCCTCCGCGGCGGTCGGCTATTACGTGATCCGCTGGGACAACACCGGCATCTGCCAGGTCTGGAACGAGGACCTGAAGTACAAGCCGTTCCAGTGGGGCGTGTCGACCTACAAGGTCGTCAGCAAGCCGCTCCCGACCTTCACGGCCGCCTCGGAGCTCCAGATCAAGCTGCGCGCGGAGCGCCGCTGCACGCTCTAGGCCTGAGGCGACAGACCGGATTTCAAGGGGCGGATCGCGCAAGCGGTCCGCCCTTTTCTTTTGGACGCGCCATTGGTTTTTCGGCCGACATCGCGCATTTTCCGCGCACGCGCTTTGAACCTGGCCCGTTGGCGGACCTACTCACATTTTGTCCGGGGCGCCCCCATCCTTGCCCGCTTGTTTTGCTCACTCGTTTTTCCACCTCGCGGCTTTGGAGCCAATCGATGCGCGCACCGACGACAGCGACGGTTCTGGCCGCATCGCTGCTGATCGCCGCAACGGCGAACGCACAGGCCCCGCAATCCTTCCGCGTGATCTCGCCGGTGTTCGGCCAGTTGGTCAGCTTCGCGATGCCGTCGAATTTTTCCGCGGTGTTCGAGAACACCAAGGGCGGCCACTACATCCGCGAGGCCGTGCTGAAGGGTGAGACGCCCGACCGCTGGACCGAGATGATCACCGTGACGGGCGAGAAGGGCATGACGACCACTCCCGGTTCATCGCCGGAGAAGTTCGCGGGCGCGATCGCAGGCGGTTTCAAATCCGCCTGCCCCGACAGCTTCGCGGCAAGGTCGCTCGGCGCCACCGCGTTCGGCCGCTTCGAAGGTTTCGTCGCCGTGATCGGCTGCGGCCGCGTCGACAGCGGCCCGACCCGGCACAGCGAGACCGCGCTCCTGGTCACGCTGAAGGGCACGACCGACTACTACACAATCCAGTGGGCCGAGCGCGGCCCCGAAACCGACGAGCCGCCGGTGAACGACGACCGCTGGCAGGCGCGTTTGCGCGCGCTCAGCCCGATCGAGCTCTGCCCGATTTTGGCCGGCGAAGCCGCGCCCTATCCGAGTTGCGTGAACAAGAGTTGAGGCCTCTCGACTCCAAGTCCGACGTCCGTAGCCCGGATGAGCGAAGCGATATCCGGGAATTCAACCTCCGCCCGGTCAGCCTCCCTCGGCCCGCTCACCGAAAGCAATCCCACTTTCGCCGGCATCACCCGCCCAGTCTTCCGACAGCAATCCCGCCCGCACATATCGGTGAAAGGACGAATGCGGCCAATCACAAACGCGCTGGACGTAGCGATGCTTGACGGGGTTGAAGTGAATGTAATCCACGTGGCGGGCGAAATCATCTTCGTCGCGAACCGTGTGCTCCCAGTAGCGTCGTTGCCACAGAGCCAATTCTCCATTGGCGTGGCGGGCTACGTCGATACCCGCATGCAGTAGTGTGCTGCTGAAATGCCCCTTGATCCTTCGCCAACGGCCCGCGAAATCGGCGTCATGCGGCGGGAGGCTCATGACGACGTGCAAATGGTCCGGAAGGATCACGATCGCATCGACCTCAAACGGGCGCTCCCTGCGAGCGGCCCGGAAGGCATCGCGCAGGGCGTCAACGTTTTCAGTCAAAATGGTCGATCGGCGGTCGAAGAGCGCTACAGTGAAAAAATAGGTACCGCCGGGAAGAAAGTTTCTGCGATACAGAACCATGGGCTAGACCCGTCCCGGATGTCGCTTCGCTCATCCGGGCTACAGGATAGCACATGTGCCCTCACGCGTCCTTGTAGGCGCGGGGATGGATCAGGAGATCGCGCGCGGCGGCGAGATCGATGAACGCTTCCGCGCTGCCGCCCCGGTCGGGGTGCATGCCCTTGGCGGCGCGGCGATAGGCCTGGTTGATGTCCTCGCAGGTGAGCTGCACCGCGAGCGGCAGGCCGAGCACCTTGCGAGCGCGATCCTCGCTGGACAATTTTTTCGGCGCAGCATTGCGGCGGCCGAAGCGCGGCGCGGTCAGGTCATGAACGACATCGAGCACCACGCCGAGACGGCGCCGGGCCGCCAGCGTGACGCTGTGATCGTCATTGTCCACGGCCTGGCGCAGCACAGGAAGCGCCTGCTCGGCAGCCTGACCCAGCATGGTATCGGTGCTCATCCGCGCGATCTCGGTCACGAGACGGCCGGCCTCGGCCCAATCGGCGCCGTCCGCCGACCGCAGGCGTTCGAGTGCGAGTTTCCAGGATTCAAGCCGTTCCATCATGCGCGCAACGTTTAGCAATCAAGATCAGTATGCCAAGACCGCCGTTTCCGACCCCTTAATTTCGAGTTAGCCTTTCATGAAATTTCGAAAGGAATCCTGAAGGAAATTGTCACAGCTGCGCGCAGACCGCATCGCGGTCGTTACGTCCCCGCCGGATGGACCGCCAGACCCGGCACGGATCAGTTGAACTGATAGGCGAGACCGAAAGTCGCAACGTGGGTGCGCAGTGTGACATCGAAAGTATCGACGGTGTTGCTGGGCGCGAAGTGCGACGTTCGACCGATTGCGTAAGTCGACGTGCCGAAATCGGCGAAGCGGTATTCGGCGCGCGCCAGCCAGTGATGGCCCAGCGCCGTCTCCAAGCCACCGCCGAGGGTCCAGCCCAGTTTCGTCGTGGAGTTCGTTATCACCGACGGCGATAAATTAAACAAGGCCCGGCAGGGCGCGCTCCCGCAGGTCGAGATCACCTCGTCATGCTGCCACGCCGCACCGCCGCTCGCGAATAGCAGCGTCGCCGGCGTCACCAGGAAGCCGAGACGCGCGCGCAGGCTCGCGTCCCATGTTGACTTCACCACAAGAGAATCGGCGGCTTCGTGGAAGGTGCCGAACGCAGGCGACACCGGATATCCGCTCAGCGTGACGGTCCGGTCGGCAAAGCCGGCGTCGCCCTCGATGCCGGCGACCCATTTGGGCGCGAATTGCCAGTTGACGCCGGCATAGGGACTGGCGCGGAAGGCGGTGTCGTTGAACGGCACGGTGTTCTTCTCGAGCGGGATCAGCGCAACGCCAAACAGTTCCGACGTTGCCGCCGTATCCACCTGCTGCGCGCGGACGCCGACTCCAAGACCGAGATAGGGGCCGGTCCATGACATCGCGATCGGCGCTGCCTTGGTGATCATCGCTGCCTGCGCTCCTGCCGCGATCGGGTCGCCGAACCTGTAGGCCAGGCCGAACGAGGCGGCGTGAGTCTGGATCTTGAGATCGAATTTGTCCGTGGTCGAATTGAAGCCCGAAGCGGGCACGGCGCTCCGAGCAATGGTGAACGGTGCAGCGCCAAAGTCGGCGTAGCGATATTCGGCGCGCGCAAACCAATTGCGGCCCAGCGCGGTCTCGATGCCGCCACCGACGGTCCAACCAACCTGGATAGACGATGCGGAAATCACGGCGGGCGAAAACGTAAGGCCGGGACAGTTGGCGCAGTTCGAATTGATGTAGCTACGCTGCCAGGCGATGCCACCGGTCGCATAGGCCAGCGTGGCAGGTGTGAGCAGGAAGCCGAGACGGGCACGCAGGCTGGCGTCCCACTCGGTCTTTACGGTCAGGCTGTCGGGCGGCAAGGCGAAGCGGACGAAGCCGGGGGAGAAGGCCAGCGACTGGCGCGTGGTGGACTGGTCGGCGAAGCCGACATCGCCTTCGAGGCCCCCAATCCATTGCGGCGCCAATTGCCAGTTGAAGCCGCTAAAGGCAGTGGTGCGGAAGCCCAGCCCGTCGAAGGACGCGCTTGTCGGCCGGCCGTCCGCCAGATTTTGCGGGGCGCCGGCGACCGTCTCCGATGTCGCCGTGGCGTCCGTGCGCGAACCACGGAAACCAAGCCCAAGACCCGCATAAAATCCACCCCAGAGCGACGTGACCGCCGATGGGACCTTGTACGTCGGCGCGCCCCCGATATCCGCCGCCAAGGCAGGCACCGTCGCTACGAACGCGATCAGAGCCGCGCTTGCGCCCCCCAGTGTCTTCATGCCCAATACCCCCGTCCGCGCGGAATCGCCGCTGCCCCAAATATTCGAGACAGATGTGACGCTGACGGCGCCAGATTTCTTGGACCCAAGCGACGGCGGATCAGACAAGAACGAACTGGCGATGTTCGTGCCGTGCCGTGGCATCTTTGCCACGTCCATCGGAAGTCACCGCGCTCCCCGATTGCATAAGGCGTCAGCGCGGCTTGGCGTTTCTGCCGCCTCCGTTTTCCACTAGTCTTGCGCCAACGTTGAAAACCAAGAAGGGAACGCCCATGCCTCTCCTCCAAAACCATCTCGCCGTCATCACGGGCGCCGGATCCGGCATCGGCCGGGCCATCGCGACCGGATACGCCCGCGAGGGCGCGCAAGTGGTGCTGCTCGACGTCAATGCCGACACGGTCGCGAAAGCCGCCGAGGAGATCCGCAAGTCCGGCGGCAAGGCCGAGAGCTTTGCGCTCGACGTCACCAAGCGCGACGACTGCTTTGCGCTCGCCAGGCAAGTCGCCGACAAGGTCGGGCAGGTCTCGATCCTCGTCAACAATGCCGGCATCACTCGCCGCAATGCCTTCACCGCGGATACCGAGACGGTGGCGAAGGACTGGAACGACATCATCTCGCTCAACCTCAACGGCGTCTTCAACATGACGCAGGCGTTCCTCAGCCCCTTGCGCGCAGCCGAGGGCCGCATCGTCAATATCGGCTCGATCCAGTCCTTCGTGCATCTGCGCACGCCGAGCTCGGCGGCCTACACCACCTCGAAGCACGGCGTGCTCGGCTTCACCAAGGCGCTCGCGGTCGAGCTCGGCAAGGAGGGCGTGCGCGTCAATGCGATCGGGCCGGGCTTCATCGAGACCAACATCAATGCCAATGTGCGCGCGACCAATCCGGCGCTGGTGCAGGCCTTCGTCGATCACACGCCGCTGGCGCGCACCGGCAAGCCCGAGGACATCGTGGGTCCCGCGATCTTCCTTGCGTCGGACATGTCGGCCTACGTCACGGGGACGATCGTGATGGTGGACGGCGGATACCGGACGGTGTGAGCGGGATGATGCCCGCTCCGTAACGCGGGGTATGCTCGCAGGAACATGCAATCCGTGCCAATCGCGGCGGTGCGGCGGCATTCCCAAGGTCAATTGGTGCGATCGCCCCGCCGTTAACCTTTCGTTAACCAAACCCGCCCACCGTAGATTTACGGCTTGGGGGTCGTTTGTTCTCGATCCGCTTCCAAAGACGGAAGCGGGCGTTGATCGGGGAGTGTGTCGATGACCACTGTTCATGTCGCTGCGTCCGAGCCGGGCGCATATGTCCTTTCACCGAACCAGATCGTTCCGCTGCTGATCGGCGCCACCGTCGACGAGGTCGAGCGTGAGCTCGTGCTGCAGACGCTCGCCCGCTGCGACGGCAATCGCACGCGCGCCTCGCGCGTGCTCGGCCTCTCGGTGCGCACACTGCGCAACAAGATCAGGCTCTACGCCGCCTCCGGCATCGAGGTCCCCGCCTATCACGACTAGCGCGTGACGTGCGGCCGATTGGTGTTGATCATGCCCAGGCGCGAGCCCGGCGGAATTGCCGCTGTCGTCAAACGCCGCTAATTAGCTTGCTTCCGGTCAAGGGAGCAGCGGCGTGGCAGACGAACAAAAACGGCAAGGACCTCAGGGACCGCGCGGACGGCAGGGCGAACCGGGGCGGCCGGGACCACAGGGTCATCCGGGCAAGCGGGGCCCCGATGGCGCGCGTGGCAAGCCGGGGCCGCAGGGCAAGCCGGGTCCGATTGGAAAGGCCGGACCACTGGGCAAGCCCGGTCCGCAAGGCAAGCAGGGCGAAGCCGGCCCGCGCGGGGCGGCCGGTGCACAGGGACCTGTCGGGCCGCAAGGGCCGGCGGGGCCACAAGGCCCGCGCGGCGAGGCCGGTCCGCCCGGCCCATTGCCGTCGATCGAGCAGGTGCTGCCCTGGCTCGATCAGCTGTTCGACGCCTGGGACGAGCGGCGCCGCCAGCGCGAGCATGAAGCTGCCGAGCGCGAGGCGCTGGAAGCCGCCGTGCAGGAGACCGACGACGCGCCCCTCGGTGACGAGGACGAGGACAGCGAAGGCGATCACAGGAAGAAGAAGAAAAAGAAGAAACACGGCCACAAGGACTGACAGACGGATCTATTTCGTCCCATTCTCGCGTCGCGGCAGCATGCCCATGCGCTCGAACTGCCAGCGCATGGCGCGGTACCAGAGATAGCCGACCGCTGCGCCGCACAAGGCCAGGATCACGACGTTCGCGCTCGAGAACGAGCCGCTCCACCACGTCATCCACGCGGTCCACAGCAGCGTGAAAACGATGGCACCTGCTTTCAGCGGAAGAAGAGGGCGGCTCATGGTCGTGCTCCCGGGTGTCAAAAGCCCGGCGAACATCATCGCGCGTTACGACCGTTTTCACCGTGAGCCAGATCACGGAACGGACCTTCGAGCTGCCTAGCCGAACCGCAGCCGTGAACGTTCCTTGGCCTTTTCCGCCTCGACCTCACGGTCGCGCGCCGGGGCATGGGTGTGCAGCGACGTCAGGAGTTTTCGCGCAGCCTCCGAGACCTCCGCCACCGCACGATCGAAGGCCGCCTCGTTGGCCTGCGACGGCTTGTTGAAGCCGGACAGTTTTCGAACGAACTGGAGCGCGCTGGCGTGGATCTCATCCTCCGTCGCCTCCGGCTCGAAGTTGAACAGCGTCTTGATGTTGCGGCACATGCAACCTCTCCTGACCTTTCCCTCAAGGACGACCGGCGAAAACGAAATCCTACATCGTTCCGGACAGTTCTGCTAAGTTCCGCCGCAACGCGGCCGCCGACCAGAGCCGCACGGGGGAAATAGACATGAAAGCTTCTTGCGCGGCGCTGTCAGCCATCCTGTTCTCCGTCTCGTTGGCGGCCATCTCGACATCCGCATGGGCGGCCGATTATCCGGCCCCGAAACAGGGCGACTGGGTCGCCAGGGATTTCAAGTTCCACACCGGCGAGACCATGCCGGAGCTGAAGCTGCACTACACCACCGTGGGTGAGCCGAGCGGCCAGCCCGTCCTGGTGCTGCACGGCACCGGCGGCTCGGGCGCGAGCATGCTGTCGCCCGCCTTCGGCGGCGAGCTGTTCGGCGCGGGGCAGCCACTCGATGCCTCCAAATATTACATCATCATCCCCGACAATATCGGCCATGGCAAATCGTCAAAACCGTCCGACGGGATGAAGACGAGCTTCCCGAAATACGATTACGAAGACATGGTCGAAGCTCAGTATCGCCTGGTGACGGAAGGGCTCGGGGTCAAGCATCTGCGGCTAGTCATCGGCAATTCGATGGGCGGCATGCACACCTGGCTGTGGGGCGAGAAATATCCGAAGGCGATGGACGCGCTGATCCCGATGGCCTCGCAGCCGACCGAGATGGCGTCGCGCAACTGGATGCTGCGGCGGATCATGCTCGACACCATCCGCAGCGACCCCGACTACAACGGCGGCAATTACACCGGCCAGCCGCGCATGATGAAATACGCGATCACCGCCTACGGCATCGCGAGCATCGGCGGAACGCTGGCCTATCAATCGCAGGCGCCGACGGCGGCGAAGGCCGACAAGATCGTCGACGAGCGGCTGGCCATGCCGATCACGGCAGATGCCAACGACTTCGTCTACCAGTGGGAGTCTTCGCATGACTACAATGCCGGCGAGAAGCTGGAGGCCATCGAAGCGCCGCTGCTGCTGATCAATTCCGCCGACGACGAACGCAACCCGCCCGAGACCGGCATCACGGACGCTGCGATGACGCGGGTGAAGAACAGCAAACTGTATCTCATCCCGGCAAGCACCGAGACGCGCGGCCACGGCACCACCGGAAACGCCAAATTCTACAGCGAGCAGGTCCAGCAATTTCTGCAAGCCGCGCCGCAGCAAACGATCGAATCTGCGCGCCGCTGATTTTGCATCGCATCAACGGCCATCTACCCCGCATATTATTTGAGCATGCATTAGGCTGGCGGCTCGGGCTTAATCGCATCGATGCACGAATCGACGCGCGGGAAAATCGCGCGCCAATGGCACGACACGCGATGAGGAGGATCGCATGCACAGGCTCGCACTGTGCGTTTGGCTGGCCACGCTGACGGGCGCCGCGCTTGCGTTCGACAACGGGCAATATGATCACGTCCCGCCCGACATCCGCGCCTGGTTCAAGAGCGTGATCGCACCGAACGGTGTGCCCTGCTGCGACGTCTCCGACGGCCATCGCACGGAGTACGACGTGCGCAGCGGCGCCTATTGGGTGCCGATCGAGGGACAATGGATGGAGGTGCCCGAGCGCGCCATCATCCGCGACCGCGGCAATCCGGTTGGCGAGGCCGTGGTGTGGTACGTCCGTCACCGCGGCGCCGTCATCATCAGTTGCTTCGTGCCGGCCGATGCGGTGTAGCGCGCGATAGCGCCTCGGCGCCGCGCGTGCTAGTTGGGCCGATGGCTCCTGCGAACGACAGAACGCACGCTGTGATGCGCTTTGTGCTGGCAGCGTTTTACATCGCGGCCGGCATCGCGCATCTCCTGGCCCCCGACAAGCTGCTTGCGATCACGCCGGCCTGGGTTCCGTTTGCAACACAGCTGATCCTCATCACTGGCGTCTGCGAGATCGCAGGCGCAATTGCGCTGGTGACGAAACCGCTGCGCTGGTGGGCGGGCGTTGCGCTCGCGCTCTATGCGCTTTGCGTATGGCCGGCCAACATCAAGCACGCCCTGGAGGGCATCGTCCTTCCACCCATCCCCGACAGCTGGCTCTATCACGGGCCGCGGCTGGCGTTTCAGCCAGTCTTGATCTGGTGGGCTCTGTACTGCGCCGGCGTGATCGACTGGCCGTGGCGGCGCGACAAGGGGGATAGCGATCGCGCGGGGAGATGATATTCTCAGACATTCCACCAGGGAGACCTTCGTGACTGATCTTTGCGCCGAAGACCTCGCCACCATCTACGCCCAGCCGAGCCCGCGCGTGATTGCGAAAGCGCGCCCGGCGATCGATGCGCACGCGAAGAAATTCATCGAAATGTCGTCGTTTTGCGTGCTCGCGACGTCGGGAGCCGATGGCAGCGTCGATGCCTCACCACGCGGCGGCGGCGTTGGCTTCGTCCACGTCGCCGGCCCCAACCAGCTGCTGATGCCTGATCGCTCCGGCAACAACCGGATCGACAGTTTTCGGAATGTCGTCGAGGGCTCGGGCTTCGTGCATCTGTTGTTCTTCGTCCCCGGCATCGACGAGACGTTGCGCGTTGGCGGCCGCGGCACGCTGTCGGCCGATCCGGACCTGCTCGCCTCGATGGTGGAGTTTGGCAAGTCGCCGCGCGCGGTGCTGAACATCGCCGTCAGCGAAGTCTATTTCCACTGCGGCAAGGCCCTGATGCGCTCGAAGCTGTGGTCGTCCGAGAAGGTGCCGCGCTCGGTGATGCCGAGCATCGTCGAGGTGGTCCACGAGCAGACCGGCCTTGGTGAGCCGCAGAGCCAGGAGATCGTGGAAGCGCTCTACAAGACGCAGTTGTAGCTGGCGTCCTGGACTGTCGTCCCGGCCTGGCGCGCAATTGCGCATCAGACCGGCACGGAGTTTGTGGCGGCGCTAACGCGCCGAACTAGTGCCCCTCGCCCTCGAGCCCGCCAACGTGCTTCTGGGTATAGAGCTCGAGGCCGATGCGGCCGATCAGGTCGAGCTGGGTCTCGAGGAAGTCGATGTGGTGCTCCTCGTCGCTCATCAGTTTCTCGAACAGGTCGCGTGTCACGTAGTCCTTGACGCTGTGGCAGTAGGTCGCCGCTTCCTGGTAGAGCGCCCGCGCGCTCATCTCGGCGGCGAGATCGCACTCGATGATCTCCTTGACGTTCTGGCCGATACGCAAGGGATCGAGCACCTGCATGTTCGGGAAGCCGTCGAAGAACAGGATCCGCTCGGTGAGCTTGTCGGCGTGCTCCATCTCCTCGATGGACTCCTTGCGCCAGAGCTTGGACATATCCCGCAGGCCCCAATTGTCGAGGAAGCGGTAGTGCAGCCAGTACTGGTTGATCGCAGTCAGCTCGTGACGCAGTGCCTTGTTGAGATAGTCGATAACTTTTGCGTCGCCCTGCATGATTCACTCCAGCTCTTGCAGTCCAAATCGGCCGTAAACCGAATTTAGAACGCTTCTAAATGAGTTTGAAGACTGGAGCAACCGGCTACGGGGACGCAGCCGGGGAAAAGCTCAGTCAGGGTTGCGGAAGATTTCAGCAGGCCGCGAGGGCGAACTCGGCCGGCTGGGCCGTCTCGTCATTGGCAGCCACATTGTGGTTGTGCGGGCAGCCGGAGCAGCAGGACGAGGCACAGGGGCCGAGCGCTTCATCGATTATGGTCTTGATCGTCCGGGCGCAGCGGCCGCATTCGGCGCTACAGCCGAGACATCCATAGACCTGCTTGGCATGGCGCACGGCGTCGTCGGACTCGGCGACGGCGGCGCGGATGTCGTCATCGCTCAGCACGTTACAGGAACAAACGATCATGGAAGCGGCAGGCCCTTTGGTGATGCGTCATCATCGATATTTAAGGGGCCCGCCGGATGCAAAAGGAAAAAGCGGAATTTGAAGCTATTCCAAACTAGCCCGGAAACAGCCTAGAACGGCTCTAAAATAGGTCATTGCGCTGGATCAAGATTGCGGCGGACCTAATCGCCCCCGCCTCCTCCGCCACCATCGCCGCCGCCGCAATCCCCGCCACCACTGCCGCTATCGCTGCTGGAACAGCTGCCGCCGTCGGTCGCGCTGCCGGAACTGTCGCTGGAAAACCAGCTCCCGAACGAGAAGCCGTTGCTCGTCCCCGTGGAGGTGTCGCCGCCGCCATCCCCCCGGCGCGGGAGCGCCGCTGGCCGCGGTTCTGGAGATGGGTGATCCAGCCGTAGCCGATCGCGGAGACGATCCCGGCAGCGATCAGTGCATTTATCATCGCGTTGCCCATCATCGCCCTCCCCTGGCTGAGCTGCGGTCCATGTTAATTGGTCGTCCCCGGCAAAGGTGCCGTTCATTGATCATTCAATCGAAATATGGAACTTTACCCCCAAAGAGTTCCCGCGTGTTTTACTTGAAAGGTCAGTCCATGAAGAAGTCGCTCCTGGCAATCGCTGCCGTCGCCGCTGTGGCCCTTAGCGCCGTTACACCAGCCCAGGCGCAACGCGGCGTCGCCGCGGGCGTGGCCGCCGGGATCATCGGGGGCGCCATCGTCGGTGGGGCGCTGGCCTCTCCGTACTATTACGGACCGGGCCCCGGCCCCGGCTACGCATATGGTCCGGGATATGGCCCCGGCTACTATCCGCCGCGCTACTACGCGCCGGGCCCGGGCTACGTCGCCGACGACTATTACGGCAACGGCTGCGTTTGGCAGAAGCAGCGTTTCTGGGACGGTTACGCCTGGCGCGTCCGCCGCGCGCGAGTCTGTGGCTGAAGTCGCCGCAAGCCGGTTGATTCCAGCTGCGCCGTTCATCCAGGGGCCTGAAAAAGACCGCTTTTTCTCGTCACAGCTCCGTGTGCGTTTACCGCGGATTGACCATTTGCGCGCTTCCTAGCTGCAAGGCCAATTCCATCAGAGTCTGCGTGAACCTTTGAACCCCGGACGCTCCTAACAAGGAGCATCCATCTCTCAGGAGAGCCAAGAGTATGAAGAAGACTTTAGTTGCCGCCCTTACGGTTGCGACGATCGCCGGTTCGCTGGTGACCGCCACGCCGTCCGCCCAAGCCCATGACGGCGTCGGTGCCGGCATCGCAGCCGGCCTGATCGGCGGCGCGATCGTCGGCGGCGCCATCGCATCGAGCCGTCCCGCCTATGGTGGACCGGTTTATGTGGCCGAGCCCGGCCCGCCGCCCCCGCCCTGCTACTGGCAGCGCCAGCGCTACTGGGATGGCTACGGCTGGACCGTCCGCCCGGTTCGCGTTTGCTACTGATCTGATCGCATGGCGCTCATGAGCGCCGCGATCGAAGCCCGGCCGAGCACCTCGGCCGGGCTTTTTTCTTTTAGCCAGCCCTGCGCGCCTATCGCGCCGCCTGGATCGAACGCAGCACCTCTTCGCTCGGCCAGCAATCGATCTTGAGCCCTGCCGACTTCTGGTAGGCGCCGAGCGCAGCGCGCGTCTGCATGCCGGCCTTGCCGTCGATCTTGTCCTTGTAGAGCCCGACGCGCGTGAGCCCGCGCTGCATGGCCTCGACGTCCTTGGTTCGCAATTGCTTCGAAGCAGACCACGGCGTCGCGAACGGTTGCGGGCTCGTCATGCGGTCGGCGAGATGGCCGACGAACAGCACGTAGAGATCGGAGAAATTGTACTCCTTGATGACGAAGTAGTTCTTCGTGGTCAGGAAGGACGGGCCGTAGATGCCTTCGGGTTGCAGCAGCGAGGCCGGCTGCGCCTGCTCGGCGGCAGTGAGCTTTTGTCCGCGCACCGGCACAAAGCCTTCGCGCAGCCACTGTCCGATCGGCTTCGTCACCTCGGGCACGCCAGCGGTGCAATCGACCTTGGCCGGTGCCTGCACCTCGTAAGCCCAGCGCACGCCGCTCTGCCAGCCCTTGTTGACGAGCTGCTGCGCGGCGGAAGCCAGCGCATCGGGCACCGAATGCCAGATGTCGATGCGGCCGTCGCGGTCGAAATCGACGCCGTGCTTGTAATATTCGGACGGCAGGAATTGCGTGAGCCCGGTCGCGCCGGCCCAGGACGAGCGCATGTCCTTGCGTGTCACCACGCCGTCACCGAGAATTTTCAGCGAGAGGATGAACTCGTTGCGATAGGTGTCCTTGCGGCGGCCGACATAGGCCTGCGTCGCCAGCACACGGACGAGATCGTAGGGCAGTGTGTAGCGGCCATAGTCGGTCTCGCGGCCCCAGATCGCCAGCATGACGGTGGCGGGCACGCCCGAGCTTTTCTCGATCTCGGTCAGGGCCTGACGATATTTCTGCAGCAGCCGCTGCCCCTCGCCCGCAAGCCGCGCGATCGAGGCTTCCCTGACATAGTCGGCCGGCACCTGCACGAACTCGGCCTGTGACGGCGCACCGGTCGCTGGGCGACCCGGCAGGATCAGATCCGGCAGCTTGTAATCCGGCTCGAGGCCGCGCGTCTCTCGCTCGAACGTCGCGCGCGACACGCCGGCGGCCTCCGCCTCCGGCCACAGCGAGGCGATGAACTGCGTGAAGGCGGCGTCGGCAGCGCGGGCGGGCGACAGGCCGCAGGTGATAGCGATCACCGCAGCTATGAGCACCCGCCACATCATGCTGAGATCACCGCGTCAGCTTCTTGTACTTCACGCGGTGCGGGATGATGCTGTCCTGGCCGAGCCGGCGCATCTTGTCCTTCTCGTAGTCCTGGAAGTTGCCCTCGAACCATTCGACATGGCTGTCGCCTTCGAAGGCCAGGATGTGGGTCGCGATACGGTCGAGGAACCAGCGATCATGGCTGATGATGACGGCGCAACCGGCAAAATCTTCCAGCGCCTCTTCGAGCGCGCGCAGGGTGTCAACGTCGAGGTCGTTGGTCGGCTCGTCGAGCAGCAGAACGTTGGCGCCGGATTTCAGCATTTTCGCAAGGTGCACGCGGTTGCGTTCACCGCCGGAGAGCGCGCCGACTTTCTTCTGCTGGTCGGCGCCCTTGAAGTTGAACGACGAACAATAGCCGCGTGAATTGACTTCCCTCTTGCCGAGCAGGATCAGCTCGTTGCCGCCGGAGATCTCCTCCCACACGTTCTTGCTGCCATCGAGCGCGTCGCGCGACTGGTCGACGTAACCGAGATGAACGCTCTCGCCGACCGTGATGGTGCCCTTGTCCGGCTGTTCCTGCTTGGTGATCATCCTGAACAGCGTGGTCTTGCCGGCGCCGTTGGCGCCGATCACGCCGACGATACCGCCGGGCGGCAGCTTGAAAGTGAGATCGTCGATCAGCATGCGATCGCCGAAGCCTTTGCTGAGCCCTTCGAAGTCGACCACGTTCTGACCCAGTCGCTCGGCCACTGGAATCGTGATCTGCGCGGTCTGTGTCTGCTTTTCGCTCGCCTGTTTCAGCAGTTCGTCATAGCGCTGATAGCGCGCCTTGGATTTGGCCTGGCGGGCTTTCGGCGAGGACGCGATCCATTCCTGCTCGCGGGCCAGCGTCTTCTGATGCGCAGCGTCCTCGCGGCCCTCCTGCTCGAGCCGCTTCTGCTTCTGCTGCAGCCAGGACGAGTAATTGCCCTCGTAGGGAATGCCCTTGCCGCGATCGAGCTCGAGAATCCAGCTCGTGACGTTGTCGAGGAAGTAGCGGTCATGGGTGACGATCAGGATCGCGCCGGGATAGTTGCGCAGATGGCCTTCCAGCCACGACACCGATTCCGCGTCGAGATGGTTGGTCGGTTCGTCCAGCAGCAACAACTCAGGCTGGTCGAGCAACAGCTTGCACAGCGCGACGCGGCGGCGCTCACCGCCGGAGAGTTTCGACACGTCGGCATCGTCGGGCGGACAGCGCAGCGCGTCCATGGCCTGGTCAACCTTGCTGTCGAGATCCCAGAGGCCCTGGGCCTCGATCTCGTCCTGCAGCTTGGTCATCTCGTCGGCGGTCTCCTCGGAGTAGTTCATCGCCAGCTCGTTATAGCGATCGAGGATGGCCTTCTGCTTGGCGACACCCAGCATGACGTTCTCGCGCACGCTGAGTGCCGGATCGAGATGCGGCTCCTGCTCGAGATAGCCGACGCGGGCGCCCTGGGCGACCCAGGCCTCGCCGTTGTACTCCTTGTCGAGGCCGGCCATGATCTTGAGCAGCGTCGACTTGCCCGAGCCGTTGACACCGAGCACGCCGATTTTGGCGTCCGGGTAGAAGCTCAGATGGATGTTATCGAGCACCTTCCGGGTCGGGTAGCTCTTGGTCAGGCCCTGCATGAAATAGATGAACTGGCGCGCCATCGGTCCCGAAAACCTTCGATTTGAGGAAATTTGCTTGCCGCCGATGTAGCGATCCCGCCCCCAAAGGGCAATGTTTTCCCTCCGTTCACCACGGATGAATACGGGACGGACACCATCCCGCCGCCGATCCGGACAATTGAAACCATCTTTTAATAAATCAGGCCAAAGCTCGGTTTTGCGCGGAAACAGCGCCACCCGCTCAGAATGAACGGGGAGCATAGCGAGACAGCGTCATGGCCATGATCGAGACCAATTCCCTTCCCGTTCCGGCGGAAGCCGGCAGCGCCTCCGCGTTTGCCTCGGAGATCAAGGGCTTCTGGAAGCGCTTCTTCGCCACCGCTTTCAACCCCTACCGGCCCGAACTGCATTACATGCGCGGCCCCGGCCCCGCTTGGCGCGCCAAGCACGGCATGAATGCGCCGTTCCGGCTCAAGCCCCGCGACCTCTGAGCCTTTATCAGCTGTCGGATTTTTGAAGACGCGAACGGCTTGCGCACGGTCCTGATTGCGCGCAACCATGGCCTGGTTCCACCTCTTGCCATGGAAGAACGCTGATGACGCGGCTGCGCTGTGCAATTCTCGACGACTATTTCAACCTCGCCCTCGACGTCGCCGATTGGCAAAGCCTGTCCGACCGGATCGACGTCACCGTGTTCAGCCATCCCTTCGCCTCCGAGCAGGCCGCGGCGAGCGCGCTGGCCGACTTCGAGATCGTCTGCGCGATGCGCGAGCGCACCGCGTTCCCCAAGAGCCTGTTCGAGAGCCTGCCGAAGCTGAAGCTGCTGCTGACCTCAGGCATGCGCAACGCCTCGATCGACATTGAGGCCGCCAAGGCGCGGGGCGTCACGATCGGGGGCACGCAATATTCACGCGATCCGACTGCGCCCCTCACCATGGGCCTGATCCTGGAACTGACCCGCGGGATCGGCCGCGAGAACGCGCGTATGCATGCGGGCGAGCCCTGGCAGACCTTTGCCGGCGTCGAGATCGAGGGATTGACGCTCGGCGTCGTCGGGCTCGGCAAGCTCGGCAGCAAGATGTCGGGTATCGCGAAGGCGTTCGGCATGAACGTGATCGCCTGGAGCCCGAACCTGACCCCGGAGAAGTGCAAGGACGCCGGCGTCGGCTACGCCACCAAGGAGGAGCTGTTCGCCAAGGCCGATATCGTCAGCATCCATGTGGTGTTGAGCGAGCGCTCGCGCGGGCTGGTCGGGGCTGCCGATCTCGCGCGGATGAAACCGACGGCCTTCCTCGTCAACACCGCGCGCGGGCCGATCGTGGACGAGCAGGCGCTGCTCGAGGCGTTGCAGCAGAAGAGGATTGCAGGCGCCGGCATCGACGTGTTCTCGGTCGAGCCACTGCCGACGGACCATCCCTTCCGCAAGCTCGACAATCTCGTGCTGACGCCGCATCTCGGCTACGCCACCGAGGACGGTTTGCGCATCCATTACGGCCAGATGGTCGAGGCGATCGACGCCTTCACCAAGGGCAGCGAGCTGCCGCGGAAGCTGACCTGAAGCCTCAGGCCGCCGTGCGCTGGCTGGCGGGCTGCCGCGCCGCGTCGGCAAAGCCCTGGCGCCAGGAGGCATGCGCCGGCAGCCAGCCGAGCTCGCGCTTTGCCTTGGCGTTGGATGCTCCGCGCACCTCCGTCATCATCGCAACCATGTGCTCGCCCGCAAGCAGGCGCCCGAGCCAGGCGGGGATGTGTCGCGGCGGCTTGGCACCAAGGAGTTCGGCCAGCGCGGGCAACCAGTCCTTCACCGGCGCCGGATGATCATCGACGATATTGTAGATGCTGCCCGCGCGCCCGCGTTCAAGCGCGGCGAGCGTGGCAGAGGCGGCATCTTCGGTGTGAATGAACGACCACGTGCCGCCGCCATCGCCGATCACCGGCACACGCCGGTGGCGCAGCTGGTCGAGCATCGCCGGCGAGAGCGTGCCCGTACCGGGTCCATAGAAGAATCCATAGCGCAGCACGATGCCCTGCGGTGTCGTTGAAGCGGCGACGCTTCGCTCCAGATAACGGATTGCCTCAAGCGTACGTCGCAACTCTCGCGGCGGATGCGGGTCGAGCTCATCGGTCTCGGTCTTCACCGTTCCCCCGGCGCGACTGAAGGTCCAGCCGCAGAAGCTTTGCGCGATGAAGCGCTTGGCGCCGGCCTCGCGTGCGGCATTCAGCAGAATGTCGGTTCCGCGGGTGCGGAGCTCGTTGGTTCGTTTGAAAGCCCGATCGAAATGGCGGAGGTCCGTGGCGGCCGCGAGATCTGTCATCTGGTGGATGACCGCGTCGGGCTTTGCCGCAATCACCGCAGCGCGCATGCTGTCGGCATCGAGGCCGTTAGTCACGACCGGCTCCGCACCCAATCGCCGCACAAGGTCTGTTTTTGCCGCACTCCGTGTCGTGCCGATCACCGAATGACCCACGGCGACCAGCCCCGGAACAAGATATTGACCGACCGCGCCGGTCGCGCCCGCAACAAAGATGCGCATCCTGTGCTCCTCAATTCGTTGCAATCCTCCCGGACGTAGTCGAGGTGCGGAGCGGTTCAAGCAAGGCATGCGCATGCGCAAGCGAGACATGCGCGCATGCGTCAAACGACGACGGCGCGTGACCGAAGTTCACGCGCCGTCATCAGATCAATTCTTGCTAGATCAATTCTTGCGAGGCCGGTTCAGCGCACGGTGACGGGCGCGGGCAGCGGCGGCACCACTGTCGGCTGGGTACCTCCGACCGGGCCGGCCTGTGCGGCCATCGGAGCGGGGCCAGCAGCGCCGGGCACGGGCGCGGCGGATGCGGTCGCAGTTCCCGGCGGCGGACCACCCGGCATCACGACCACGCGGGTGCCGACCTTGACGCGATCGAACAGGTCGGAGACGTCCTCGTTCAGCATGCCGATGCAGCCGGAAGACACGAACTTGCCGATGGTCGAGGGCTGATTGGTGCCGTGGATGCGGTAGACGGTCGAGCCGAGATACATCGCACGGGCGCCGAGCGGATTGCCGGGACCGCCGGCCATGAAGCGCGGCAGATAGGGTTGGCGCTCGATCATCTCGGTCGGCGGATGCCAATCCGGCCACTCGGCCTTGCGAGTGATCTTCTGCACGCCGGTCCAGGTGAAGCCATCGCGGCCGACGCGGACGCCGTAGCGGATCGCACGGCCGTTGCCGAGCACGTAATAGAGGTAGGTATTCGGGGTATCGACGATGAGTGTTCCGGCCGGCTCCTTGGTCGCCAGCGAGACCTCCTGGCGGCGCAGGTTCTGCGGCAGCTGCGCCGGAGCAGCGTCGGGCTGCTCCTCGGGCGGGAGCGAGGCGATCGCCATCGGCCGGCCGTCGGCACCCACGGGCGGCTGCCCGGCTTGGACCGTTCCCGTCGCGCCGGGACCACCGACCGCCTCGGGCGGACGCAGGCCGTCACTGCCGGGTGCCTGAGCCGGACGATCGGCGTAGATCACCGCAGGCGGGCCGGCAGGGCGGCCGTAGCGCGGATCGTCGGGTGATGTCACGGGACCCTGCGGCGGCGCGGCCGAGTAGACGGGAGCGCCGGCGGGACGGCCATAACGGGGATCATCGGGCGACATCACCGGCCCCTGCGGCGGCGCGGCGGAATACACCGGCGGAGCGCCAGGCGGACGGCCATAGCGCGGATCCGGGCCGGGCGGCGGCAGCGCTGCCTGCGGCATCGAATCGTCTTCATCGTCCATAGCGTCGAAATTCGGCGCGCGGTCGCCGGGCCTATATTCGGCCGGCGCGCCATAGCTCGGCGCCTGCTGGACCGGATAGCTCTGGGCCTGCGCGAGCGAGGTTCCCGCCGCAGCGACTGTTGCGGCAGCGCATATCGTCAGAAAATGTTTGATCATCATCGCTCTTGTATAGTCCCCGGGCCCCGTCCGGACCGTTAATGGCCAGATGACGGAAGATAGCGGCACATTCAAGACATGACAGGCGGATTTGTGCCTGATTTGCCGATTTGTGATCCGCAAGACTACCGTTGCCTGCTTGCATCAGGGGACGAAAATCAGCCCACGCCCGAGATCGCTGGACTAGTCGGCTCCGTTTTTTACGGAACGGCACGGAATCGTTGCGGTATGTTCGAATCAGCCTGATTCGCCTCCGCTTTGAGCTTCGATCCCCGCGTGGCGAACGCGGCAAGCAGTACCGTCACCGCGTTCAGATGGCTCATGGGCCCTGGCCACTTCGCCGCCGGGGCGGAAATTCGCAATCCCTCGATGCTTCCCGGCTTTCGCTTTCTGTTTGCCGCGATCCTGCTGTCAGCCTCCATCCTGGTATTCGGCCTGGGCGCCGCCGCGCTGCTGCGGGCGAGCCACGAGCAGTATGTCAGCAACCCCTCCTGGCGGAATGGTCCGCAGGAGCAGGTGTTTGCACAAGCTCCCGAGCCGGCCCAGCCGGTGCTCGCGGTCCTGCGCGCCGAGCCGGAAGCAGCCACCGATCCGACACCATCGCTGCGCGATCAAGTCCCGACCATCGCGCTGCCGATGAGCGAGCCCGAACAAGTGGTCGCGCTGACGACTGAGACCGACGGTCAGCCGCAGGCCGCTGCACCTCCGGCCGATGTCCCGGCCGAACCGGCCAATGTCGAGGCCGAGACCAGGGCCGAGAGGACGACGGACGCCGCGGCGCCGGCCTCAAGCAACACGCTTACTCCGGCCGACGCCAGCGCATCCATCGCCGAGACCAAGCCGGTTTCGATTGCTCTCACGAACAAACCAGCACCTGCCGCCCCCAGCGGAGCCTCGGCTTCGTCCACGTTCGACATGGCGAGCGCGAAGTTCGCCGCATTGAACGACCCGGCGACCACGGCCTGGAAGGATCCGCCGGCGAAGGCCAAGGCCGACTCTAAGGCCGACAGCAGTTCGCAGGAGAAGGCGACCAAGCCGCGGGCGCATCGCGTGAAGAAGCGCCGCCGCATTGTCCGGCGTCCGCCGCCGCCGGTTCAGCAACTCGATCCGTTCGGGCAGCCGCAACCCACGCTCGCCGCAACGACGCCCCGAGCGCGCTGACCCCTCTTCACCTCTCCCCGCTTGCGGGGAGAGGTCGGAATTCGCGCGCAGCGCGGATTCCGGGTGAGGGGGTTACAGGTCCCTCGAGAATGTCATGGTGTGGAGAGAAGCCCCTCACCCCAACCCTCTCCCCGCAAGAGCGGGGCGAGGGAGCGCACCGTCCTCGCGGCTTTACGCCGGCCCCGTCGCGACCGGCGGTCCCTTTTCCTGCCCCCATTCCGACCATGAGCCGTCGTAAAGCGCGGTGTCGGTGATGCCGAGGCGATAGAGCGCCAGCGTCAGCACGCCGGCAGAGACCCCGGAGCCGCAGCTCGTCACGATCGGCGCATCGAGCCTGACGCCGGCGTTGGTGAAGGCAGCGCGGAGATCATCGAGCGGCTTCATCGTGCCGGTCGCGGCGTCGAACAGGAGATTGTAGGGTACGTTGCGCGCGCCCGGGATATGGCCGGAGCGGATGCCCGCGCGCGGCTCCGGCGCCCGTCCCTCGAACCGGTCGGCGGCGCGGGCGTCGATCACCTGCTCGGCCTGGCTTTCGACGTTGGCGATCAATTGCTGCATGCTGCGCACGCGCTTGGAATCGTAGCTCGCCTTGAACGTCGCGGGCTTCGGCTTCGCCTCGCCGCTCTCGACCGGACGCCCCTCGGCGCGCCACTTCTTCAGGCCACCATTGAGGATGCGCACATTGCCGTGGCCGAAAGCCAGGAACATCCACCACGCGCGGGGAGCGGCGACCCAGCCGCCGGCATCGTAAATCACGACGGTGTCGGCATTGGAGATGCCGAGATGACCGACGTCGCGGCCGAACTGCTCGGCGCTCGGATACATGTGCGGCAGCGGGTTGGAATGGTCCGAGACCGCGTCGACGTCGAAGAACACCGCGCCCGGCAGATGCGCGGCAAGATAATCATCCTTCGGCAATGGCAGCACGCCGGGCAGCTTAAAGCTGGCGTCGAGCACCTTGACGTTGGCATCGTTGATGTGGGCGGCGAGCCATTCGGTGGAGACGAGGGGATCGGTGGGGGTGGTCATTAGGGTGCTCCGGCAATTGTCCCAGTCGTCATGGCCGGGCTTGTCCCGGCCATCCACGTTCTTCTTGCGGCGAAGACGTGGATGCCCGGGGCAAGCCCGGGCATGACGGAGTGTGTGGTGAGAGAGGTACTCACCTCACCCCTTCTTCTTCGGCTCCCACTGCTCGACGGGGCCGCCGGCGTCGCGCCAGGCGGCGTAGCCGCCGGCGATGTGGGCGACGGGCTTGAGGCCCATGTCCTGCGCGGTCTTGGCGGCGAGCGCAGAGCGCAAGCCGCCGGCGCAATGGAACACGAACTTCTTGTCCTCCTGAAACACCGGCTTCGCATAAGGGCTCAGCGGATCGATCCAGAATTCGAGCATGCCGCGGGTGCAGGCGAACGCGCCGGGGATGCGGCCGTCGCGCTCGATCTCGCGGGGATCGCGGATGTCGACGATGACGACGTCGCCGTTCTTCGAGATCTCGATGGCGTCCTTGGCGGTGAGCGTCTCGATCTCGGCATTGGCCTCGTCGATCAGCGCCTTGATGCCGCGGGTGATGGTCTGGGGCACGTGGTTCTCCCTCTTGTTGTCATTCCGGGGCGCGCGGAGCGCGAGCTAGTGCGTCAATTCCTTCATCGCACCCTCGAGCCCCTCGATCGTGATCGGGTACATGCGGTTGGCGAAGATGCGTTTGATGATGGTGGTGGATTCCGAATAGTCCCAGTGCTTCTGCTGCACGGGATTGAGCCACACCGAATGCGGATAGGTGCGGATGATGCGGTCGAGCCAGACCGAGCCGGGCTCCTCGTTGACGTGCTCGACCGAGCCGCCGGGCACCATGATCTCGTAAGGGCTCATCGAGGCGTCGCCGACGAACACGATCTTGTAGTCGTGCGGGTATTTGTGCAGCACGTCCCAAGTCGGGGTGCGGTCGGTGAAGCGGCGCTTGTTCTGCTTCCACACGCCTTCATAGAGGCAATTGTGGAAGTAGAAATACTCCATATGCTTGAACTCGCTCTTCGCCGCCGAGAACAACTCCTCGACCTGCTCGATATGCGCGTCCATCGAGCCGCCGATGTCGAAGAACACCAGCAGCTTCACCGCGTTGCGGCGCTCGGGCCGCATGTGCACGTCGAGATAGCCGTGATTGGCGGTCTCGCGGATGGTGGTGTCGAGATCGAGCTCGTCAGGCGCGCCGGTGCGCGCGAATTTGCGCAGGCGGCGCAATGCCACCTTGATGTTGCGGATGCCGAGCTCGACATTGCCGTCGAGATCCTTGAACTCGCGCTTGTCCCACACCTTCACGGCGCGGTTGTTGCGGTTCTTGTCCTGGCCAATACGAATGCCTTCGGGATTGTAGCCATGGGCGCCGAACGGCGAGGTGCCGGCGGTGCCGATCCACTTCGATCCGCCCTGGTGCCGGCCCTTCTGCTCCTCGAGGCGCTTCTTCAGGGTCTCCATGAGCTTGTCCCAGCCCATGGCCTCGATCTGCTTCTTCTCTTCTTCGGTCAGGTATTTCTCAGCGAGCTTCTTCAGCCACTCCTCGGGGATCTCGGCCCCCTCCATGGCGTCGAGCAGGCTTTCCAGCCCCTTGAAGACGGTGCCGAAGACGCGGTCGAACTTGTCGAGGTTGCGCTCGTCCTTCACCAGCGAGGTGCGCGAGAGATAGTAGAAATTCTCGACCGAGTAGTCCGCGAGGTCGGCGTCGAGAGCCTCCATCAGCGTGAGGTATTCGCGCAGCGTCACGGGGACCTGCGCATCGCGCAGAGAAGTGAAGAATTGCAGGAACATGGGTGACAGATTGCCCGTCGGGGGGCGAACGTCAAGGGGCGGAGGCCACTGCTCTGCGCTGGACCGGGAGGCTTTTTGCTCTAGAATTGGCGGTCTCACGGGGTTGTTTTGGGGACGTTTGCAATGGGAATTCTCGCGGCGCTCATCATTGGCGCGATCGCAGGCTGGCTTGCCGGCAAGATTGTCCATGGGGCGGGATTTGGGCTGATCGGCAACATCGTCGTCGGCATCATCGGTGCACTCGTGGCCAGCTGGATTCTGCCTCAGCTGCACATCCAGCTCGCAACGGGCACGGTTGGGGCCATCGTGGATGCCACGATCGGCGCGGTGATTGTGCTCGTCATCCTTTCGCTGATAAAACGGGTCTGAAAGCCTGACCGAACCAGGAACGGCCGCCACGCGCGGCCGTTCCCATGTCGCGACCGGGGCACCGCCGGGACGACGACCAACAAGGACGCGCGATGAAATTTACCGGCACCAAGGACTATGTTGCGACCGACGATCTCAAGGTCGCGGTCAATGCGTCGATCGTGCTGGAGCGCCCGCTGCTCATCAAGGGCGAGCCCGGCACCGGCAAGACGGTGCTGGCGGAGGAAGTGGCGAAGGCGCTGAACGCCCCGCTTTTGACCTGGCACATCAAGTCCACCACCAAGGCGCAGCAGGGCCTCTACGAATACGATGCGGTCTCGCGCCTGCGCGACAGCCAACTCGGCGATGCCCGCGTGTCCGACATCAAGAACTACATCAAGCGCGGCAAGCTGTGGGATGCCTTCACCGCCGAGCAGCGCCCGGTGCTGCTGATCGACGAGATCGACAAGGCCGACATCGAATTCCCGAACGATTTGCTGCTCGAGCTCGACCGCATGGAATTCCACGTCTACGAGACCGGCGAGACGATCAAGGCCAAGCAGCGTCCGATCATGATGATCACCTCCAACAACGAGAAGGAGCTGCCGGACGCGTTCCTGCGCCGTTGCTTCTTCCACTACATCAAGTTCCCCGACGCCGACACCATGACCCGGATCGTCGACGTCCATTTCCCCGGCATCAAGAAGCGGCTGGTCGAGGAAGCCTTGCGCATTTTCTTCGAGGTCCGCGAAGTGCCCGGGTTGAAGAAGAAGCCCTCCACCTCGGAGCTCCTGGACTGGCTCAAGCTGCTGCTCAACGAAGACATGAGCGTCGAGCAGCTGCGCGAACGCGACCCGCGCAAGCTGATCCCGCCGCTGCACGGCGCGCTGCTCAAGAACGAGCAGGACGTGCATCTGTTCGAGCGACTGGCGTTTCTGAGCCGGAGGGAAGTGTAGGTTCGAGCGCAATCCGCATTGCGGGCGAGGCAATCGGCCAAATCAACCGGTGTCGTCCTGGCGAAGGCCAGGACCCATACCGCGTGATCTATCGATAAAACTCCGGCGCCAGTACCGCCCACCAAACCAACTCTTGGGGTAATGGGTCCTGGCCTTCGCCAGGACGACGTTGGGGAAACAGCACACTTCAAGTCGCAGACACACCTTCGCGTCCTCGCGGCGCATTTCGCCCGAGCTTTGCTCTCTCCGTCACCCTCCTATAGATGAAGAGGGTGCAGGGAAGGCCGGGTGCCGGCTGGCACCCACGGTCCGCTGTGCGCATGTAGCGCAAAAGGACTGCACAGCGGCATACAGGTGAAGCCCAACACACGGCCTTCCCTGCGCAATGGTCGGACGGCTTATGCCGTGCTCTCCCGGGAGCCGAACTTTCCTTCTGGCCTCCCTCGCCCCGCGAATTGACGATGCCGTCTACCCGGTTGGGCTCGCGCACATCTCCGCAAAGGCTTGACCGTAGCAACGACGGCCAGGACCACACGGTTTTGCCGTACGCAGCTCATCCGGCTTCGCCAAGAGGCTTCGCCGGACTTCGGCGCCGCTCGTCCGCACGAAGCCTCGGGCTCACAGGGACTACCCGCCCTGCCCGCGCCTCTCGCGCACGACGCTGCCGCGTCCACCGCAACCCGGCCCGCACTTCGAACGACTCGCGAACCGCCCCTCTTCGTCGGGCCGGGCTGTTTCGACTTATGCCGCAATTCCGAATTTCGGTAAAGTGGAATATTTTTGCAATAAGGGGTTGACGAAGTGGCTGGTATTTTGCCCGACGGGCTACGAGCCCTTAAACGCCGCCGCCCACTCAAGAGCCGGCAGCACCGTGCCGACAAACACGCCAGATGAGAAGGCCTTTCGAACTGGTGTGCCCCAAGGAAACCATCGCATTCCGCCCATGACGTACAGTGCCGCCCAGACGGCGGCAAACAGAGGCCAATCTTGCCACCCCACCCGAAACAGCAGACCAACCGGAATGGCGGTGCAGATAAAGACGAGCCCACACACGGCAATCTGGCCAACGGATTGTCGCTCGGAGCCGGTTTGGGGCATTTGTTCCATTGAGTGGAGTTGGTGGCCGATAGGCGGACTAGCCGAAGGCGTGATCCGACACTGTTTTGTCTCCGCATCGAAAGAAGCGGAGTCTCACGCCACCGCCGCATCCGGCACGCGCGCGGCTTCCATCGGCTGCTTGCCGCGGATCAGGTCCGAGGCGCGGTCGGCGATCATCATGGTGGAGGCGTTGAGGTTCGCCGAGATCATGCGCGGCATCACGGAGGCATCGATGACGCGGAGACCTTGCAGCCCGTGAACGCGGAGCTGGTCGTCGACCACCGCCCAGGTGGAATCCGCCGGGCCCATGCGGCAGGTGCAGCCGGGATGGAAGGTGGTGGTGCCGCGCTCGGTGGCGGCGGCCAAAAACTCGTCGTCGGTGTTGATGTTCGGCCCCGGGAAATCCTCGTAGGCGTAGTAAGGCGACAGCGGCGCACTCTTCAAAAGCCGGCGCGCGAGCTTCATGCCGCCGACGATGACGCGGCGGTCGAGCTCGGCGTCGAGATAGTTGGTCTGGATGATCGGCGGCGCGAACGGATCAGACGAGCGGATCCGGACATAGCCGCGGCTCTCGGGGCGCTGCTGCCAGGAGGCCACCGTCATACCGGGTTCGTCCTCGAGCTGGCCCTGTACGCCTTCCTTGTAGCTCGCCGGCGTGAAGGTGAGCTGCAAGTCGGAGCTATCGGCGCTCTCGCCGGAGTGCCAGAAGCAATAGACCATGGTCGGCGACAGCGACAGCAGGCCTTTGCGCGCGGTCGCCCATTTCATTGCTTCGACCCAGAGACGCCAGCCGCGGCGAAGCTCGTTGATGGTCCTGATGTCCTTGACGCGCGCGACCGTGCGCGGGGCGTAATGGTCCTGCAGGCCTTCGCCGACCGGAAGTGCGTGACGCACGGCGATGCCGTGGGCGCTCAACAAATCTGGCGAGCCGATGCCGGAGAGCTGCAAGAGCTGCGGCGAATTATAGGTGCCGCCGGAGAGGATCACTTCCTTGTTGGCGCGCACTTCCACCGGCGTTCCGCCAGAGCCGCCCTTCATGTAGCGCACGCCGACGGCGCGCTTGCCCTCGAAGATGATCTCGGTCGCGTGCGCGTGGGTGTGGACATGCACGTTCGGACGCTTCATCGCGGGCTTGAGGAAGGCTGTGGAAGCCGAGACGCGCAGACCCTTGTCGATGGTGCGCTGGCAGTAGGAGACGCCTTCCTGCATCGCGCCGTTGTAATCGGTGTTGCGGGGGATGCCGAGCGAGACCGCGCCTTCCATGAAGGCTTCGCAGAGCGGATCGCGCCAGTTCATGGTGGTAACGGTGAGATTGCCGTCGCGGCCGCGGTAGACGTCCTCGCCCTCGCCGACGCGCTTCTCCAGCCGCCGGAAGTAGGGCAGCACGTCGGCATAGCCCCAGCCGCGATTGCCCATCTGAGCCCAAGTGTCGAAATCCATGCGCTGGCCGCGATTGTAGATATGGCCATTGATCGAGGACGAGCCGCCCAGCGTCTTGCCGCGCGGCGCGTAGATGCTGCGCCCGCCGGTCCAGGGCCCGACCTCCTGCTGGTAGGCCCAGTTGATGCTCTTCATGTGGAAGGTCTTGATGAAGCCGGCCGGCAGATGGATGTAGGGATGCCAATCGCTCGGGCCCGCCTCGAGCACGCAGACGCTGGTCGCAGGGTCTTCGCTCAGCCGGCTGGTGAGCACGCAACCGGCGGAGCCCGCGCCGACGATCACATAATCAAATCTGTCCATGGTGCCTCGGCCGCCTCTAGCGCGGCTTGTCGTTGAGTTGATAATTCAAATGCGTTCGCACGGTCGGCCATTCGGCCGCGGTGATGCTGTAGACCACGGTGTCGCGGAGCGTGCCGTTAGGCGCGACCTGGTGGCTGCGCAGGATGCCGTCCTGCTTGGCGCCCAGGCGCTCGATGGCGCGACGGCTCTGGTGATTGAAGAAGTGGGTGCGGAATTCCACTGCGATGCAGTCCAGGGCTTCGAAGGCGTGGGTGAGCAGCAGCAGCTTGCATTGCGTGTTGAGCGGGCCGCGCTGCGCGCTCTTGCCGTACCAGGTCGAGCCGATCTCGACGCGGCGGTTGGCGGCATCGATGTTCATGTAGGTCGTCATGCCCACGATCTTGCCGTTGCCATCGAACACGGTGAAGGGAAGCATCGAGCCCGCGGCCTGAAGACCGAGCCGGCGGTCGATTTCCTTGCCCATGTTGTCCGGCGTCGGGATCGCGGTGTACCAGATGGTGGAAAGCTCGCCGTCCTTCACGGCCTCGATCAGCCCCTCGCGGTGCTGATGCGACAGCGGCTCCAGACCGGCATGCTGTCCGCGCAAGGTGATGGGATCAGGCCAGGGCATCGAATATCTCTCCTTGCGTCGCGTCATTGCGAGGAGCGAAGCGACGAAGCAATCCAGACTGTCACCGCGGACGCATTCCTGGATTGCTTCGCTTCGCTCGCAATGACGGTCACTAGCACCGTTTACTTGTTTAGGAAATTGAGCGGCAAACCGCCACGCGGCCAGTCCATGGCGATCAGTTCGCCCTTGCCTGAGAGCGTGATGTAGGCGGTCTTCAGCTCGGGGCCGCCGAAGGCGATGTTGGTGGTGACGCGGTCGCCGGTCGGGACCTGCTCGACCAAGGTGCCATCGGGCGCTATCACCGAGATGCAACCGGAGACGAGGGTGGCGACGCAGACATTGCCGTTGGCTTCGACCGCCAGCGAGTCGAACATCTGGTAGCCGCCGAGGCCGCAGATCGGCTTTCCCCGCTCGCCGCGATAGATCACGTCGCGCGGCTTCAGCGTGCCGGGCGCGGAGAGCTCGTAGGCCCAGAGCCGGCCGGTGGGCGTCTCCGCGATGTAGACGGTGGCCTCGTCCGGCGACAGGCCGATGCCGTTCGCCGGCAGTATGCCGTGCACGACCTCGACGATCTCTTTCATGCCGGGCTTGAGATAATACATGCCGCCGACGTCCATCTCGCGCGCGCGGCGTTTGCCGAGATCGGAGAACCAGAGGCCGCCCTGCTTGTCGAACACCAGATCGTTCGGCCCGCGCAGATCGTGCTCGCCACATTTGGTCACGACGGACTCGATCTTTCCCGATTGGAGATCGATGCGCTGGATCGAGCCGCCGAGATAATCGTCGGGCTGCGGACCCGGCATGATCATGTTGCGGGTCGGGATCCAGGAGAAGCCGCCATTGTTGCAAATGTAGATCTTGCCGTCGGGGCCGAGGGCTGCGCCGTTCGGGCCGCCCGGAATCTTCGCGACGATCTCCTTGCGCCCGTCGGGATGGATTCGGGTCAGGCGCTGGCCGCGGATTTCCACCAGCACCACCGAGCCGTCCGGCATCACGACCGGCCCTTCGGGAAATTCGAGGTCGGTGGCGAGAACGCGGACGTTGGACATGGGGGACCCTCCCGGCTGCTTGTTATGACTTGCACGGGATGTCCGTCACGGCCCCACACGCAAGATTGCCTGCGGTTATGCCAAAGTCGCCGGGGCTTGCCAAGCAAGCGGGATGGTATGCCAGCGTTGCGCGCTAATCGCGCACGGGTATCCAAATCTCCAGGCCGCCATTGCCGGTGGCGGGATCGAATTTCTCGTCGTAGCGTTCGAAGTTCGGCGCATCGGCAGCCTTCTGGCCGGAGGCCGGCAGCCACTGATTCCAGATCGCGTTGACGGTGCGTCTGATCGAGGCGACGTGGTCGGCGTGGGTGAACACCGCATAGCGCTGCTCGGGGATACGGATACGGCCGAAGCGGCGGGGCAGCTCGGAGAAATCGCCGACCTCGACGCCGGCAATGTAGTCGAAATTCCCAGCATCGTCGCCGTTGCAGCAGACGCCATAGGCGACCGGTCCAACGCGCGCGGGAATGTCGGCGACCTCCTGGTGGAAGCGCTGCCACAGCCCAGGAATGGCCGCGCCGTTGTCGCAGGAGATGCGCTCGTTGATGCCTGCGACGAGGAAGGCCTTTGTGGTATCGAAGCGCGGGGTGGCGAGTTTGTCTGCGATGGTCGAGTCCATGAGGATCGGCTCCTGAAGTTTGAGATGGCCGGTGCATTGCGCGGCGCGCACCGCTTCGGGCGTGGTGCCGAACTGGTCGCGGAACGCGCGAGTGAATGCTTCGGGCGAGCCGTAATCCGCCTCCAGCGCCAGCGAGAGGATGTCCGGCGCGCCGTTCGCAAGACTGCGCGCCGCTTCGCTCAGCCTCCGCGCGCGCACGTACCGCATCACCGGCAGGCCGGTGGCTGCGGCAAACGCGCGCACGATGTGGAACCGCGACACGCCCGATATCGCAGCGATCTCGTCGAGCGTCATCGGCTCGGCCAGATGGCTCTCGACATACCAGAGCGCGCGTTGGGCTGGGTTCATGGCGTTTCTCGTTCGAAGCGCGACCATGTTGCACGGAAGTCCGCAGGCTTCGCTTGATCGGCGTTGCGGTCCTGCAAGATGATAGCGCCGGACCAGCCACTGGCAACGTCCGGGCGTTCATGGCTACACTCGGGACGTCCTTGAAACCGCTCACGAGAAAGCAGGAGGAACCGCGTCATGAAGATCACCGATGTGCGCGCGCACCATATCCGCATCCCCTATGACGCCGGTGTCGCGAGCTTCCGTCAGGGCGCCTCTGCCATCACCGCCCTCGACATGGTGATGGTCGAAGTCACCACCGACGCCGGGCTGACCGGCTGGGGCGATGCCTTCGCCTATGTCTGCCCCCGCACCACGCGCAGTGCCGTCGAGGAAATGATCGCACCCCAGGCCCGCGGGCTGGAGGTTCCCGATGCCGCCGGCATTCCCGCGGTGATGGAGCAGATCCAGCGTAACCTGCATCTGTTCGGGCGTTACGGCATTACCATGTTCGCGATCTCCGGGCTGGACATCGCGCTGTGGGACCTCGCCGCCAAGATCAAGAGCGTGCCGCTGCACCGCCTGCTCGGCGGCACCCGGCGCCCGGCCATTCCGGCCTATGCGAGCCTGTTGCGGATCGGCTCGCCCGACAACATCGCCGCCGAGTGCAAGAAGGCGCTCGCGCTCGGCTACGGCGCCATCAAGCTGCACGAGACCACGGCGCCGGCGGTATTTGCCGCGCGCGCGGCGATCGGGCCCGGCATTCCGCTGATGGTGGACATGAACTGCCCGCTATCGGGCGAAGAGGCGATCGCGTTCGCCAGGACATGCCGGGACGCGCAGCCGATGTTCCTGGAGGAGCCGGTCTGGCCGCCGGAGGATTTTGCGGCGCTCGCCGAGATCCGCAGCAAGGGCGGGCTCGGCGTCGCCGCCGGCGAGAACGCCTGCACGGAATATCAATTCCGCCAGATGATGGATGCGGGCGCGGTCAGCCACGCCCAGCCGTCGGTGACCAAGGTCGGCGGCATCACGGAATTTCTGAAGGTTGCGGCGCTCGCAGATCGGCTCGGCGTCAAGATCGTTCCGCACTCCCCGTATTTCGGCCCTGGCCTGCTGGCGACCTTGCATCTGCTGGCGGGGCGCGACGACGGGTTGGTCGAAATGTTTTACCTGAAGCGCGAGGCCTGCCTCTGGGGCGGCCGCGCCGATGTCGATGCCACCGGCCATGTCGCGGTGCCGACCGGACCTGGGCTCGGCTATGAGCCCGACCGCAGCGTGATGGAGCGATATCGGGTCGCCTGAGCGCGGCGCCTATTTCGCCGCATCCTTCGGCGGCGGCGCATCCTGTTTCTTCTTCACATCCTCCGCGGTCTTCGCCTGCGCGGCCTGGAGATCGCCGAGCATCTTCTGCAAGCCGGCCACGGTCGTCTTCAACGCATCGATCTGGCGAGCCGCGGCGTCCAGCTTTTGCTGGTGATCGAGGTTCAGCTTGGTGATCGTCTTCTGGAGGAAGTCGACATTGCTCTGGAGGCAGCTGGTGCGGCGCTCCATGGTCTTCTCGACGGTGCAGATCTCGATGCCGGGCACGTCCTGCGCGCGGACCGGCACAAACGCCAGCGTGGCGAGCAGTGGCATCGCGAAACAGATACCGGCGCTTCGAAGCAGCATGCAGGTTCCTCGTCAAATCAATCACGGCAATGTGCGCTTTTTGCACGCAGCCTGTCGAGGCTACCACACTCGCACCGCATTCTCGCGTTGAGCTTGCGGCTGTTCCCTCGGACGGGGAGCGATGATCTGCACGCGGAGGAAATGGGCGCTCCTTCCGCGGCTTTGTTTAGGGGAGATTTTTGGAATGGCAACGCGCGACAGACGACTGGCGGAATTCGACGGCGCCGGAGAACCGCCGCCTGGCCTTGCAGTCGAGGTGCTGTGCGAGGACCACAGCGGGACGTATCAGCTGCCGTTCGCCTGCCGCTATGTCGAGGGACGCTGGCAGAACCACGCGGCCGGCGTCGCAGTCGAGGCAACCGTCATCGGCTGGCGCGTCCCGCGCATGAAGCATTCGGGCGTGGCCTGAGCACTGATTTCTGTCTCAAAATGCAACGGGGCCGCGGCCCGGTTTAACCTTCGGAACGCGGCCCGAACGAATCACGTCCGAATCAGCCGTATGGCCCCGTACGCGCCTGTTCACGGCTAGATGTCGCAACCGGCCAGCGCGCGCATACAATATCTGCACAGCGCGTGAGCGGGCCCAGCCCAGCACGGGCATCAAACGTTAACGGCTTCAATGACATGATCGCGGGAGTGCGGCCGTTGGATGCTCGCTCCCAAAACAGGCAGATGGCACCCGGCCTGCCTAATATTCGACCTCGAGCTCCTCGATCTCGGCCGGCTCATCCCTCGCCGCCGCGATCCATTCCTTCATCTCCGGCATGGCCATGATGGTATCGGCATAGGCCTGCAGCTGCGGCTCGAGCTTGACGTTATAGGTCACGAAGCGCGTCACCACCGGGGCGTACATCGCGTCAGCCATGGTGCGGGTCTCGCCGAACAGGAAGGGCCCGCCCGATTTGTCCAGGCAGTCGCGCCAGATCGCCCAGACGCGATCGATGTCGGCCTGCGCGCGCGACCAGATCTTGAAGCCGGGGAAGTGCCCCTTCAGGTTGACGGGCAGCGAGGCGCGCAAGGTGGTGAAGCCGGAATGGATTTCACCGCAGATCGAGCGGCAATGCGCGCGCTGGATGCGATCCGGGGGCAACAGCCCGGCATCCGGCATCGCCTCGTTGAGATATTCGGCGATCGCCAGCGTATCCCAGACGATCGCGCCGTCGTGCCGCAGGCACGGCACCAGGATCGACGACGACAACAGCAGGATTTCAGCGCGCGCCGACGCGTCGTCGGGCGCGGTGACGATCTCCTCGAAATCGAGCCCGGAAAATTTCGTGAGCAGCCAGCCACGCAGCGACCAGGACGAATAGTTCTTGCTGCTGATGGTCAGTGTCGCCTTCGCCATTTGGCCTTCCCTCACACCTAAGACTTGCACCCCGCCCGGACTCTGCGGGAGTGCGCACCGCCTGTGCTTCCCGCGAAAAGAGCAGCAAGCGACGTGCCAATCTTGAGAGCGGCCCATCCCGGGTTTGGCTTCGATATTGCATAACAGCAGGGGGACAGGTGGGCGTTTCAGTATGATGTCGATGTATTATCAGGCCTTTCAGAACCATATGGACCTGACGGCGCCGTGGCGGTCGGGGGCCTCCTCCGCGCTCAAATTCCTCAATCTGGTGCCGCAGGGCTTATCGGATCAGGTCGTCGGCCGGCTGTCGGCCGCGCTGGAGCTGATCTCCCGCTCCACCCTCACCTACCACCGCCCCGCCTACGGCATCGACAGCGTCATGGTCGGCAATCGCGAGGTCGCCGTGACCGAGGAGATCGCTTACGCGACCCCGTTCGGCTCGCTGTTGCGTTTCAAGAAGGAGGGCGTGGGCGAGCAGCCGCGCATGCTGCTGGTGGCGCCGATGTCCGGCCATTTCGCGACACTGCTGCGCGGCACCGTGAAGACGCTGCTGCAGGATCACGACGTCTACATCACCGATTGGCACAATCCGCGCGACATTCCCCGCAGCGAGGGCCGTTTCGGGCTCGACGACTACACCGAGCATCTCATCGACTTCCTCGGCCAATTGGGCCCGCGCCCGCATATGGTCGCGATCTGCCAGCCCTCGGTCTCCGCGCTCGCGGCCGCCGCGATCATGTGCGAGGGCAACCACCCTTCGCGGCCGGCGACGCTGACGCTGATGGCCGGGCCGATCGACACGCGCATCCTGCCGACCAGGGTGAACGAATTCGCCAAGAGCAGGCCGATCGACTGGTTCGAGCAGAACCTGATCAACTACGTGCCGATGCAGTGCCGCGGTGCCTTGCGGAAAGTCTATCCCGGCTTCGTGCAGCTCACCGCCTTCGTCTCGATGAATCTCGAGCGCCACATCAAGCAGCACATCGATCTCGCCGATCACATCGCCAAGGGCGAGAAGGAGAAGGCGGCCAGCATCAAGACCTTCTACGACGAATATTTCGCCGTGATGGACCTGCCCGCGGAATTCTATATCGAGACCGTGCGCGACGTGTTTCAGGAGCATCTTCTGCCCCAGGGCAAGCTGATGCATCGGGGTCGTCCGGTGGACACCAAGGCCGTCAGCCGCATGGGGCTGATGACGGTCGAGGGCGAGAAGGACGACATCTGCTCGATCGGCCAGACGCTGGCCGCGCAAGACCTTTGCACCGGCGTGCGCGCCTACCGCCGGGTCCATCACATGCAGGCCGGCGTCGGCCATTACGGCGTGTTCTCGGGCAAGCGTTGGAACAACGAGATCTACCCGCTGCTGCGGGATTTCGTGCACGTGAACTCCTGAAGCCGCGCCACATTTCTTCAGCAGGATCGGACAAGGCAGCGCGGCTTTGGGAAAGACGCCGGCGCGGCACCAAACCTAAAACACGGACATGCCGCTCCCGCCGGAGGCCAAGCCATGTCCGAATTGCCACCCCCTGCCGCCACCCCGGCCGCGATCGTCGACGCGCTCAAAACGGTCGCAGGCAATCCGCCAAAGGTGCGCGCGAGCTTCGCCAAGGGGCGATGCGTGCGCGGGACCTATGCCCCGTCCGACCGCGCGGCAGAGATCACGCGATCGCTGAGCTTCACAAAACCGTCGCGCGTGCTGGCGCGCTTCTCCGTTGGCGGCGGCAATCCCGGGGTGACCGACACCAACGACCTCGTGCTGCGCGGCTTCAGCTTCAGGCTTGGCGACGACGCGCATCGCTCGGACATCCTGTTGGAAAGCGCTCCGGTGCATTTTGCACGAACGCTCGACCAGATGCTCGCCTTCCTCGAGGCGCGCAATCCGGGCGCGGACGGCGAGCCTGACATCGAGAAGGTCCGGGTTTTTTCCGCGGCCAATCCTGAAACGCTAAACCAGGCGAAGTACATCGCGGCGCGCCGGCTGCCCGGCAGTTTTGCCGGCACGACCTATTGGGGCGTGCACGCCTTTCCCGCGACGAACGCGAAGGGCGAGACTCGCTTTATCAAGTTCAAGGTCGCGCCTGTCGGCGGCGACGTCACCTTGAGCGAGGACGAAGCGAGGGCGAAGTCGGCCGATTTCCTCCATGACGATCTCGCGCGGAGGATCGCAGCCGGCGATGTCCGCTTCAACGTGATGGCCTTGCTCGACTGTCCCGGCGATCCCACCATGGACGTGACCCTGCGATGGCCGGACGAGGACAACCGTGAACAGGTGCGGCTCGGGACCATCGTCATCACCAGCCTCGAGGCCGATGAGGCCTGCGACGGCTCCATCTTCAATCCGGTCAATCTTGCCGACGGCATCGGCCATCCGCCGGACGAGATCTTTGCGGCGCGCCGCACGGCCTACACGATCTCGCTGGCGAAGCGCCGGTAAATCTAAGCCTTGTCCCGTCCGCCATCCGTTTCGCGGCGCCACGCGCCCGGACTGACGCCGACGATGGACGAGAACACTCGCGTGAAATGGCTCTGATTGGCAAATCCGGCCGAGATGGCAATCTCGGACAACGGCAGGTCGCGGACCGACATCAGTTGCTTGGCCGCCTTGACGCGCTGCTGGAGCAGCCATTGATGCGGCGGCAGGCCGGTGGAGATCCGGAATGCGCGTGAGAAGTGGCTGACTGACAGGCCAAGCTCGGTCGCGATCAGCTGCAGCGCGATCTTGCCCGAGAGATCGGAATCGAGCCGGTCACACGCACGCTTCACCTGCCATGGCGCGAGACCGCCGCGGCTCGGTTCTGCGGCTGGCTTCAGCCCACCATAGGTCTGGGCGACATGGGCGGTGAGCGCGAGCATCATGTGGTCGACGAAAAGCTGGTTGGTCTCGTCGGGCCGACGCAGTCCGTGCTGCAACGAGGCGCCGACATGTCGAACGACCGCGTCGTCATGACCGACACCGGGCTCGTAGCTGAGCTCGCCAACCCGCGGCCCGCCCGGCTGCCTGGCAACACCGTTGAGCGCCGAGCGCGGCAAATAGAAGAAGAGCGAGTGAAACGGCTTGTCGATCACATAGCGCGGGTCGCGCTTGAGGTCGTACAGATAGGTCGCACCTGCGCGAACATCCGCCTTGTTGACACAGCGGCCCTCCTCCCAGCATTCGCAATCCGGATAGTCGCGGAGTTTCAGGCTGAGGAGATAGGCATCTTCCGCAGCCAGCGAGCCGGAAATATCCGGTGTCGGATCGTCGTTGCGGACTTCGGTGACCGCGAGCTCGGCACTGTGCAGCGAACGCGTGATCAGGACCGGTGCTTGCTTCGAGCGAAGGCCCTGCCCGAGCCTCTGCCCGTAGACGCCTGCTTGTGTCATTTTAGTAAATCCATCCGTAAAGGCACGTCTTCGCCGGCCTTCCCGAGATCCGCGCATTATCGGAGATCGCCGGCCGACGGTCCAGCTGCAGCGCATAACACGAAGCTGGCGCGGCCGGCCGTCGCACCGGGCCGCGCCGCGATGATTTCATTGTGATTTCAGCGTGATGTCATAGACCGGGCATCGCGAAGGACACCACTGTTGACCTGCCCGACAGATTGCTGCGCGATTCCATCGTGCATTTTGGAAATGAATTGCGGCCTTCGTCGCGTCAGGCGGACCATTCCTCGCCCCAGGCCTGGACGACATGGCCCGGCGATACCTCGCGATATTGCCGAACGGGCGGTTGGTAATCGGGCGCGCGCACCGGGCTTCTGATCTCGTCGTTCGCTACCTCGCGCCTGGTGCCGCGGCGCGCTGGATCGGGCACCGGCACGGCCGCCATCAGCTTCTTCGTATAAGGATGCTGCGGATTGCCGAACAGGGCCGCGCGCGGACCAGTCTCGACGATCTCGCCGAGATACATCACCGCGACGCGATGGCTCATCCGCTCGACCACCGCGATATCATGGGAAATGAAGAGATAGGCAAGCCCCATGCTGGCCTGAAGGTCCAGCATCAGATTGACGACCTGCGCCTTGACCGAAACGTCGAGCGCCGAGACCGCTTCGTCCGCGACGATCAGCTTCGGTCCGAGCGCGAGCGCGCGGGCAATACAGATGCGCTGGCGCTGGCCACCGGAGAATTCGTGCGGAAAGCGCGCGGCCATGTCGGCGGTGAGACCAACGCGAACGAGCAGGTCGGCGACCTTCTCCCGCGCCTGCGACGTCGTGGCGAGCCCGTTGGCGAGTAACGGGGCCGCAATCGCCGTTCCCACCGACATGCGCGGGTTGAGGCTCGCGAACGGATCCTGAAACACGATCTGCATCTGCTTGCGAAAATCACGCAAGGTGCGGGCACTCATGGCCAGCACATCCTGCCCGTCGACCAGAACGGTGCCGCTGTCCGGCTCCGTCAGCTTGAGAATGGAGCGGCCCGTCGTCGACTTGCCGCAGCCGGATTCGCCGACCAGCGCCAGCGTCTCCCCGGCGCGCAAGGTGAAGGAGACGTTCTCGACCGCATGGACGCGGCCCGAGACCTTGCCGAACAGGCCCGAGCGGATTGGAAAGCGCGTCGTGAGGTTGGAGACTTCGAGCAGCGGTCGCTCGGCAATCGAGACCGTATCGGGCGTCTCCGCCGGCTCGTCCGAGGTTCCCGTTAGCTTGTCGACGATCGGAAAACGCATCGGCCGCGTCCGCCCGTCCATCGAGCCGAGGCGTGGCACGGCGGCGAGCAGTGCCCTTGTGTAGGGATGCGAAGGGGCTGCGAAGATGCGCGAGGTATGGTCGGTCTCCACCGCCTGGCCGCCATACATCACCACGGTGCGGTCCGCGATCTCGGCCACCACGCCCATGTCGTGGGTGATGAAGAGGATCGACATCTCCTCTTCCTGCTGAAGCTCCTTCAGAAGCTCCAGGATCTGGGCCTGGATCGTGACGTCGAGCGCCGTGGTCGGCTCGTCCGCGATCAGCAGCCTCGGCTTGCAGGCCAGCGCCATCGCGATCATCACGCGCTGGCGCATGCCGCCGGAGAAACGATGCGGATGCTCGTGGAAGCGCGATTTCGCCGCAGGTATCCGCACGCGGTCGAGCAGGCGGATGGTCTCGACCTCCGCCGCCGCGCGCGACAGGCCGCGGTGTTGGATCAGTGCTTCCGCGATCTGGAAGCCGATGGTCAGCACCGGATTGAGGCTCGTCATCGGCTCCTGGAAGATCATGGCGATGTCGTTGCCACGAACATCCTTCATGCTCGCTTCGGGCAGCGTCAGCAGGTCGCGACCGGCAAGCCGGACGCTGCCTTCGACGCGGCCGTTCTCCTTCGGAATGAGCCGCATGATCGAGAGCGCGGTGACGCTCTTGCCCGAACCGGACTCGCCGACGATCGCCACGGTTTCCCCCGAGGCAATATCGAACGACACGTCGCGGACGACGGGACTCCATTGCCGTTCGCGCATGAAGGACGTCGTCAGGCCGGAAACCGACAGCACCGGCGACGGCGCGTGGTCCGCGAGTTGATCAGCTCCGCTTGCGCCCATGCTCATGCCGATGTCCTAATAGCCACGGTCACGATCGACACGCCCCGGCAGCTCCTCGCCGCGGCGGTGGCGCGCGATCACGTCGAGCACGAAATCGACCGCCGTATCCGGCGTCGTCATACTGGCATTGTGCGGCGTGACCAGGATGCGCGGATGGCTCCAGAAAGGGTGACCCGCAGGCAGCGGCTCCGGCTCGGCGACATCGAGGACAGCACCCGACAACGCGCCGCTGTCGAGCGCCGCGAGGAAGTCGGCTTCGACCAGATGCGGGCCACGCCCGACGTTCACGAGCGACGCGCCGCGCGGCAGGCGCGCGAACAGATCCGCATTCAGGATGCCGCGGGTCTCGTCGGTCAGAGGCAATAGGCAGACGAGAATATCGGTCTGCGCAAGGAAATCCGGCAACGTCTCCATGCCTGCGTAACAGGCGACGCCCTCGAGCTCGCGCGGCGAGCGATTCCAGCCGAGAAGTGGAAACTCGAAGGCTCTGAGCCGTTCGACCACGGCCTGGCCGAGTTGGCCGAGACCCATTACACCGACGCGACGACGTTTGGCCGGTGTGATCCGGATCTCGCGCCAGACCTGCGCCTTCTGCTGGGCAATGAAGTGCAGGAGATCGCGATGCAGCGCGAGCACAGCCATGGTGACGTATTCGACCATGGTCTCGGCGATGCCGGGCTCCAGCATGCGCACCAGCGGAATGTGCGGCGGAACTTTTGACGCGTCGAACTGGTCGACACCCGCACCGACCGAGAAGACGAGCTCGAGATTGGGGAAAGTCGTCGCGATGTCGTCCGGCGGCACCCACGCCACGAGATAGCGGACGTCAGCGGGATCGCCGATGTCGGGCCAGAGCCGGAATGGCACATCGGGCGCGCGCTCGGCGAAGAAGCCCGCCCACTCCGCGCCGCGAACCATGTTGGCCTTGTAGAGAACCGTCATGCCGCCAAACCCTCAGAACGGGCTGACCGGCGCGAGCCGGCGGCCGTCGATCAGGCGCTTGTGGCTGTAGGCCGCGGGATCGACCAGCGGCGTCGCGCCCGTCACGATGTCGGCGGCGAGCTTGCCGGCTGCAGGACCGATGCCAAAGCCGTGGCCGGAGAAGCCGGTGGCCAGGAAGAAGCCGGGCATGGCGTCGACCGGCGAGATGACCGGAATGGTATCCGGCGTGCAGTCGATCGTCCCGCCCCAGGCTTCCGCGATCTCGATGTCCTTCAATTCGGGGTTCGACTTGATCAGCGAAGCCAGCGCGGCATTGACCAGCGACATGTCAGGCGCGGGATCGCGCACGCGCTCGGTCTCGAACGGCGACGGCTTGTCCAAGCTCCAGCTCGTGCCGCGCATGAGCTGGTCGAAGAAGGATTTGCCGAACGACAGTTTCAACCCGTTCTTGCGATGACGATAGGTCGGCCAGAAGGTCCGCGCGTAGCGGAACAGATCGGGCGACAGTTCGACCGTGCCGCGATTGCGCAGCGCCAGCGTAAAGCCGCCGTCGAGGCGGCGGCGGATGCAATAGAAGTCGGTGCCGAGCGCGCCGGAGGTGATCTCCGGCCCCGGCGTGGTCCGGCACGCGGTGGCGTTGACGAGACCGATCGGCAGCTCGACGCCGTGGCGTCGGCAGAACAGCGACGACCACGCTCCGCCGGACAGCAGCACCGATTGCGTGCGAATGGTGCCCTTCTCGGTGACGACGGCGCTCACTCGTCCGCCTTGAGTCTCCAGCCCACGCGCGGCGCAGCCCTGAAGAATGGTGACGCCGTGTTTTCGCGCGGCGGTCGCAAGCGCAGGCACCGCCATCGAGGGCTCGGCGCGCCCGTCGCTCGGCGTGTGCAGGCCGCCGACCCATTTTTCGGCGTTGCCGGGCAGGCGCTCGGCGACCTCCGCTGGCGTCAGGACCGTGGAGTGCACCTGCATCTCGCGCGCCGTTGCGGCCCATCGCTCCCAGCTGGCGAGTTCGTCCTTGCTCTTGGTCAGGAACAGCACGCCGGTACGGCGGAAGCCGGCATCGACACCGGCATCGTTCTGCATGTCTTCCCACAGCCGCAGCGCCTCGCGGGCCAGCGGGATCTCCTCGCGCGCGCGGCCCTGCTGGCGGCACCAGCCCCAATTGCGGCTCGACTGCTCGCCGCCGACATGGCCCTTCTCGACCAAGGCAACGGAGAGGCCCTTCTTCGCGAGATGATAGGCCGCGGAGACGCCGATGACGCCGCCGCCGATGACGACGACGTCCACCTGCGCCGGCAGGTGCTCGTCGCTGTTTATACGGGTAAGCGGCGGGGACATGGGACACTCCAGAGATTCAGTTCGATCGAGACAGCTCGGCTCGTCGCTGGTTTGCAGATCATGGGATGTTCATTCGCGGATCGAGCGCGTCGCGCAGGCCGTCGCCAAGGAAGTTGAAGCTCGTCACCGCCAGGGTGATGGCGAGGCCGGGCGCAATCGCCAGCCAGGGCGCGCTGGTGAGATAGATCTGCGCATTGTTGAGCATGTTGCCGAGGCTCGCGGCCGGCGGCTGGATGCCGTAACCGAGATAGCTGAGATAGGATTCCAGCAGAATTGCCTTGGCGACGTTCAACGTCGCCGCCACCACGATCGGCGCAACCGCGTTGGGCACGAGCTCGCGGAACATGATCCGCAGGTTCGAAGAGCCGAACGCGAGTGCAGCAACCGCAAACTCGCGTTCCCGCAGCGAGCGCACCTGAGCCTCGACGACGCGGGCCACCCACATCCAGGCGGTTGCCGCGATCAGAACGGTGGTGGTGACGAAGCCGGGCTCGATGAGCGCCGCGAGCGCAAGCAGCAGGAAGATGGTCGGAAAACACAGCATGGCATCGACGAGCCGCATCAGCACCGCGCCGACCACGCCGCCATAGAAGCCGGCGAACGCCCCGACGACGATGCCCACCGCCATCGCCATCACCATCGCGATGAAGCCGATCGACAGCGAGACGCGCGCGCCCATCATCAGCCGCGCCAGCACGTCGCGGCCGAGCTCGTCAGTGCCGAGGACATGCGCGCCCGACAGCGGCGGTGCGAACCGCTTCATGATGTCGATATAGGTGTCGTCGAACGGCAGGAGGTACGGGCCGAATGCCGAACCGAGGATGAGAACCAGAATGATCAACGCGCCCGCGAGCGCAAGCCGATGCCGGCGGAAGCGCCGCCACGCCGCCTGGCCCGGCGCAACTTGATCGGTGGAGAGAGCGGCAGTCGTCATCCCTAGCCCACCCGGATGCGCGGATCGACGACGGCATAAAGGATGTCGGCGAGGAGGGAGCCGATCAGCACCATGATCGCCGAGAACATCAGGATGCCCATCACAACGGGATAGTCGCGATAGCCGATGGAATCGAGGAACAGCCGGCCCATGCCGGGCCAGGTGAACACGGTCTCAGCGACCAGTGCACCACCGAGCAGCGTCGGAAACTGAAGGCCGCCCACCGTGATCATCGGCAGCAGCGCGTTGCGCAAGGCGTGAACCGTAAGGATCCGCCATTCCGGCATGCCCTTGGCGCGCGCGGTGCGAATGTAGTCCTGGTTGATGACTTCGAGCATCGAGGAGCGCATGAAGCGGCCCCACATCGCGGTTTCGACCAGCGCCAGCACCAGCGCCGGCGCGATGAGATGATGGAGCAGATCGAGCGGCGAGCCGTCGCCGACGGTCTGCCGGTTGCCCGCCGGCAGCCAGCCGAGCTTCACCGAGAACACATAGATGGTGACGAGGCCGAACCAGAAGGTCGGGATCGACAATGCGATCATGGCGCCGACGGTCGCCAGCGAATCGAACAGCGAATAGCGGCGCAGCGCACCGAGCACGCCAATCCAGCAGCCGAGCAGGACCGCGATGATGGTCGCAGTCGCCATCAGTTCCAGCGTGGCGCCAAGATGCGAGGAGATCACCGCCAGCACCGGCTCGCCGTCGCGATACGAGCGGCCCCAATCGCCCCTCAGCATCCGGCCGAACCAGTCGAGATACTGGATCGGCAGCGAACGATCGAGGCCAAGCTGCCGGGTGACGCGATCGAGATCCTCCTGGGTCATCTGCGCGGACGCGGCGAATTGCGAGAGCGGGCCGCCCGGCGCCAGATGCAGGATGGCGAAGCCGATCGCGGACACGATCACCAGCAGCATGATCGCCTGCGCCAGGCGATTGGCGACGTAACGGGCCATCTCAGGCGATCTCGCGCACCTGAACCATCAGGCCCAATACCATTCGCGGATGTTCCAGCAGTTGATCGACATGTTGATGTTGGGGCGGAAACCCTGCAGCCCTTCCTTCACGCCTTCGGCGATGAAGCCCTGGAACAGCGGCAGGATCGCGAGGTCGTCGCGGATGAGCTTCTGCAGATTGCCATAGGTCGTCTTGCGCTGCGCCAGATCGAACTGCTTGGCACCTTCTGCGAGAAGCCGATCCGCCTCCGGGTTGCGATACTGATAGGTGTTGTAGCCGCGGCCACCCTTGGCAGGAATGGCGCCGGAGCCGAAGCGGGGCGTCACGTCGGGGTCGCTGCCGAGCATGAAATTCACCCCCACGATCACCGAGTTGAATTTCGATTGCTGCCAGAAGTCACCCCAGATCACGGCGGCCGGCATGTTGTTGACGCGCATCGCAGCACCGATCGCGCGCCAGTCCTGGATCAGCAACTGCTGGGTCTGCTCGCGCACCGCGTTGCCCGACGTCGTGGAATTGGCGAATTCGAGCTTGACGCCGCCCTTCTCGCGCACCCCGCCGGCGCCGCGGACCCAACCGGCCGCATCGAGCAGCGTGTTCGCCTTGGCCGGATCGTATTTGTGCTGCGGCAGTCCCTGCTGGAACGACCAGGCCTGCTGCGGCACGAAGCTTTCGGTCTGCGTCGGCAGGCCGTAGTTCAAGGCATCGATGATCGCCTGCTTGTTGATCGCGAGATACAGCGCCTCGCGCACGGTGCGGTCCGCCAACGCGCCGAACTCCAGATTGGGCGCAATGTGCTCCACCGACGACGTCGAGGAGACGAAGATCTTGCGCCCCTTCAGCGTCTTCGCCTCCTGGACGAAGTTCGGCAGAATGCCTTGCAGGCCGGTGTAGTCGACCTGTCCGGTGCGGAACTGGGTGTAGAGCACGGTCAGGTCCGGAATGTACTTGAACACCACGCGTTCGACGTACGGCCCCTTGCCGTGATAGCCGGTATGGGCATTCAACTGAATGTGGTCGCCCGGCACGCGCTCGCCCCAGCGGAACGGTCCGGTGCCGACGGGTGCATTGTGGAACGGCGAGGCGTTCGGATCGGTCACCTTCTCCAGGATGTGCTTGGGCACGATGAAGGTCAGCGATCCCAGGATCGACATATAGGGCGAATAGGGAGCTTCCATGCGCCAGTGAATCTCGTCGGGCGCGACGACCTTGATGTCCTTCACGAGGCTGTGGCCGACCCGGCTGCGCGCGCGGAAATCGGGATTGTTGATCAGCTCGAGCGAGAACTTCACGTCCTCGGCCGTGAACGGCGTGCCGTCGTGCCATTTCACGTCGCTGCGGAGCTTGATCTTCCAGGTCAGGCCGTCGGCCGAGAGGCCGCCGTTCTCGAGGGTCGGGACTTCGCGGGCGAGGTCGGGAACGAACTTGCCGTCGGGATCGATGAACCAGAGCGGCGAGAACACCTGCCACCAGATGCCCTGGTCGACTTCAATGCCCGGCATCAGGGGATGAAAGACCGTCGGCTCCTGCGACAGCGCCGCGATCACCTGGCCGCGCGGCTTGTCCGGCGGATTGGTCGGCCGTTCGGTCTGCGCGAATGCGCTGCCTGAAAGCGTCCATCCCGCCGCGGCGCCCGCGCCGAGCTGAAAGATCTGACGGCGATTCGGATTGCCGAGATGCAGTGCCCCAACGCCGAACTTCCCGGTGTCGTCCGCCATGACCACTCTCCGTTTTCGCACGCGGCACCGTCTCCCGCGCCCCGAGATCCCCGGCAAAGGGACAGGAGTGGGCTTTAGTGCTTCTAAATTTTTCTATCAAAAGTTCATCACGACTAAATACAGCTGTCAATCGTATTGCTAGGATGCGCGACCTTTTCACTCCGACTGAAGCTTCGGACCATCGTTGTCCGGGGCTGAGATGATGCACGGGAGAGCGACATGGATGGTCGCGGCGAGATCAACGATCCGAAGGATGCCCCGACGATCGAGGCCGACGATGCCGTCGATCAGCGCCTCGGCGAGACCGTGCGGCTGCTGCGGCAACGTGCGGGCCTGTCGATCCAGGACGTCGCCAACAAGACCGGCCTCTCCAACGGCATGATCAGCCAGCTCGAACGCGCGCGCGCCATGCCGTCGATACGCACGCTGCGCCTGCTCAGCATCGCGCTCGACGTTCCCATCTCCTATTTCTTCGAGACCACCGATCCCGCCGACGTGCAGCGCTATATCGTGCGTAAGAACAGCCGGCGCTTGCTGCGGCTCACCGCCAGCGGCGTCGTCAAGGAAGCGCTGACGCCGGCAGACAAAGGCCAGCTCGAACTCTACGAGCTCACACTCAATCCCGGCGCCTCGTCCGGCACCGACTTCCTGCAGCACACCGGCGAGAAGGCGGGCTATATCCTCTCGGGCAGCCTGCGGCTGTGGCTCGACAACCAGGCCCATCTGCTCGAGGCCGGCGATAGCTTTCGCTTTCCGAGCATCGTGCCGCATATGTTCGACAACCCGACCCAGCAGACGGCCCGCGTGATCTGGGTGACGACGCTGCGCCAGACCGATTCGCCGGCAGGTTGAAGCGCCGCCAACCCGGCACCACCGCAAATTGCCCCTCGACGCCGCCGCGCGGAATCTGTAGCTCACATCTGTCGCTGACGTGGAGCCGGACATTGACAGGGCGGACACGGGGGGCCGCGACTGACGCGTTGGTGTGAGACCATGAAACTCAGGGGGCTTCTGACACTCGCAATGACCGCGCAGGTCATCGTGACCGCGGCGGCTCTCCTCGTCTCCTATGCCGCAACCGGACCCGCATTCGGCATTGCCCAGATCGTCGCTCTGCTCGCAAGCGGCGCCATTGCGTTCCTGCTCGCTCGTCTGTGCACGCGCGCGATCGAAACCGCGCAGGAAAAACGTGCCGCCGCGCGACTGACCGAGCAGGCGCGGGCCAGCGCACAGCTGACGCAAGCCGTCATCAAGACCGCGCTCGACGCCTTCATTCAGACCGACCAGAGCGGCATCGTGCTGGAATGGAGCCTTCAGGCCGAGGCCCTGACCGGATGGACGCGCAAAGAGGCGCTCGGCACCGACGTCGTCAACCTCCTCATCGCCGAGCCGCTGCGCGACGGCTTCAGGCAACGCATGATGCGGCTGCTGCCGGAACTGTCGGATACGCCGATCGGCATCCGGTTCGAAGCGACCCTGCTGCACCGGGACGGCGACGAGATCCTGATCGAGGCGTCCAGCACGGCGCTCCACATCGGGGGGCGCACCCTCATCAACAATTTCGTCAAGGACGTCACCCAGAAACGCGCCGCCGCGGAGCAGCTGATCCAGGCCCAGAAGATGGAGGCGATCGGCCAGCTCACCGGCGGCATCGCGCACGAATTCAACAACATGCTCACCGTGATCACGGGCACGATCGAGATCCTCGCCGACGCCGTGAAGGACAATCCGCCGCTTGCGACCATCACCAAGCTGATCAGCGACGCCGCCGACCGCGGCGCCGCGCTGACGTCGAGCCTGTTGTCCTTTGCCCGCAAGCAGGCGCTCAAGCCGGCCGAGAGCGACGTCAACGAACTGCTCGAAGAGCTCGCAAAGCTGCTTCGGGCAACCTTCGACAAGAAGATCGAGATCGTGACCCGGCTCGACGGCAACATCTGGCTCGCCCTCGTCGATCGCGGCCAATTGAGCTCGGCGCTTCTCAACCTCGCGATCAACGCCCGCGACGCGATGCTGGACGGCGGCAGACTGACGTTGACGACGCGCAAGGTCGTGTTCGGCGTCCGCGAGGCCGTGGCGGTCGGGGCCGGCTATGCCGGCGACTATGTCGAGATCGAGATAGCCGACACCGGCACCGGCATTGCGCCGGCCATTCTGGAACGGATCTTCGATCCCTTTTTCTCGACCAAGGACGTCGGCAAGGGCACGGGGCTTGGGCTCAGCATGGTGTTCGGATTCATCAAGCAGTCCGGCGGCGGCATCAAGGTCGCTTCCGAAGAAGGACGCGGCACGATTTTCACGATCTACCTGCCGAAGGCGGAGGCGAGCACGCTTCGCCCCACCGGCTATGACGAGCGCAAGGTCGTGGGCGGGACGGAAACCATCCTCTGTGTCGAGGACGACCGCGACGTCCGCCAGTACGTCACGGTCCAGCTCGAAAGCCTCGGCTACAAGGTCATCCCGGCCGCCAATGCGGCCGAGGCGCTCGCCATCGCGGCCGAAGGCACGCCCTTCGACCTGCTCTTCACCGACATCGTGATGGCCGGCAGCTTGAATGGACGCGAGCTCGCCGACGAGATGGTGGCAGCGCGCCCCTCGCTGCGGGTGCTGTTCACGTCGGGCTATGCCTACGACGCCCCGCATGCGCAGGGACGCGCCACCAAGGGCGCGCCGCTTTTAACAAAGCCCTACCGCAAGGCCGAGCTCGCTCGCATGCTGCGCCGCTCTCTCGACACCGCCGTCGACGACGCGGGCGATCCGATCCCGACGCCCTATTCCGTGCAGGCCGATCTCGAAGGCTTTCTGCGCAGGCAGGCGGCTGAACGCGACAGCCGTTAGTGCGAGTCTTGCGCATGGACAGCGCATGGCTGCTGCGCAACACTCCGTCTCAGTTACAATCCCATTGGAGGCGAGCCATGACTGCACTCGAAAAGGGCATCACCGCGAACGGTACGGGCTATGGCGGCAAGACCTGGAACATCCTGGGCCAGGTCTACTTCCCCAAGGCCGTCACCGAGTCCACTTTCGCGTTCGAGACCAACAGCGATGCCGGCCAGTTCGTGCCGGTGCATATCCATCCGACCCAGGACGAATTCATCCTGGTGCAGGAAGGCACGCTCGACCTCAAGCTCGACGGCAAATGGGTCAAGGCCCACGCCGGCGACCTCGTGCGCCTGCCGCGTGGGATCCCGCACGGCTATTTCAACAAATCCGACAAACCGGCCCGTGCGTTGTTCTGGGTCTCGCCGATGCAGAAACTGGAGGCGCTGTTCAATCAGCTCCATGACCTGACCGACCCGGCCGAGGTCGTGCGCATCTCGGCGCTGCACGAGGTCGACTTCCTGCCGCCCGAGGCCAACGACTAGGCTACGATCCCCCGACCGACGAATCGTTGGGGGAACCGGCCATGCCTGCACGACGTCAACTCCTCGCAATCATCGCGGCGCTTGGGCTGCTCCTTACGACGTTGGTCCCGAGCCGGGCGCAAACGCTCACCGCCAGGCAATCGGAGGCGGTTGCGACCTACGAGCGTGCGCTCGGCGATTTCAAGGCGATTCTGGCCGAGCGGCGTCGCCAGATCGACGCCAGGCAGCCGCTGCCGAACCTGCCGGGCCAGGCGCTGTATCTGGCACGCGTCGCCGTGATCAGTGCTTACAAGGATCTCACCGACGTCATGCCCTCGCGGATCGGCAGGCCCAACAAGTTCGAGATACCTCCGGCCTATTTCGATGCCGACATCGAGCCGCTGGTCGACGAATACTCAAAGCTGTTCGAGATCATGGAGGCGCCGCCGGCCGGCGCGCAGAACTCGGCGACGCCGTTCAAGGACGTGGTCGATCTCGCGGTTGCGATCGCGCGCGCCAAGGGGCTTGCGCCTGACCACGCCGAAGCCGCGGGCCGGATCAGCCTCGGGCTGTTCTTCGCCGAGACCAACGGCAAGCAGAACGTCCGCAACGGGCGCTCGAACACCTATATGGGCAGCTTCCAGACCGGCCCGTCCGAGGACCGCAACGGCCGCAAGAAATGGGAGACCATCAAGGCCGAGATCGCGGCCGCCGATCCCGGGTTGAGCGCGCGCGACGACAAGGAGGAGGCGCGAGCCCGCGGCACCGATCATCGTTTCAATCACTGGACCAACGTGCGCGACGGCCTGATGAATGCGCATGCGGATGTTTTCCGGGAGATCCCCGGAATCGTGAAGACGCTGCCCGACCCGATCGACCAGATGAAGCTGTTCGAGCTGATCCAGATCGTTCCGACGCGGACGCGGTCGGCGCTCAAGTCCGGCGATCTCCTGAACTACAGGGTGTCCAGTCCGACGATCATGAAGCACCTGCGCAACAACAGCATCTTCGCATTCGGACAGGCCGACCGGGCGCGCAGCTCGGCAAGCTTCCGGGAAATCCTTGGCGCAATGTGGCTGTTCAAGCGGAAGTTCGAGAAGGCGATGGCGAAGTATGCGGAGATCAAGGGGCGCTGAGGTCGCGGTTTGCGGCGGGACATCAAACCCTCATGGTGAGGAGCCCGCCAAAGCGGGCGTCTCGAAGCATGCAGGCCGAGCACGTTCGGCAGCCTCCCAGCTGTTCATATCCTATTCGGTGCGGATCGGCGTGTCCTTCAGGCCATTGTTGTCATAGGCCTTGCGCAAGGTGCCGTTCGTCACCGCGTCGTTCATGAATTTGCTCACGAACGCCAATGCATGGCTATGGCCGAGCGGGACGGCGACGGCGGTGACGGTCTTCTTGAAGGTCTCGTCGAGCACGCGCGTGCCCGGGATCTTCTGCGCCATCTTGTTGAGCTGATCGCGCGACAGCGCGAAGGCATCGATCTCGCCGCTGCTGAGGAGCCCGAAGATCTCGTCATAGGTCTGATAGCCCGTGACCTTCGCATTCTTCAGATGCGCGACCGCGCCGCGCATCGTGGTCGTGGCGTTGACGGCCGCGACCTTGATGCCCACCTGGTCGAGCGTGGCAAAGTTACTGACGCTCGAACCGGCCTTCACGATGTAGGTGGCGTCCGCGACCTCGTAGATCGGGCCGAACATCATCCTGGTCTCGCGCTCGGGATCCTTCGGGAGCCAGGTGACGTCCCAAGCACCTTTTTCAAGAGTGCCTTTCGATGCCGCATCGGTGATCTGGCCGGAATTCTGGTGCACGACATATTCGACGGGGACGCCGAGCTGGGCGGCCATCTCCCTGCCGAGATCGACCGGCACGCCGGCATAACCGGCTTCGGTCTTGGTGGACCAGAACGCGCCGCCAGCCGGGCTGATTGCGATCGCGACCCGCAGCTTGCCGGTCGGTGCGATCTCATCCTTCAGACCATCGGCTAGCGCGGGCATGGCAACGGCCGCGGCGAGAACGAGGCCGGCAAGGACCGACTTAAGAACCGACTGGAGAGACGTAGGCATGTCATGATCTCCCGACCTTTTCTTCTTTTATTCTTCTCTTGTTCGTCCCGACTGCTTCGCGTGCTGCCGCAGGACCCTTGACATAATTCTGGTCGATCGTGCGCACGATGGAAAGCGGTTTGTGATGGCAAAACTGCCAAAGGCCACAGCGCAGTCTGCAGTGCAAGGCCGACGACTGCCATGGCTATGGTGTTCCACGTCCGGGCATTTGTTGGTAGCCTCCCGCCCCGACAGACAGTAACCGGGGGCCACCGAATGACCTGCGCGAATCCCGCATCTCCCGCACGACGCAACGCAGCGTGGAGACGTGTCGGGCGGGCACTGGCCGCCGCCATGGCCGTGGCCGCGCTCGCCGGCTGTGAGGACAAGAATACGTTCGTCGCCCCGCCGCCGCCCAAGGTGGACGTCGCCGCGCCGGTGCAGCGTCCGGTGACGCGGTATGTCGAGGCCACCGGCAACACCGCGCCGGTCAAGAATGTCGATCTCGTAGCGCGCGTGCAAGGATTCCTTCAATCGATCGATTACCAGGACGGCGCCTTCGTCAAGCAAGGCACCCAGCTGTTCACGATCGAGCCCGAGACCTACAAGCTCAAGCTCGATCAGGCGCAGGCGGCCGAGGCCGGCGCGCAGGCCTCGCTCCGGCAGGCGGAAGCCGACTACAAGCGGCAGAGCGATCTCGTGCAGCGGCAAGCGGTCTCGCAAGCGACTTTGGACAGCTCGACCTCGAACCGCGACAACGCACAGGCCAACCTCCAGCAGGCCCAGGCCAACACCCGCCTCGCCGAAGTCAACTACGGCTACACCAAGGTGAGCGCACCATTCGACGGCGTCGTCAGTGCGCATATGGCCTCGATCGGCGAACTCGTCGGGGTCTCCTCGCCCACTCAACTCGCCTCCATCGTCGCGATGGATCCGATCTATGTGAACTTCACCGTCAACGAGCAGGACGTGCTGCGCATCCGTGCCGAGGCCGCCCGCCGCGGGCTCACCGCCGCCGACATGAAGCAATTCCCGATTCAAGTCGGCCTGCAGACCGAGGCCGGCTATCCGCATGAGGGCAAGCTCGACTATGTCGCTCCGACTCTCACCCAGTCGACCGGCACGCTCGCGGTGCGCGGTCTCGTGCCCAACGACAAGCGGGTGCTGCTGCCCGGCTATTTCGTCCGCGTTCGCGTGCCCTTCACCCAGGAGAAGGACGCCCTGCTCGTGCCCGACACCGCGCTCGGCAGCGACCAGGGCGGCCGCTATCTGCTCGTCGTCAACGGCGACAATGTTGTCGAGCAGCGCAAGGTGCAGATCGGTCCCGTCGACAACGGCCTGCGCGTGATCGAAAGCGGCTTGAAGCCTGATGACCGCGTGGTGACCGCAGGGCTGCTGCGAGTAATCCCGGGCCAGAAGATTGACCCGCAGGTGACGAAGATCGAGCAGCCGCAGGCGTCTGCCAAGTAAGTAGGAGCGCCTGCCATGATCTCAAAGTTCTTCATCGAGCGGCCAGTCCTCTCGAACGTCATCGCGCTGCTGATGATCCTGATCGGCGGCGTCGCGCTGTTCAACCTCGCGATCGCGCAATATCCCGACGTGGTGCCGCCGACGGTGCAGGTCACCACACGCTACCCCGGCGCCAGCGCCAAGACCGTGATCGACACGGTTGCCTTGCCGATCGAACAACAGGTCAACGGCGTCGAGGACATGCTCTACATGCAGTCCTACAGCGGCTCCGACGGCACCTATACGTTGACCGTGACCTTCAAGATCGGCACCGACCTCAACTTCGCGCAGGTGCTGGTGCAAAACCGCGTCTCCAGCGCGCTGTCGCAACTGCCCCAGTCGGTGCAGAACCAGGGCGTCACCGTGCAGAAGCGGTCGACGTCCATCCTGCTGTTCGTGACGCTGACCTCGCCGGACAAGACGTTCGACAGCCTTTATTTGAGCAACTACGCCACCATCAACCTCCGCGACGAACTCTCGCGCCTGCCCGGCGTCGGCAACGTCACCGTGTTCGGCGCCGGTCAGTATTCGATGCGGGTGTGGCTCGATCCGAACAAGCTGCAGGTCCGTGGTCTGGTGCCGCAGGACGTCATCCAGGCGATCCAGCAGCAGAGCCAACAGGTCTCCGCCGGCCAGGTCGGCGCGCCGCCGACGCCGTCGGGACAGGCGTTTCAGTACACCCTCAACGTCAACGGCAGGCTAGACGACACCGCCGAGTTCGAGAACATCATCGTCAAATCGGGCACCGGCGGCGACGTCACGCGGGTGCGCGACGTCGGCTGGGTCGAATTGGGCGCGCAGACCTACAGCCAGATCTTCTCCCTGAACAAGCAGCCGGCCACCGGCATCGGCGTATTCCAGTCGCCCGGCGCCAATGCACTCCAGGTCGAGCAGGCCGTCGAGAAGAAGATGACGGAGCTTGCAAAGGCCTTCCCGCAGGGGATGAAGTACGACACGCCGTTCGACACCACCAAATTCGTGCAGGCCTCGGTGCACGAAGTCTACATGACGCTGATCGAGGCAGGCCTGCTGGTGCTGGTCGTGATCCTGGTGTTCTTGCAGGACTGGCGCGCGATGCTGGTGCCGGCGACGACCGTTCCCGTCACCATCATCGGCGCGTTCGCCGCGATGGCGGCGCTCGGTTTCACGATCAACATGTCGACGCTGTTCGCGATCGTGCTGGCGATCGGCATCGTCGTCGACGATGCCATCGTCGTGGTCGAGGGCGCGGCCCACAACATCGAGCAGGGTATGAACGGCCATGACGCCGCGATCAAGGCGATGGACCAGCTGTTCGCGCCGATCGTCGGCATCACGCTGGTGCTGATCTCGGTATTCCTGCCGGCATCGTTCCTCGCCGGGCTCACCGGCCGGATCTATTCGCAATTCGCGCTGGTGATCGCCGCGACCGCGCTTCTGTCCGCCATCAACGCGGCGACGCTGAAGCCGACGCAATGCGCGCTCTGGCTGCGGCCGACGGTGCCGCCGGAGCAGCGCAACTTCTTCTATCGCGGCTTCAACGCGGTTTATAACCGTGTCGAGCGCGGCTACACAAGGCTGATCAGCTTCCTGTGCAGGCATGCCACGATCTCGGTCGCATTCGCGCTGGTACTGATCGGGATCGGCGGCTACGGGCTGTCCCGGGTGCCGACCGGCTTCCTTCCGATCGAGGACCAGGGCTATCTCATCGCCGCCGTGCAGCTGCCCGACGGCGCCGCATTGGAGCGGACCCAGAAGGTGCTCGACAGAGCCAGCGAGCTGATCAAGGACACGCCGGGAGTCCAGCAGGTCATCACCATCGCCGGCATCTCCGCGCTCGACAACAGCGCCAGCCTTGCCAATGCAGGTGTCGCCTACATCATCCTGAAGGACTGGGACGCGCGCAAAGGACCGGGCGAGGATCTGCGTTCACTGGTCTACGGGCTGAACGACAAGCTCGCGGTGATCATGGAGGCACGTACGCTGGTGCTGCCGCCGCCGCCGATCCAGGGCATCGGCAACGCGGCCGGCTTCTCGATGCAGGTCGAGCTGCGCGATGGCAACAGCGATTTCGCCAAGCTCCAGGCAATCACCGGCGCGATGGTCAGCAATGGCCAGAGCCAGAGCGCGCTGCAGCGCGTCCAGTCCTCGTTCCGCTCCTCGGTGCCGCAGTTCAACGTCGAGATCGACCGCATCAAGACCCAGACGCTGCATGTCACGACCGACCAGGTGTTCGCGGCGCTCTCGACCTATCTCGGCTCGTCCTATGTCAACCAGTTCAACAAGTTCGGCCGCGTGTTCCAGGTCTACACCCAAGCCGATCCCGCCTTCCGCGTCACCGAGCGCGACATCGCCAACATGATGGTGCGCAACTCGAACGGCGACATGATCCCGATCGGCACGGTTGCCACCATCACGCCGGCCACCGGTCCCTCGCTGATCAGTCTCTACAATCTCTATCCGTCCTCGACCGTGATCGGCCTGCCGGCGCAGGGCTATTCCTCCGGCCAGTCGCTGAAGCTGATGGAGGAGATCGCGGACAAGACGCTGCCGCCGGGCACCGGCTTCGAATGGACCGCGATGTCCTATCAGGAGAAGGCCGTCTCCAACCAGATCTACTGGGTGTTCGGTCTCGCCATGCTGCTGGTCTATCTCGTGCTCGCCGGCCAATACGAGAGCTGGTACGCGCCGATCTCGGTGATCCTGGCGGTGCCGCTGTCGTTGCTCGGACCGATGCTGATCCTCAACGGCCTGAAGATCGACAACAACCTCTATTGCCAGATCGGTCTGATCCTGCTGATCGCGCTCTCGGCCAAGAACGCCATCCTCATCGTCGAGGTCGGACTCGAGCTGCACGGCCGCGACGGCAAGCCGGTGCTGGAATCCGCGATCGAAGCTGCGCGCGCCCGCTTCCGCCCGATCCTGATGACGTCGTTCGCCTTCATCCTCGGCGTGGTGCCGCTGGTGATCGCGACCGGCGCCGGCGCCAGCGCGCGCAAGTCGATCGGCATCACGGTGTTCTCGGGCATGCTGGCCTCGACCTGCCTCGCAGTGCTGTTCGTGCCGGCGTTCTTCGTGGTGGTGCAACGCTTCGAGAACTGGCGGGCGTCGAAGAAGACGCCGAAGGCGGTGGCGGTGGCCGAGGTGAAGTCCTAGGCTTTCTCCGTGGACGTCGGCCGCGCCTCGCCGCTCGAGACCAGGAGCACCGAGACCTTTGCCTGCCTGAGCACGGCGTCGGCGACGCCGCCGAAGGAGAGGTGATCGGCCTGGATGCGATCGACGCCCATCACCACAAGATCGACGTCGGTGGTCTCGATCTCGCGCAGGATCGCCGCTTCGGGCGCCCGGTTCGCGCGCAACGTGGTGGTGATGTCGACCTCGTAGCGGGCCGCGAGATCGCTGGCGTCCTTCAGGATGCCGGCCTCGTGGCTCAGACCCCGAGAGGCGCCGCGCTGCGCGCCCTTGTCGCGCGTCGTCGCGACATAGATCACCCGGAGCGAGCCTGATCCCGCCTGCGCCAGCGCGACCGCGACCTCGGCGCCGCGCTTGGAGACGCCGCTGCCGGAGACCGGAACGAGGATGTTGAGCGCCTCGGGCATCGGCTGCTTCAGGTGCTTGCCCTTGGCCGCCACGATAGCGAGCGGTCCTTCGAACTTCGCTGCGATGTCTTCGATCCGCCGATCGAAGCGATCCTTGGCGGCAGCAACCTTGTCGACGCCGATGACCAGGAGATCGAAGCCCTTGCGCGCTTCGTCGGCAATGGACTCGCCGAGCTCCGCACGCCTTGCCCGGGTGACGACATCGACGCTGCCGACATCGCCATCGCCATGGGCAGATACCGCCTCAGCGGCCTTCTTCACCACGGTTTCGGGGCTTTCCTCTTCGTCGCGGCCCTTCTCCTGTTCCTTGGCGCGCTTGCCTACGTGCAGCACCGTGATCGGCAGGCCGCGCATGCCGACGATCAGGCCGGCGATGTGGGCGGCGAAGGTGGCGTTGACGCTTTCGTCCACCGCGAGCAAGGGACGTTCGAGATTGGCGACGAATCCGCGCTTCTCGAACTCTTCCCGCTCCAGGCGCTCCCTCTCCTCCTCGTTCATCGGCAGCTTCGCCAGCGCCGCGCGCAGCATCGGCGGCATGGCCATCGTGGTCACGATCGCCATGGTCACGATCATCGTGAACAGGTTCTGGCTGAGCACGCCGATCGAAAGACCGATGGTGGCGATGATCACCTCGGTCGAGCCACGCGCATTCATGCCGCTCGCGAGGGCCAGCGACTCCCGTGTGTTCAGCCCGCCCACGGTTCCGCCGACGAAAGCGCCGCCGAACTTTCCGACGCTGGCGATCACGACCAGCAGCCCGGTCAGCATCAGCAGATGGGGATCGCGGAGCACCGTGAGGTCGGCGCTCAAGCCGGCCAGACCGAAGAACACGGGCATGAAGAAACTGGAGATCAACCCGCGCAGGCGCTCGTCGATCTGCCGGGTCAGGATCGGGGACTCGCCGACCAGGATGCCGGCGACAAAGGCGCCGAGCACGGTGTGAACCCCGATCAGATGGGTGATCAGCGCCATGGCACACATCATCAGCAGGATCACCGTGATGACCGGCGCGGTGCTGACGAGAGTGTCGTTGGCCCATCGAATCAGCTGGAACGCGAGGCGGCGGCCGATGGTGAAGCTGATGGCGAGGAAGGCCAGTGTGCCCAGCACGGCTTTCGCCACCGAGGCGATATCGAGCGTGCCGTGCGAGGCCAGGCTGAAGATGACGGCGATGATGATCCAGCCGATGGTGTCGTCGATGACGGCGGTGGCGACGATGATCTGGCCGACATTGCGGCGCATGAAATTCATCTCGCGCACGACCACCGCGACGATCTTCACCGAGGAGATCGACAGCGCCGTGCCCATGAACAGCGACGCAACCAGGCGGGCTTGCGGATTCGGCAAGAGTGAGTCGGGCAGGAACTCACCCAGCGCAAAGCCGCAGGCGAAGGGCACGAGGATGCCGGCAATCGAGATCGCGATCGCGGCCTTGCCGACTTTCCTGACCAGCTTGAGGTCGGTCTCCATGCCGGTCAGCAGCAGCAGCAGCAGGATGCCGAACTGCGCGATGCCGTCGATCATCGCCTTCTGCTCGGGCGTCCTGGGGAAGATCGCGTGCTGCGCGTCAGGCCAGACCCAACCGAACAGCGAGGGACCGAGCAGGATGCCGGCGAGCAATTCGCCGATCACCGAGGGCTGGCCGAGGCGCTGCATGATCTCGCCGAGACCACGGCCGACCGCGATCAACAGCACGATCTGGGCCACCAGCAGGAATTCCGAGGGACCGGCCGATTTGCCGCCCTCGGCACTGGCCGCAACGGTGGTGAGGACGAGAGCCGCGGCGACAAGGCCGACCGGTCGGAGCAGGCTCCACTGCATGCAGGAATTTTCCCCCTTCATCTGCCCCGGCGAGGTGCCGGGATGACGGGGATAGAACCCGCGGTGGGCGCTGCGGGTTCCTGTCGCTTGCAGCGGGTTCGGGAGGCAACATCAAAAAACGCGAAAAACAACCCCATGCACAGTAGGGATGAGGTTGAAAAGGCTGGAGAAAAATTTTGTCTTTGCCGAAATCAAATTTCGTCTTTGCCGAAACTGCTTGCTCCGTCGGGCAAAACACTGGCATGATGGCATCATCGGCAGACTAAGCGAGCCGCCGCCACCTCCCCGTCATTGCGAGTTTCTCCGTCATTGCGAGCGAAGCGAAGCAATCCAGAGTCCCTCCGCGGAGGCGGTCTGGATTGCTTCGTCGCTGCGCTCCTCGCAATGACGGGGAGAGAGACTAGACCGCCGCCGGTGTCCTGATCTCGCGCGGGAGAATGATCGCCGCTGCAATCGCGAGCAGGCAGAGGGCGGCGAAGGCATGCAGCATGGTGACGAAGCCGCCCTGCTCGTAGAGCCAGGCGACCAGGCCGACCGAGGCGCCGGCGGCGGTGAAGCCGATGAAGTAGCGCACGGCATAGGCGCGCGAGCGCCATTCCTCGCTGGTGTATTTGCCAACCATGGCGTCGTTGACCGTGACCTGCCCGAAGGCGCCCATGACGATGCCGATCGAGACCAGGATCAGCGGCAAATTGGACAGGCTCGCGGCCAGATACAGGAACGGCGCCAGCATGAAGGACAGCGGCAGCGCCACCGTCTTCAGCGAATAGCGGTCGAGCAGCCGGCCGATCGTGTACTGCGTCATCGCGCCGAACACGTAGACGCAGGCGGCGATGACGCCGAGCAGCGCCGGGCTTTTGGTGAGATCGGCAAGCCGCTCGGCGAACAGCTTTGGCAGCGCCACGGTGACGGCATTGAAGGTCGTCGAGATCGCGATCACCACGATCAGCAGCGACAGGATCACGCGCCACATGTCCTGCTTGGCGACCCGCGCCTGCGCTGCCGCCTGCTTCGAGCCCTTGCGGTCCTCGTGCACGACCATCATCGCAAACGCGATGCCGATCAGGATGGTGACGATGCCAGGGACGATGAAGGCGAAGCGCCAGCCGAGATACTGGCCGATCACGCCAGTGACCAGCGCTGACGATGCGACGCCGAGATTGCCCCAGACGCCGTTGATGCCCATCTCGCGGCCGAGCCTGTCGGCGTAGGAGACGATCATGGCGGTGCCGACGGGATGATAGATCGAGGCAAAAATGCCGATCGCGAACAGCGCCGCGCCAAGCTCAGCCTGCGTCTGCACGAACCCGACCGAGATCATGGAGGCGCCGATGCCGACGAAGAAGATCAGCATCATGTGGCGGCGGCTCCAGCGATCGCCGAGCCAGCCGGTGAGCAGCGAGCCCGCGCCGAAGGCGACGAAGCCCGGCGTCGCATAAGGCAAGAGTTCCGAATAGGCCATGCCGAGCGCCGGTCCCATGATGATCACCGCGGCGGCGAAGATCAGCATCGCGTAATGATCGATGAAATGGCCCGCGTTGACGAAACTGATTACCCGGCTGGGGCTGTTCATTCCGAATCCTCTCCTGCTCCGAAATGAGTTATATGTCTTGGGCATGACGGGATGCCGCCAATGACTGTCTTGGAAACGCCAATCCTCCGGGAGGTCCGGAGCAACCACCGCTCGCCCGCGGGCGTGCATCTGGTCGCGCGCGACTACCCCAAGGGCATGCGGATCGATCCGCACTTGCATCGCGAGGCGCAGCTGATCTATGCCGCGAAGGGGACTATGCAGGTGACGACGCCCGGAGGGCGCTGGCTGGTGCCGCCGGACCGCGCAGTGTGGGTCCCCGCCGGGCTCCAGCACGCCATCGATCTGCTCGCCGACATCGAGATGCGCACGCTCTACTTCGACCTGGCCTGGCTGAAGCGCGAGCAGCGCCATGAGGGACTGACCAGGGAATTCGTGGTGCGGGTGTCGCCGCTGCTGAACCAGGCGATCCTCGCGCTGTTCGACGCGCGCAATACCGAGGAGCGGACCGATCTGCTGGTTCGCCTGGTGATGCTGGAACTGGTCCAGGCCGAGGATTCCGCGACCTTCGTGCCGCTGCCGCACGAGCCGCGCTGCCGGCGCGCGGCCATGATCGTGCTCGACGATCCCACCGGCCTGCACGACATCGACGCGCTGGCGCGCGAGGTCGGAACCTCCGCGCGCACGCTGTCGCGGCTGTTTTCGACCGAGACGCAGCTGAGCTTCAAGAGCTGGTGCCAACGCGCAAGAATTGCGGCGGCGATCCAGCGGCTGTCGACCGATGCCAATGTGTCGGTGAAGCAGCTCGCGACCCAGCTCGGCTATGCCAGCGTGCCGGCGTTTTCGGCCGCGTTCCGTCAGGTGACGGGGCGGACGCCGACGGAGTTTGCCACACACTCCGTGTCATCGCCCAGCTTGACCGGGCGATCCAGTACTCTGGGACGGCGCGACTAGAACCGAAAAGCTGCGGCGTACTGGATGCCCCGGTCAAGCCGGGGCATGACAGCTTTCTTTGGGTTTCGAAACGCACGCCCCCACTAAACCTGCCAAAATCCCCCGCTTGATTGTGATCGGCTTCCGCCCAAATTCCGTGTAAGATTCCCGCACCGCACAAACTGACACGAAAGCCCCGATGGCCAACGCTTTCTTCTCCGACCTGCTCACCACCATCTCCGAGCGCGGCCGCACGCTGCTTCGCCGCGGGGATTCTGCCGACACCAAGCCGGACGCCGATGGGCTGATCGAGCTCTGTGGCGCGCTGCTGTCGGGCCGGGGCGAAGCGTCGGGCACCGCCATGGCGCGTGAGGTGCTCGACATCTACCAGGATTTGGATGCGGCGGGACGTCGCGCCTTCTTCGAAGCCCTGGTCCGCGATTTCGGCCCGGATCGGGAACGCCTGTCCAAGGCGATCGAGACATGGCGCGCCAAGCCGGCCGACGAGGATGCCAGCGCGCTTCATTTCGCCTCCGAGCCGCGCCGGCAGGAGCTGATCCGCCGCCTCAACCGCGCGCCCGGCGGCACCGGGGATCTCGTCAAGATGCGCGCCGACCTGCTCGACATGAGGAACGGGCACACCGATCTCGCCGCACTCGATCGCGACGTTTCGCATCTTCTCTCGTCATGGTTCAACAGGGGGTTTCTCGTGCTGCGCAGGATCGACTGGTCGACCCCGGCCAACATCCTCGAAAAGATCATCCGTTACGAGGCCGTGCACGAGATCAGCGACTGGGACGATCTGCGCCGCCGCATCGATCCGGTCGACCGCCGCTGCTACGCCTTCTTCCATCCCGCGATGGTGGACGAGCCCCTGATCTTCGTCGAGGTGGCGCTGACCGAGACGATCCCCGGCGCGATCGCGCCGCTGCTCGCCGTCGATCGCCCCTCCGTCCCGATCGATCGCGCCCGCACCGCCGTGTTCTACTCGATCTCCAACACCCAGCGCGGTCTCGGCGGCATCTCCTTCGGCAGCTTCCTGATCAAGCAGGTGGTGGAGGAGCTGCGCCGCGAATTGCCCAAGCTCGACAATTTCGTGACGCTGTCGCCGGTGCCGGGCTTCATGCAATGGGTGAAGCAGGACAAGGATTTGCCGCTGTCGGACGAGGACCGCGAAGTGCTGAAGCGCCTCGACGATCCCAAATGGTTCGAGAACCCCGAGACCACGACACTGCTACGTGGCGTGATCGAACCGCTCGCGGCGCACTATTTCCTCAAGGCGCGTACGCCGAAAGGCAAGCTGATCGACTCCGTCGCGCGCTTCCATCTCGGCAACGGCGCCCGCCTCGAGCGCATCAACTGGCTAGGTGATCTCTCGCCGAAGGGCGTGCGCGAGTCCGCCGGCGTGATGGTGAACTACCTCTACCGCCTCGACGACATCGAGAAGAACCACGAAGCCTACGCCAATGACGGCGAGGTCGTGGCCTCGAGCGCGGTGAAGAAGCTCTTGAAGGGCGAAGGGCGACGGCTGCTGGATATGCGGTTGTCGTAGCTATGCTGTCGTCCCGGCGAAGGCCGGGACCCATAACCACAGGAAGTCGTTTGGCGAAGACTCGGAGTTGCCAGCTCGCGCCATAACCTCTCTTTGGGGTTATGGGTCCCGGCCTTCGCCGGGACGACACTGAATGATTAGCGCGGCCTTCGCACTCCAACCCTACTCCGCCAGCGCCTTCATCTCCTTGTAGAGATCCGATTTGCCCTCGAAGCCGATGCCCGGGAGATCGGGCATGGTAATGTGGCCGTTCTCGACACGGACACCATCGGGGAAGCCGCCATAGGGCTGGAACAGGTCGGGGTAGCTCTCGTTGCCGCCAAGGCCTAAGCCGGCTGCGATGTTGAGCGACATCTGGTGGCCGCCGTGCGGGATGCAGCGGCTCGGCGACCAGCCATGAGTTTTCAGCACCTCGAGCGTGCGTTGATATTCGCACAGGCCGTAGGACAGCGCGCAATCGAATTGCAGCCAGTCGCGGTCGGGGCGCATGCCGCCGTAGCGGATCAGATTGCGGGCGTCCTGGTGGCTGAACAGGTTTTCGCCCGTTGCCATCGGTCCCGGATAGAATTCCGCGAGCGCGGCCTGCAGCGCGTAGTCGAGGGGATCGCCGACCTCCTCGTACCAGAACAGCGGATAATCCCGCAGCATCTTGGCATAGGCGATGCCGGTTTCGAGATTGAAGCGGCCGTTGGCGTCGACGGCGAGCTGCGCGTCCTTGCCGATCTCCTTCAGCACCGCCTCGATGCGGGTGCGATCGTCCCCGATATCGGCGCCGCCGATCTTCATCTTCACGACGTTGTAGCCGCGATCGAGATAACCGCGCATCTCGCCGCGCAGCATCGAGAGGTCCTTGCCCGGATAATAATAGCCGCCGGCGGCGTAGACGAACACGCGCGGATTGGCTTTGACGCCATGACGCTCGGCCAGCAAGCGGAACAGCGGTTTCCCTGCGATCTTCGCCACGGCATCCCACACCGCCATATCGATGGTGCCGACCGCGACGGAGCGCTCGCCGTGACCGCCCGGCTTCTCGTTGATCATCATCGCGCCCCAGACCTTGTCGGGGTCGAGATTGTCGCCGACCGCGTTCAGCAGCGATTTCGGATCGGCCTCCAGGATGCGCGCAGCAAAGCGCTCGCGGATCAGGCCGCCCTGGCCGTAGCGGCCGTTGGAGTTGAAGCCGTAGCCGACGACGCGCTTGCCGTCGCGCACGACATCGGTGACGACCGCAACCAGGCTCGTCGTCATCTTGGTGAAATCGATATAGGCGTTGCGGATCGGCGAAGAGATCGGTTTCGTGATCTCGCGGACGTCGACGATGCGGACGGACATGGGGTTTTGGCCTTTCACTTTCGTCATTGCGAGCGTAGCGATCCGGCAGACCCTCACCCTGAGGAGCCTGCGAAGCAGGCGTCTCGAAGGGCGAGGCCACTGGCCGGGCCTTCATCCTTCGAGACGCGCGTTCCGCGCTCCTCAGGATGAGGGACTAAGAGTTGAGCTCGCTCCTCGCAGTGCCAGTACTTACTTCTTATCCCTGAAATACGGCTCGACCGGGCCGTGCACCTTGATGGTCAGCGGATTGCCGTGACGGTCCTTGGCGTTGCCTGCGGTGACGCGAACCCAGCCTTCGCTGATGCAGTATTCCTCGACATTGGTCTTCTCGACACCCTTGAAGCGGATGCCGACGTCCCGCGCCAGGATGTCCGCATTGTAAAAGGGGCTGTTCGGATCGACCGAGAGGCGGTCCGGAAATTCGTCGCTCATGATTGTCTCGCTCATAACAGGGTCTCGATTTGCTGCCGCAATCCTTCGGGCCGCGCGGTCGGCGCATAGCGCGAAACCACCTTGCCGGCGCGATCCACCAGGAATTTGGTGAAATTCCATTTGATGGAGGCGCCCAGCAGGCCGGATTGCTGGCGTTTCAGGTACTCATACAACGGATGCGCATTGCTGCCGTTGACCTCGATCTTCTCGAACAGGGGAAAGGTGACGTCGTAATTGGTCGAGCAGAACGCCTGGATCTCGCTCGCCGGTCCAGGCTCCTGCGCACCGAACTGGTTGCAGGGAAAGCCGAGCACCGAGAAGCCGCGCGGGGACAGGTCGCGATGCAGATCCTCCAGCCCGCGATATTGCGGCGTGAAGCCGCATTTGCTCGCGGTGTTAACGATCAGCAGCACCTGTCCCTCGAAGCTGCGCATCGGCACTTCTTCGCCGAGAAGCGAGTTGGCCTTGAAGTCGTAGATCACGGACATCGCTAACCCACGGGGTCGATCGGCGACGGGGGCACGCCGCCCGCCTCGATCGCCTCGCCTGCGAGCAGGCAGAGATCCTCGCGATAGCGGCCGGACACGATGTGTACGCCGACCGGGGCCTTGCCGACGAGGCCGGTGGAGACCACGAGGCCCGGCAGGCCCATGAATGGAATGGCGATCTGCGGCAGCTGTGCTTCCCAGACGCGTTTGAAGGACTCGTCGTCCTTGCGGTCGAGATGATCCGGGAACGGCAGCTCGCCGGAGACCGGCGTCAGCAGCACGGCATAGGTTTCGAAGAACAGCATCCAGTCGCGGGTCAGCGTGGCGCGGCGGGTCAATGCCTTGGCGTAATTGGCCTGGTCCATCGGCGTGACCCTGCCGCGGTTGCCGTTGAGGCACGCCAGCGCGCCGGGATCGCCCTCACGCTCGGCCATTTCGAGTTGCGCCTCGTAGCCGTCGCCCAGCCACAGCTTGATCTGCCACTCGACCGCTTCGCGCATCGGCGGGGTGTTCTCGATTGTCTCGACGGTCCAGCCGGCACGCTCGAGCCGCTTGCCGGCGTCGATGACGGCGGCCTTCACCTCGGGCGCCGTCGCAAGGCCGTCCGGATTGAGACACAGCGCGGCGCGCTTGGGACGCGAGGGGCCTTCCAGCGGTGCCGGCACGAACCAGGGATCGCGGACATCGCGGGCCGACATCGCCGCGAGCGAAATCCTGATGTCGTTGACGGTGCGCGCCAGCGGCCCCGACACCGCCATGATCTGCGGGCCGATCGGACGCTCCGGCAGGGCCGGATTGAAGGCCGGGATGCGGCCGAGCGTCGGGCGCAGGCCATGCACGCCGCAGGCATAGGCGGGATAGCGGATCGAGCCCGCAATGTCGGTGCCATGGGCGATATGGCCGATGCCGGCCGCGACCGCCGAGCCAGCGCCGCCGGACGAGCCGCCCGGCGTCAGCGAGGCGTCGCGGGGGTTCTTGGTGTCGCCGTGGACCAGATTGGTGGTGAACCAGCGATAGGAGAAGGCCGGACAATTGGTGCGCCCCAGCAGAACGGCGCCGGCTTTGCGGAAATTGGCGACCACCGGATTGTCCTCGCGCGCGATCAGGTCGCGCTGGAGCTTGAGGCCGTTGGTGGTGGCAAAGCCCTCCTGGTCGACATTGGCCTTGATGGTGACGGGCACGCCGGCGAGCACGCCGGGGTCCTCGCCCCGCGCAATGGCGGCATCGACGGCGTCGGCCTGCTTGAGCACGTCCTCCGGCCGGTGGTCGATCACGGCGTTGAGGCTGGGATTGACGGCGTCGAGCCGGGCCAGGCCCGCCTGCGCGGCCTCCCTGGCGGAGACCTTTTTGCTTTTGACGAGGTTGGCGAGGTCGGCCGCCGACAGGCGCCAGAGATCTTGCATGACTTGCTCCGTTTAACCGGCGTCTTTTAGCCCCGGGAACGCGGCAAAGCCATGCGGATTTCGCAGGGGCGAAGGGCGGGGGATGCCGGGTGAGGCCTCGTTCTCCGTCATTGCGAGCGCAGCGAAGCAATCCAGACTGCCTCCGCGGAAGCAGTCTGGATTGCTTCGTCGCAAGGGCTCCTCGCAATGACGGGGAGAGAGTCGGGAGCTAATGCCGCGTGGCGGATTGGTCCGGGATGTCCAGCAATGCCTCGGTGAAGGGGAATTCGAGCACGATCTCGCCTTCGCGGTCGGTGACCTCGATGACGGCCTCGAGCAGGGCCGGCTGGGTGCCTTCCGATCTCAGCACCTCCAGAATCATCTGGCGGGCGACCTCCCAGGCACGGTCGGGATTGCGCAAATCCTCTCCCTCGGGATCCACGATCAGTTCGTTGCCGATACGGGTGTTGAAGAAATATCTGGGCATCACGAAGTTCCAGTTGGGTCGCCGGTACCGGATTGAAAGCTGCACTGCACTCACAACTGCTTTATCAGGACAGGGTTCGCGACCGAATGCGCCGAGCGCAGGGCCGCATCACCAGAAAGTACTGTTCCCCGCGTTTTTCTCGCGGCGCAATATGCCCTTGTTCGGGAAAATTTCACTGGCGAACTTTTGTGCTCGCAGTAACTTAGCCTCGGGCGGATACGTCCGAAATCTCGAAAATGGAGAGCCGAAATGGCCTGGAAAGCCCCGAAGATCGTCGAAGTGCCCTGTGGCATGGAAATCAACATGTATGTGAGCGCCACCCGCAAGTAAGCGGTTGGTGAGTTTGCATTCTGCGCAGGTGGATCTTTCGGTCACGATGCATGTCCGGAAGACAGGATTTGTGTTTGCGTGAGGTCCACCTCGCGACATTGCTTCCAGGAGACGGATCATGCTTCGCGTCGTCGTCCTGGGCGCCGCAGCCGGCGGCGGAGTGCCGCAATGGAATTGCGGCTGCGAGGGCTGCCGGGCGGCCCGTGAAAACGGCCAAGAGCTGCAGCGGACCCAAGCCTCGGTCGCCTTCAGTGGCGACGGCGAGCATTGGTTCTTGATCAACGCCTCCCCCGACCTCCGCCAGCAATTGAATGCCACGCCGCAGCTGCATCCGAAGGCAGGCGCGCTGCGCCACACGCCGATCGCAGGCGTGATCCTGACCAACAGCGAAGTGGACGCGGTGGCAGGCCTGCTGTCGATGCGCGAGGGCTCGCCCTTCACGGTCTATGCGCATGAGAAGGTGCTGGCGATCCTGAAGGCCAACAGCATCTTCAACGTGCTGAACGAGAAGAACGTGCAGCGCCAGCCGGTCGGCATCAATGAGCCGTTCGAGCCGCGGCTGCCGGACGGGGCGCGCTCAGGGCTTGAGGTGCTGCCCTTCGCGGTCTCGGGCAAATCGGCCTGGTACCTGGAAGGCAAGGCGCATCCGGGCGGCGACAACGGCGAGGGCGACACGCTGGGGCTGAAGATCACCGACAAATCGACCGGCAAATGCTTCTACTTCATCCCCGCCTGCGCCGAAATCACCGACGCACTCAAGACCGAGATCGATGGCGCCGCGCTGGTGTTCTTCGACGGCACGGTGTGGCAGGACGACGAGATGATCAAGGCTGGACTTAGCCACAAGACCGGCAAGAGCATGGGCCATGTCGCGATGTCCGGCGACCACGGCGCCATCGCGCGGCTCGCCGACCTCACACTCGACAGGAAGATATTTCTGCATATCAATAACTCGAACCCGGCGCTGCTGCCCGCTTCCCCCGAGCGCAAGGCCGCTGAAGCGGCGGGCTGGCAGATACCCGCTGACGGAACGGAGATCGTGCTGTGAATGCCGCGTCACTGAGTGGAATGACCGCGCTCTCGGTCGGCAAGGACATCAGGCTGACTAGCGCCGAGGAGCTGGAGGCGGCGCTGCGCCATATCGGGGCGACGCGCTATCACAGCCTGCATCCGTTCCATAAGATGCTGCACGGCGGCAAGCTGAACAAGGGCCAGGTCCAGGCCTGGGCGCTGAACCGCTATTATTACCAGAGCACCATCCCGATCAAGGACGCGGTGGTGATCTCGCGCTTCCGCGACCGCGCCACGCGCGTGGAATGGCGCCACCGCATCGAGGATCATGACGGCGATATCGGCTCCGAAGGCGGTATCGAGCGCTGGCTGAAGCTGACTGACGGCCTCGGGCTGGACACGGCTTACGTGGAATCGACCGAAGGCATCCTGCCGGCGACGCGCTTTGCGGTGGAAGCCTACGTGCACTATTGCCGCGAGAAGTCGCCGCTGGAGGCGATCGCCTCCTCGCTCACCGAATTGTTCGCGCCGAACCTGCACGAAGAGCGCATTGCCGGCATGCTGGAGCACTATGACTTCGTCAATCCTGACATCATGAGCTACTTCAAGCGCCGGCTGGCGCAGGCGCCGCGCGACGCCGGGTTTGCGCTCGACTATGTCAAGGCGCATGCCACCACGCCCGAACAACGCGCGTCCGTCTGCAACGCGCTGATCTTCAAGACCAACGTGCTCTGGGTGCAGCTCGACGCGCTCCAACACGCCTATGTCGAGGGTCACATTCCGCCGGGCGCGTTCGTGCCCCAAGAACAGCAAAAGGCGAGCTGAGGAACAATGGCCGGGCCGCGCAACATCAGCGTCAGTGAGACCAGCCGGCCTGTGCTGCCGCGGCACGCCAAGCTGAAATATGACGAGACGCGAAAGGTCTGGGTGATCCTGGCGCCCGAACGCGTACTGGCGCCGGACGAGATCGCGGTCGAGGTCTTGCAGCTCTGCGACGGCGAGCGCAATGTTGGCGAAATGTCCGACCAGCTCGCGGCAAAATACGCCGCGCCGCGCGAGGCGATCCTGGCCGACGTCATCGTCATGCTGCAGGACCTCGCCGACAAGGGCTTTCTCACGGAGGCCCGGGAGAAGACGTCATGAGCGATGTGCTCGGCAATCCCACCATTCCGCCCGACGGCAGCGACAGCCTCGCGGTGCTGGAGAAGAGCCGCTCGACGGCGGAGACGTTCGGCATTCCGCTCGCCGTGCTGCTCGAGATCACCCATCGCTGCCCGCTGCAATGCCCCTATTGCTCCAACCCGGTCGAGCTCGACCGCTCGGGCAAGGAACTGACCACCGAGGAATGGAAGAAGGTATTGAGCGAGCTCGCCGAGATCGGCGTGCTCCAGGTGCATTTCTCCGGCGGCGAGCCGACGGCGCGCAAGGACCTCGTCGAACTGGTCAAGCATGCGAGCGACGTCGGCCTCTACACCAACCTCATCACCTCGGCTGTGCTGCTGACGCGCGAGCGGCTGAGCGAGTTGGCCGATGCCGGGCTCTGCCACGTTCAGATCAGTTTCCAGGGCGTTGAAGAAGCCCTCGCCGATCGCGTCGGCGGCTACAAAAACGGGCACCGCAAAAAGCTCGAAGTGGCAAAATGGACGCGCGAGCTCGATTTGCCGCTCACCGTGAATGCGGTGATGCACCGGCAGAACCTGCATCAGCTGCCCGATATCATCCAGATGTCGGTCGATCTCGACGCCGACCGGCTCGAGGTTGCCAATGTGCAATATTACGGCTGGGCGCTGAAGAACCGCGCCGCGCTGATGCCGACGGTGGCGCAGCTCGACGAGTGCACCCGCATCGTCGAGGAGGCGCGCGAGCGGCTGAAGGGCCGGCTGACGATCGACTATGTCGTGCCCGATTATTACGCGCTGCGGCCGAAGAAGTGCATGGGCGGCTGGGGCCGGCAGTTCTTCAACATCTCGCCGGCCGGCAAGGTGCTGCCCTGCCACGCCGCCGAGAGCATCACCGGGCTCGACTTCGAATCGGTGCGCTCCAACCATTCGATCGCCTGGATCTGGCAGAACTCGGACGCCTTCAACCGCTATCGCGGCACCGGCTGGATGAAGGAGCCGTGCAAGAGTTGCGAATTCCGCGAGATCGATTTCGGCGGCTGCCGCTGCCAGGCCTTTGCGCTGACCGGTGACGCCGCCAACACCGATCCGGCCTGTGCGCTGTCGCCGCTGCACGAGACCATCTTCAAGCAGGCCGAGCGCGAGGCCGAGGGCGACACCAACCGCTTCCTCTACCGCAATTTCGCCGGCGGCACCCTGGAATCCGAGAATGGTGCCTGACGCCGACGCGGCCAGCTCAGGCAAGCGCGCCGATCCCTTTGCACCGCTGACCTCCGAAATGCTCGACGTCGGCGACGGCCACGAGCTCTATGTCGAGAGCGTCGGCCGCACCGACGGAATCCCCGCGGTCTATCTGCATGGCGGCCCCGGCAGCGGCTGCCAGCCCGACCACCGCCGGCTGTTCGATCCCGACCGTTTCCATGCCGTGCTGTTCGACCAGCGTGGCTGCGGCCGCAGCCGGCCGAAGGGATCGCGCCAGCACAACACCACGCAGCATCTGATCGCGGACATGGAAAAGATCCGCGAGAAATTCGGCATCGCGCGCTGGATGGTGGTCGGCGGATCCTGGGGCGCGACGCTGGCGCTGGCTTATGCGCAGGCCCATCCCGAGCGCGTCTCCGGGATTGCGCTCCGCGCGACGTTTCTCGGCACGCGTGCTGAAGTCGAGACCGCCTTCACCTCGCGCCTGTCGCAATTCTACCCCGCGCTCTACGAGGATTTTCTCAGCGTGCTGCCGGTGGAGGAACGCGCGCGGCCGGTGGAAGCCTACTATCGCCGCATCCTCGATACCGATCCGGCCGTGCATGGCCCCGCATCGCGCGCCTGGCACGACACCGAGCGCGCCCTGTCGGAGCACAAGGCGGCAAAGACGCGGATCGACCTGGCGTCGCTGAACGTGTGGCGCACATTGCCGGCGACGCCGTTCATGGAGGCGCATTATTTCGTCCAGGACAGCTTCATGACGGAGAACCAGTTATTGCGGAATGCCGGCAAGCTCGACGGCATTCCCGGCATCATCGTCCAGGGCCGCTACGATCTGTTGTGCCCTCCCGAGACATCGCAGGCGCTCGCGAAAGCGTGGCCGGGTTCCGAGATTCGCGTCGTGGAAGAAGCCGGCCATTCGCTCTATGATACCGGCGTGCGAGACGCGGTCATGAAGTCGATCGCGGATATCGCTTCGAGGATTTCGCGATAGCGGGACAAGGACATGCCACTCGCAGGTCAAGGCATGCCGCTGACGTCGATGAACATCGATGTTTCAGATGAAGCCGATTTCAATCGCTGGTACGATCGCGAGCATTTCGAAGAGCGCGTTGCGATCGACGGCTTTCTGGAGGCGCGGCGCTATGTCGCGCACGCGGCCAATCCCAAATATCTCTCGCTGTATTCAACCACGACACTCGACGTGCTCGACAGTCCCGCCTACCGGGCGCGGCTCGCCAATCAAACCGAATGGTCGCGGCGGAGCATGGCGCATTTCAAGGACATGCTGCGCGTGGTCGCACGCATAACGATCAGCAACGGTACCGGCCGCGGCGCGGCGCTCGGCGTGGTCCGGCTGCGGCCGACGCCGGACAATGCAGCCGGGTGGCGTGACGCACTGCAAGAACGGCTGGCGCCGGACAAGCACGACGGCATCATCTCGATGCATCTGCTCGAGAGCGAACCGGAATTGTCGGGCGCGACGGCGGACATTCCGGCGGTGCGCAACGAAGGCGCGCGCGACTGGTTCGTGCTGATCGACGGCACGCATGTCGGCGCGGTCTCGGCCGTGATTGCCGCGCGCTTCACCGGCCCTGCCGCCTCGCCATTCCCGCCTCCCGTGTCGGTCGGCACCTACAGCCTGATGTGGGACCTCGCGAAGAGCGACATCGCGCGGGGCTGACGTGGGGACATTGCTGCGCTGCCGCCAACGCCGTCATTGCGAGCGCAGCGAAGCAATCCAGAGTCTTTCCGCGGTCGCAGTCTGGATTGCTTCGTCGCAAGGGCTCCTCGCAATGACGAGGATAGGGCAAAGTATACATGTTGCATCGCACGCATCTCGCGCGGCCATTAATGATGTGCGCGCTGGGCTCCCATGAAAGCCGGTGACCCCCCAAATTTGCCGTTGTACTTCGGACCGGTTCTAATAAGCTAACCCAATGACGTCATTCAGAAACCAGATCGCCGCGCGTTAGCGTTCGCCAAGCTCAAGAAAAGGCCGCCGGGTCTTTGAGCCTGCGCGGACAGGGTAGGAATGAAACCGACCGATATTGCGGCCCCCGACTACTTTCACAAAGTAGTCGATTGCCAATGGGCCTGTCCTGCGCACACTCCCGTTCCCGAATACATCCGACTGATCGCCCAAGGCCGCTACAGCGACGCCTATATGATCAATTGGAAATCGAACGTGTTTCCCGGAATTCTGGGACGTACCTGCGATCGTCCATGCGAGCCGGCGTGCCGCCGCGGACGCGTCGAGGAGACCCCGGTCGCGATCTGCCGCCTCAAGCGCGTCGCCGCTGACTTCAAGGATGACATCACGCAACGCCTGCCGCGGCCCTCAGCCAAGAACGGCAAGCGCGTTGCATTCGTCGGCGGCGGTCCCGCTTCGCTGACGGTGGCCCGCGATCTCGCGCCGCTCGGCTATCACTGCACGGTGTTCGACGCCGATCCCAAAGCCGGCGGCATGATGCGCTCGCAGATCCCGAAATTCCGCCTGCCGGATTCAGTCATCGACGAGGAGACCGGCTACATCTTGGGTCTCGGCGTCGATTTCAAGGGCGGCCACCGCATCGAGAGCATGAAGGCGCTGCTCGCGGAGAAGTATGACGCTATCTTCGTCGGCTCCGGCGCACCGCGCGGCCGCGAGCTCGACATTCCCGGACGCAAGGAAGCCGCCGCCAACGTCCATATCGGCATCGATTGGCTGTCCTCGGTCTCGTTCGGCCATACCGACAAGATCGGCAAGCGCGTCATCGTGCTCGGCGGCGGCAACACCGCGATGGATTGCTGCCGCACCGCGCGCCGCCTCGGCGGCGAAGAGGTGAAGGTCGTCGTGCGCTCCGGCTTCGAGGAGATGAAGGCCTCGCCCTGGGAGAAGGAAGACGCACTCCACGAGGACATCCCGATCCTCAACTTCCTCGTTCCCACAGCTTTCGTCCATGACAACGGCAAGCTCACCGGCATCACCTTCCAGAAGGTGAAGGCCGAATACGATGCCAAGGGCCGCCGCAACCTCGTGCCCTCGGGCGAGCCGGACCAGACCATCGAATGCGATGACGTGCTGGTCGCGGTCGGCCAGGAGAACGCCTTCCCCTGGATCGAGCAGGATTGCGGCATCGAGTTCGACAAATGGCACATGCCCAAGGTCGATCCGAAGACGTTCGTATCCACCAATCCAAAAGTGTTCTTCGGCGGCGACGCTGCGTTCGGGCCGAAGAACATCATCTGGGCGGTGGCGCAGGGCCATGACGCCGCGCTGTCGATCCACAAGATGCTCTCGGGCGAGGATGTCACCGAGCGACCATTGCCGGAGGTGCACATCTCGTCACAGAAGATGGGCATCCACGAATGGAGCTATGACAACGACATCTCCAATGACAAGCGCTACAAGGTGCCGCATCGCGACAAGGTGATCGCGCTGAAGGACATCCGCACCGAGGTCGAGCTCGGTTACGACGTCAAGCTTGCGCTGGGCGAAGCCCATCGCTGCCTGAACTGCGACGTCCAGACCGTGTTCTCGACCTCGCTCTGCATCGAGTGCGACGCCTGCGTCGACATCTGTCCGATGGACTGCATCACCTTCACTGACAATGGCGAGGAAGGCGATCTCCGTCAGCGCCTGAAAGCGCCCTCGTTGCATCCGGACCAGGATCTCTATGTGTCCAGCGACCTCAAGACCGGGCGCGTGATGGTCAAGGACGAGGATGTCTGCCTGCATTGCGGGCTCTGCGCCGAGCGCTGTCCCACCGGCGCCTGGGACATGCAGAAATATTTGATCGAGATGACTCAAGCGGGTTCGACATGTCCGACAAAAAGCCGATCAGCAGCGTAAACGACTTCGTCGTCCGCTTCGCCAACGTCAACGGATCGGGCTCGGCCAGCGCCAACGAGATGTTTGCGCGCGCCATCCTGCGCCATGGCGTTCCGGTGAGCCCCCGTAACATCTTCCCCTCCAACATCCAGGGCCTGCCGACCTGGTACGAGGTGCGGGTGACCGAAGACGGCCATCTCGGCGCCCGCGGCGGCGTCGACATGATGGTCGCCATGAACCCGCAGACCTGGGACAAGGACGTCGCCGGGATCGAGCCCGGCGGCTATCTGTTCTATGATTCCACCAAGCCGATGCCGTCGACCAAATTCCGCGACGACATCACCGTGATCGGCGTCCCCCTGACCGCGATCACCAACTCGACTTACACCGATCCGCGCCAGCGCCAGCTCTTCAAGAACATCATCTATCTCGGCGCGCTCTCGGCGCTGCTCGACATGGATCCGAAGCTGATCGAGCAGCTGATCGGCGAGCAATACAAGGGCAAGGAGAAGCTCCTGTCCTCCAACGTCCACGCGCTGCATCTGGGCCGCGACTGGGCGCTGCAGAATCTGAAATGCCCGACCGGGCTTCGGGTGAAGAAGTCCGACAAGGTCGGCGACCGCATCTTCATCGAAGGCAACAGCGCCGCCGCACTTGGCGCCGTCTATGGCGGCGCCACGGTGTGCGCCTGGTATCCGATCACGCCGTCCTCGTCGGTGGCCGAGGCTTTCACCGCGCACTGCAAGAAGTACCGGCACGACCCGGAAACCGGCAAGGCGAAATACGCCATCGTGCAGGGCGAGGACGAGCTCGCTTCAATCGGCATCGTGATCGGCGCCTCCTGGAACGGCGCGCGCGCCTTCACCGCGACCTCCGGCCCCGGCATCTCGTTGATGACCGAGTTCATCGGCCTGTCGTATTTCGCCGAAATCCCGGCCGTGATCATGAACATCCAGCGCGCCGGCCCCTCCACGGGCATGCCGACCCGCACCCAGCAATGCGACATCATCGCCTGCGCCTATGCTTCGCATGGCGATACCAAGCATGTGCTGCTATTCCCCGAGGATCCCGCCGAGGCGTTCGAGTTCGCGGCCGCGGCCTTCGATCTCGCCGAGCGGCTCCAGACCACCATCTTCCTGATGCTCGACCTCGACATCGGCATGAACCACCGGCTCTGCCGTCCGCTGAAATGGGACGATTCCAAGCAATATGACCGCGGCAAGGTGATGACTGCGGAGATGCTGGACGAAGGCCGCGATTTCGGCCGCTATCTCGACGTCGACGGCGACGGCATCCCGTACCGAACCTATCCCGGCACGCATCCGACCAAGGGCTCCTTTTTTACCCGCGGCACGTCGCGTGACCGCTATGCGCGTTACTCCGAGGAAGGCTCGGTCTACGCCGACAACATGCAGCGGCTGATGCGCAAGTTCGAGACCGCGCAGGATCTGGTACCGCGGCCGCTCCAGGCCAATGCGGAACGGCCGACCAAATACGGCGTGATCTATTTCGGCTCGACCACGCCGGCGATGGACGAGGCGATCGGCTTGCTGGAAGCGCGCGGGCATCAGCTCGATCGCCTACGCATCCGCGCCTTCCCGTTCCATTCGAGCGTAGCGAGCTTCCTCGCCGAGCACGATTTCGTCTACGTGGTGGAGCAGAACCGCGACAGCCAGCTGCGCCAGCTCATCGTCAACGAGAACGGCATCGACCCGGTGCGGCTGGTGCCGATCGTGCATTACGACGGCTCGCCGATCACCGCCCGCTTCATCGCAAAAGCCATTGGCGACCACCAGGATCACCTCAAGGTGACCCCGCTCCGCAAGGCCGTGTCATGATGGTAAGGCGCAGGCATCGGATGCAATCACCTCTCCCCGCGTGCGGGGAGAGGTCGGATTGCGCAGCAATCCGGGTGAGGGGGACTCACCACGAGTCGAGCTCGTCGAAAGAGCCCCTCACCCCGACCCTCTCCCCGCGAAGAGCGGGGAGAGGGAGCAGAGAGAGACTGTCATGACCTACATTGCAAAGCCGAAATTCCACCATCCCGGGCTGAAGAAGAACGAGCTCGGCTACACCCATCGCGATTACGAAGGCAAGATCTCGACGCTGTGCGCCGGCTGCGGCCACGACTCGATCACGGCCTCGATCATCGAGGCCTGCTATGAGCTTTCGATCGAACCGCACCGAGTTGCGAAGATCTCGGGCATCGGCTGCTCGTCGAAGACGCCGGACTATTTCCTCGGCAATTCGCACGGCTTCAACTCCGTGCACGGCCGCATGCCCAGCGTCCTGACCGGCGCCAATCTCGCCAATCGCGACCTGATCTATCTCGGCGTCTCCGGCGACGGCGATTCCGCCTCGATCGGCTTCGGCCAGTTCGCGCATTCGATCCGGCGCGGCGTCAACATGACCTATATCGTCGAGAACAACGGCGTCTACGGTCTGACCAAGGGCCAGTTCTCGGCGACCGCCGACCGTGGCTCGAAGAGCAAGAAGGGCGTCACCAACACCGACAACGCCATCGACCTCGTCGCCATCGCGCTGCAGTTGGGGGCGACTTTCGTCGCGCGCTCGTTCTCCGGCGACAAGACCCAGCTCGTGCCGCTGATCGCCGCCGCGATCCGCCACAAGGGCGCGTCGTTCATCGACGTCATCAGCCCGTGTATCGCCTTCAACAACCACGCCGGCTCCACCAAGAGCTTCGACTATGTCCGCGAGCACAATGATGCGGTAAACCGGCTCGACGTGCTGGTCGGCCGCGATCCCATCGCGGTGGATTACGCACCGGGCACGGTGCAAATGGTCGAGCAGCATGACGGCAGCAGGATCGCGCTGCGCAAGATCGACGCCGACTACGATCCGCATGACCGGCTCGGCGCCCAGACCTTCCTGCAAAAGCACGCCGCCAAGGGACAGATCGTCACCGGCCTGCTCTATGTCGACCCTGATGCGGAAGATCTGCACGAGCATCTCAACACGGTCGAGACGCCGCTCAACACGCTGGAAGCCGACACGCTCTGCCCGGGCTCCGCGGCGCTGGACAAGTTCAACGCCAGCCTGCGGTGATCGCTTACCGTGCCGTGGCGGGCTGCCTGACGCGTATGGTGATCTTCTCCGACACGATGGGCGGCTCGAACGGATAGTGCCTGGCATCGCCCAGCACGAGTTGAAGCGTGTGCGTCCCGGGCGGAAGCTCGAGCAGCGTTTCGGTCTGCCCTGCCCCGAAATGCAGATGCGACTTGTCCTGCAGGATCGGCTCCTTGGGATCGATGGGGTCGTTGACGTCGATCAGCAAGTGATGGTGACCGGCGTTCTGATACTCGTCGCCGGCATGGGTCACTCCCATGTTGCGCAAGCCGAACCGCACCCAGAATCCGCCACGGACCTTCTGCCCGTCATGCGGGGTGATGAAATAGAGCTTGGCGTCCTTGGGAGCTGCCTTGCCTTGTGAAAAGGCTGCCCCCGGGAGCAATGCGAGCGCCGCCGCCAGCGCGACGCAACGAAAGATCTGCATCAAACCAACTCCACCACTTAGGGACTGAGCGCCACGCGGAATCCGTGCGTGGGATAGCGAACATTGGTGTCGTAGCCGTCGCGGTTGGACGGCCGCACATATCGCGAATCGTTCTTCCAGGAGCCCGAGCGCAGGACATGAGCGCTGCAGTCCCCGCTGCTCCATGCCGAGCCGTCGCCGGGCGCACCCTGATAGGTCTTGTGCCAGCAGTCCTCGACCCACTGATCGACGCCGCCGCCCATGTCGTGGAGCCCGAACGGATTCGGCCTGAAGCTGCCGACCTTCGCCGGCTGCTCGGCCGCGAGATCACCGCAATCCTTGCAGCCGGCCATGCCCGGCTGCAGCTTGTCGCCCCACCAATATTTGGTCTGCGTTCCGCCCCGCGCGGCATATTCCCATTCGGCTTCGCTCGGAAGCCGATAAGTCTTCTTCGTCGCCTGCGCGAGATAGGCCGCATATTGCTGCGCGTCGGTCCAGCTCACATTGCTGACCGGTGCATCGTCCTTGCCGATGGCCGTGAAGCCGCACGCCTTTGCAGCGGCGCACTCGTTCCATTCCTGCACGGTCACCGGATATTTTCCGATCGAGAACGGCTTGACCGTCACCTGATGGACAGGACGCTCGGTCGGGTCGTCGTTGCTTCCCATCGCAAAGCTGCCGCCGCGAATGGCGACCATCTCGGGTTCGCGGATGGGGATTGGCGACTGACTTGCCGATTGACTTGACGCGGGAGCCGGCGATGGAGGTGATGAAGCCGACGAGGGAGAAGGCTGCGGCGTCTGCGGCGTCGCTTCGCGCGGCGGAGGCTGCGGGCTCGGTGATGCGGCAGGAGAAACGGGTGTGACGGCGGCCTGCTCGCCCACCCTGCCCGGCGCCTGAGCCAGCAGATACCACAGCACGCCGGCGGCCATCACCGACAGCGTGATTCCCAGGAGAAAGATCAGAGCATTCTCGCGCCGTCCCCGCGTCCTGCCGACCGCGTCTGCATCCGGCAGCACTTTATAGACGCGCACGGGATCGGTGATGTTCTTGACTTTGCGGTCCCCGAGCGACTCGTAACCGCACACGACCTTGTGCTTGATCTGCTCGTAGATCGCGCCGGAGATAAAGACCTGGCCTGGCTCGGCGATGCCCTCGATGCGCGTCGCGATGTTGACACCATCGCCGTAGACGTCATCCGGCTCCACGATGACGTCACCGAGATTGACACCAATCCGGTACTCGATCCTCGTCTCCTTCGGAAGCGAGGCGTTGCGGCCGATGAGATTCTGCTGGATGACGATGCTGCATCGCACGGCCTCGACCGGACTGTCGAAGATCGCGATGAAGCCATCGCCCGTCGTCTTCACAAGATTTCCATGGTGTTCGACGATGCTGGGCTGGATGAGATCCCGCTCGATCCGCTTGACGCGGACGTGCGTGCCCTCCTCGTCGGCCTGCATCAGGCGGCTGTAGGAAGCGATGTCACCGACAATGATGGCCGCGAGACGACGAGGCATCGGGCCGTGCGTGGGCGGCTCGTCATTCCCGGATCTGAAGTTGCGAATTTCGCCCATCGCGGGGGGACTCCACAAACTTACAAGGCAGGCCCCCAGCCTACAACCGCCAGAGGCGATCGTCTGTGAAGGCTATCACATCGATGAAGTCGGGCAATGTCGGAAGAACCGCAGGGCGTCGAGTTCCGAAAGGCGAAGGCGTCACATCGAATGAACCTTCATGACCCCATCGACGACTAATGCCCGGCGTGGAACCAGTCACCTCGCTCCGCCGATGATCGTGTCAGTGATGTGCGGACCATGAACGCGTCGCACCTGGGCCGCGTCTACAGCGTACCGCTCAGTTGCTGCATGCGAGGCCATCATGAAGCTTTCTCTTTTTGCTGCCGTCCTCCTTGCCGCGCTCGGCGGCGCCGCTCACGCTGAGGAGGCTGACGATATCCGTGAGGCCAACAAGTCCGAAGCCGAGACCTTCAACGCGCGCATGTATGCCGGCGCACCCGGCAGCAAGGCCTATGCCTGCTTCGTGCGGCGCTACGACGCCGAGCATCTGGCGCGCCATCCGAAGCAGAAGGTCGCTTCGATGAAGCTGCTGATCTCGGCCGAATTGGACACGGAGGACAAGCAGCTCCACAACTCCTTCCGCCTCGGCTTCAGATATCGTCACCGCTCCGGCGATTTCGACTCCAGCGGCTCCTGTCATCACGCCGTGTTCACCAAGGACGGCACCGAAATCCGCCTCGGTTGCGGCGTCGACTGCGAGGGCGGCGGCATCGGCGTCGCGCTCTCAAAGGACGACAAATCGGCGATCGTGCGGCTGGCACGCGTCAGGGTCTGGCAGAACAACAAGCCGGATGAGGATGCCGAACTGTCACTGGTCGCCGGTGCCGACGACGGGATTTTCCGCCTGGATCGAACGGACAACAAGGAATGCGCCTCGCTCGTGACCGACCGCAAGGAACTCGCCGCGCTCCGCCACAAATGATATGTGTCCGGCGCAATCGAGGGAGATCGTCATGAACCGCCGGAACATGTTGTGGAGCGCCATCTCGGGCTTGGGCGCGGCGCTTGGCGCCTCCAGCGCCAAGGCCGCGACCGAAGCCGGCACAGGCAACAAGCTGAAGGTGGTCTATCATTTGAGCGATGCCGAGAAGGTCAACTTCGTGCTCGGCAACATCCAGAACCACATCGAGGGCGTCGGCGGCCCCGAGCATGTGACGATCGCGCTGGTGATCCACGGGCCGGCGCTGAAGGCGTTTCACTCGGCGCAAGCCAACCCTGACATCAGCAAGCGCGTCGGCGATTTCTCCAAGGATGGCGTCGAGCTTGCCGCCTGCGGCAACACGATGAAGGCGCAGAACGTCACGCTCACGGATCTCCTGCCGGGCTTCGTCAGCGCGGAGAAAGGCGGCGTCGTCCGCTTGGCCGAGCTCCAGTCGCAGGGCTATCTCTATCTGCGGCCGTAGGGTCCGGCTCGCGCAGCCTTCCCGCCGTCATTGCTGTGCATGTTCACTAATTCGCTGATCGAATTCATCCTGTACGGGGAGAATTCAGATGCGAGACAACAGCTTCGATCG